>NZ_DATJMN010000325.1:0-4078 GCF_035508675.1 Dyella sp.
CATGGCTTGTGATTCCCGGCTGGGCCGGCACGAAATAGAACACGCTTCCGTGGGCGCCTTCCAGGTGTGGCAGGAAGGCGTAACGTTTGAAATGAATGGCGCACGCGCACAAGTTGCCGCGCGACGACCAGGGTGCCAAGATCGCGCCGCGACGTTCAGTCGCATGAAAGAGCAAGCTTCCGCGCTCGGCCGGCAAGGCGCCGGAGATTGCCAAGAGTGGAAGCATCGATTCACGAATCAGCTGGGGAAGCATGCCGATCAAGGCATCGCGTTCCGCATGCTTCGACATCGACAGCATCACTTGTAGAGGGAGAGACGCGATGAACACCCTAAAGCATGGCGCCGCCACCGCTACTTTCGCGGTCGCCGGCATGGCCCTCGCGCTTGGCCTTGCCTGCGGCACCGCAGCTGCGCAGGGATTGGGCGACCTGGGCGGGAAAATGGGCGGCCTGCTCGGCGGCAACAGCTCGATGAGTTCCGGCAGCATGGGTAACGTGGCAGGTTTGCTGCAGTACTGCGTGAAAAACAATTACCTGGGCGGCGATTCCGGCGCGTCCGGCATCGCCGGCAAGCTTTTGGGCAAGACCCAGGGCGGTTCCAGCAACACTGACTACCAGAGCGGCCTGGGCGGTATCCTCAAAGGCAGCAACGGGCGTACCACCAACCTCGCCGACGTCGGCGGCGGCAACAGCGATTTGAAATCGAAGATCACCACCAAGGCGTGCGACGTGGTGCTCAAGCAAGGCCAGCATTTCATCGGCCACTGAAGCCGGGTGCATGCGCAAGAGCACGACACAAAACCACGACACCGGCCTTGCGGCCGGTGTTTCTTTCAAGGGTTGACGTCGGCCTCGACCAGTTTCGCCAGCAATACCAGCGATTCCTGCCAACCGAGGTAACAGGCCTCGGCGGGGATCATCTCCGGCACGCCTTCCTGCACTACCGTGAGTTCCGTGCCGAAAAACACCGGGCGCAGCGATACCGTCGTCTGCATCGTTCCGGGCAGGTTCGGATCGTCGAACACACCGGTGTAGCGCAGCCGCTCGTTCGGCACAAGCTCAAGGTATTCGCCGCCGAAGGAATGGCAGCCGCCCGTGGTGAAGTTGGTGAACGACATGCGGTAGCGGCCGCCTACTCTGGCTTCCAGCGCGTGCACGCGGCCGGTGAAGCCGTTCGGCGGCAGCCATTTGGCCATGGCGTCGGCGTCCAGGAAGGCGCGGTAGACGCGCTCCGGCGTGGCACGCAATACGCGATGAAGACGAAGAGTGTGGGTGGCCATGGCTACGCTCTCGCAGGCAGAGGAAGTCCCTCTGCGCATTGACGAACGGCGTGCAGCGGAATCGACAGCGGCCCGCTCACGCCCCGGGATGATAGACGCGCTCTATGTGTCCTTTCAGCTCCTCCGGCCAGAAATAGACCTGCCGCAGGTTGCCGGTGGTATAGCGCTCGGCTTCGTCCTTGAAGTGCGGCGAATCCGCATGGCCGCTTTCGCCGCCCGCGGTAATGGCGCGGGCGCGCACCTTGTCGCCGAATTCCACCACGGCGACGAAGCTGTTGCCGCTGGTACCGTAGTAGCGCTTGGTGCCGGGCCAGCGATGCGCACCGAAGGAAGCAAGCGAACCCCAGCGCGACGACGTGAACGGTACCGGGATGCTCGGCTGGTCATCGTTGAATGGCTGCACGATATCGCTGGTGAGGCGCTGGAAGCGATTGACCTCACCCCAGGGCACGCCCCAGCTGCCGAAATCCCGCTGCAGGCGATCGGAGGCTTCCACCAACGCCTGCAGCCGTGCCTGCGCACCCGCCTGCGCGGCCATGCGGTCATACATCGACACGCCCTCGGCGTTGTCGGCCTTGTCCATCTTGTCCCACAGGGCGTCGCCCCAGAACACGGCCAGCGTGGTCGGCATGGAGGCGATGCCCCAGCGATAGTCCCAACGGCGCAGCAGCGCGATCTGGCCGGCAAGCTTGCGCTTGAGCGGATCGGCCGCGGCCAGCGCATCGTAATCGTGCACGAGGATCGGCAGCTGGCGCGCAAAGGCCGGCAAATAGGGATCGAAGGCAGTGGCGATTAGCGATTCCACGGTGAAACCCTGCTTGTCGGTCAACAGCATGGTGGCGTGCACGCCGCGCGGGTTCTCGCCCACGGTATCCATGTAGCGCGGGTAGTCCTCGCGCCGCGGACTGTAAGGGCCGGCCGCCGAATACGGCCAGTCGTTGGTGTTCATGATCCAGCCGTTGGGAGGATTGAGCAGGTGCGGCAACTCATTGAGCGCGTGCAGGCCCTTCCAGTCGGTGGCCGGATCGCTGCCGTCGACCGGCTTGGTGTAATCGAAACGGTCGTCGCGTCGAGGGATGAATTGCGGATGCAGGTAGGCAATCTCGCCCTTGTCGTCGGCAAAGATGGTGTTGTTCGATGAATTGGCTTGCAGCGCCGCGACTTTCATGTAGCTGGCGTAATCGACTGCCTTGGTGCGCAGCCAGCTCTGCTCCAACGCTTTGAGCGGCGTGTTCATCAGCGCGATGGCGATCCATTTGCCATCCTTCTCGCTCACGACGGGGCCGTGATGCGTGGCGTATACCGTAAAGCTGCGCTGCCCCATCGAACCGTCGCCCTTGCGGTACGGCACAGTGACCTCGCGCTGCGACACCGCGCGCAGCGCGCTGCCGTAGCGATAGAACAGCTTGCCGTCCTTGCGCACGATGGTTTCGGCGAACTCGTCCACCGCATCGGCCGTGGTGGAGGTATGCATCCAGCCGATGTGGCGGTTGAAACCCTGGTAGATGAAGAACTGCCCCCAGGTCACCGCACCGTAGGCGTCGAGCCCCGCGTCGCTGGTCATTTGCAGCTCGGAGCGAAAGTAGAACGATGTGTGCGGATTGATCAGCAGCAGCGCGTGGCCGTCGGCGGTGAGCTTGGGCGCAATGGCGATGCCGTTGGAGCCGGACGGTTCAACCCAGCTTGCCGGCGGGTCCAGGCTGGCGACGGTTTGTTCGCCGTGGCCGTAGAAGGCGCGCAAACCGTCCAGCGACACGCGCTCGATATCGCCACCGATGCTGCCTTCGCTGAAGCTCAGCGCCATCCACGGTTCGAAGCGCTTGATCACGCGCGGATGCACCTGGGGATGCGTGGCAAGATAATCGTTCAAGCCGTCCGCCCAGGCGTCCATCAACGCCTTCAACCAGGACGGACTGGCCGCGTACTGGCGCTGCAGCTCGACCGGATCGATAAACAGCTTCATGCGCAAGTCGCTCCAGATGGCGTGCTCGCCCTCCGCTTCGGCCAGTCGCCCGAGCGCATTGAGATAATTGGTTTCAACCCGGTTGAAGTCGTCCTCGGCCTGTGCGTACGCCATGCCGAACACGGCATCGGCGTCGCTCTTGCCGTGCACGTGGGCGATGCCCCAGTTATCGCGCGTGATGGTGACTGCCTGGGCTTCGCGTTGCCAGCGCGCCTCGTCGGCACTTTCCGCATGCGCCGAGCGCGCCACGCCAACCGATACCAGCATGGCGGCGACCAGCACGCAGCGCGTCACGCGCGCCATGTGTGCAATACGGCGATTGTGCATAAGCGTCATGACCTTCCCCGGGGTACCAGGCCATGGTAGCGATTGCAGCGGGGACCGTTAAGTTGACCTTTGGCAGGGTGCCGCGGCCCCTTTTCGGCCGCTAGCCGGCGGGCAAGCGCTCGAAAGAGGGCATGCCCTCGGGAATCTGGTGGAACGGCTGCTTGTCGCAGGTGTAGATCGCCACTTGCGGCGCCCCGAACAGGCGCGGTTCGTCGAGTGTGCCGATTTTCAGTACCACGGCCGGAAGATCCGGCCGCCGCGTGACGATATGCGTGCCGCATTCCGCGCAAAACTCGCGCGATACCGGCCGCGCCAGATCGGTGCGCGAATAACGCTTGGGCGTGCCCTTGGTGTAGCGGAAGCCGTCCGCGGGCAGCACCAGAAACAGATGCGGCGAGCCGCCGCTGATGTACTGGCATTCGCGGCAGTGGCATTGCCCTTTCATCATCGGCTCACCGTCCGCAATATAGCGCAGCGCGCCGCAATAACATCCGCCTTCGAATTGCATG
>NZ_DATJMN010000326.1:0-11465 GCF_035508675.1 Dyella sp.
AGCCGCTCTGGAAACGCATCGCCATCGTGGCCGCCGGTCCAGGCTTCAATATCATCTTCACCATCGCCGCGTTCTGGCTGATGTTCGTGCTCGGCCGCACGGACGCCGCGCCGATAGTTACCGCCGCGCCGCAGAGCATCGCCGCGCAGGCCGGCATCCAGGCCGGTGATCGCCTGCTCACCGTGGGCGGCGCACCGGTCAGCACCTGGACCGACTCCCTGGATGCCATCGCCAACGGCCTGCTGGGCCGTACGCCACTGGCGATAACCGTACGTGGCGCAGATGGCACCCAGCGAGCGCTGGTGCTACCGCTCAATCGCCTGCCAGCGGGCGAGGACCTGGCCCAATACATGGGCAAACTGGGCCTGCAACTCGCTCCGCCGCCGGCCATCGCCGCCACCGTAACCCCTGAGGCGCCCGCCGAACAGGCCGGCCTGCATGCAGGCGACCGGATTGTGCGAATCAACGGCCACGCCGTAAAGGACTTCTACGATCTCGGCGATCAAATCCAAGCAGCTGCATCGAAATCGCCGGTGTTGTCCGTGGATGCCGAGCGCAACGGCAAACCGATGAGCTTCACGGTCAAAGCGCGCATGCAATCGGAAGGCGGCTCAACGCCACGCTGGGAGATCGGGATCAGTGCCCAGCCCTCGGAATTGGCCATCCAGCATTACGGTCCCATCAAGGCGCTCGCCGAATCGCTCGCCATGACCTGGCAGCGCACCACCGACACCTTCACCATGGTCAGCAAGATGGTCACGGGTGAGGCATCGACGAAAAACCTGTCCGGGGTCATCGGCATCGCCCAAGCTGCCAACATGTACGCCCAGGCCGGCCTGGACCGCTTCCTGGAATTCCTCGGCCTGGTGTCGCTCAGCCTGGCCATCATCAACCTGTTGCCCATCCCGGTCTTGGATGGCGGCCACCTGCTGTATTACCTTATCGAGCTGATCAAAGGCAGCCCGGTCAGCGAGCGGACCATGATCGCGGGCCAGTACGTGGGCATCGCCTTGCTGTTCACGCTGATGGGGCTGGCGTTCTACAACGACATCCATCGCATCATCCTGCCCTCGTGATACGGATGCGCACCGCCTGCAACCTGCGATGGTTGAGTGGCTGGCCGCAATCGTTCTATCACGTGGCAAACCTCTCGTCCTGCGTGGCACCCGGTGTTTTTGCCGGCGCTGCCATCGCAAGTGGGGGGAACAACATGAGGCCGGGATGACACCGGCTTTGGAAAAAATGCAGCGGGATGGCCAGATGGCCGTCCCGTCCGAATAACACAACGGAATCGACGATGAAGCGTATCGCCGCCCTGATCCTGCTTGCCTCCCTCTCCACCAGCGCGTTCGCGCTGGAACCCTTCGTCGTTTCCGACATCCGCATCGAGGGCCTGAACCGCATTTCCGCGGGTACCGTGTTCAACTACCTGCAGATCAACAAGGGCGACCGGCTTACCACCGATGAAGCCCAGCAGGCCATCCGCGCCCTGTACAACACCAAGTTCTTCAGCGACGTGGAACTGGACCGCGACGGCAACATCCTGGTGATCAAGGTGACCGAGCGCCCGTCGATCGCCAAGCTGAACATCCGCGGCAATCACGACATCAAGACCGACGACCTGAAGAAGGGTCTGAAGGACATCGGCCTGGCCGAGGGCGAAACCTTCGATCGACTGGCGCTGGACCGCGTACAGCAGGAGCTGATCCGCCAGTATTACAACCGCGGCAAATACAACGTGTCGGTGATCCCGCACGTCACCAAGCTCGATCGCAACCGCGTGTCCGTCGATATCGAGATCCGCGAAGGCAAGGTCGCCAAGATCAAGGAAGTGAACATCGTCGGCAACACCGCCTTCACCGACAAGGAAATCGAGAAGGGCTTCGAATCGGGCACCACCAACTTGCTGTCGTGGTACTCCAAGAACGACCAGTACTCCCAGGACAAGCTCTCCGGCGATCTGAAGAAACTGCAGTCCTACTACATGGATCGCGGCTACGCCGACTTCAGCATCGATTCCACGCAAGTCACCATTGCGCCGGACAAGCGCGCGATGTACATCGCCGCCGACGTAGTCCAAGGCGATATCTACCATATCTCCGGCACCCACCTGCTCGGCCAGCTGATCCTGCCGGAAGAGACGTTGCGCAAGCTGGTGTTCGTGAAGGACGGCGACCTGTTCAACCGTCGTGCGGTCGAGGCCACCTCCGACTCGATCAAGGCATTGCTGGCCAACATCGGCTACGCCTTTGCCAAGGTCAACTCGGTGCCCAAGCTCGACAAAGAGCACAAGACCGTCGACGTCACGTGGTACATCCAGCCCGGTCCGCGCGTGTACGTGCGCCGTGTGATCTTCCAGGGCAATACACGCACGGAAGACGATGTGCTGCGCCGTGAAATGCGCCAGCTCGAAGGCTCCTGGTATTCGCAGGCGGCGATCGACCGCTCGAAGATCCGCCTGCAACAGCTGGGCTTCTTCAAGACCGTGAAGATCGACAAGCAGACCGTACCCGGCAGCGACGACGAAGTCGACCTGACGGTGAAGGTGGAAGAACAATCCGCCGGCAGCCTGACCTTCGGCGTGGGCTATTCGCAGTACTCGGGCATCATCCTGTCCAGCTCGGTATCGGAGAACAACTTCCTCGGCACCGGCGACCGCTTCACCATCGGCGCGGAGCGCAGCGATTATCTCACCTCGATCAACGCGGGCTATTACAACCCGTACCTGACCGAGAACGGCATCGGCATCGGTTACAACGCCACCTTCTCGAAGGCCGATTACAGCAGCCTGGGTGACCAGTACGCCAGCTATTCGAACAGCACCAAGTCGCTCTCCACCACCCTCGGCGTCCCGATCACCGACTTCGATCGCCTGAGCGCCAGCCTCGGTATCGGCAGCACCAAGATCAACACCTACGAAGGCTACACGCCGCAGGTGCTGGTCGACTACATCAACGCGCTGGGCCATCAGACCATCCACACCTGGACCGGTTCGCTGAGCTGGGTCCACGACACGCGCAACTCGTACTGGGCACCGACGCACGGCGGCCAGCTGACCGCCGGCGTGAACGTGGCGCTACCCGGCTCCACCGTGCAGTACTGGACCTTTAACGCCGAAGCCAATCACTACTGGCCGCTCTGGAAGGGTTTCGTGCTGTACCTGGACGGCAAGGTCGGCTACGGCGATACCTATGGCAATCAGAAGTACGCTGATACCACCTCCGATTACGCGCCGGCCAGCGGCGGGAATTCTCAAGTCGGCTACAAGGCTGGCCAGACCATCGCCTTCCCGTTCTGGATGAACTTCTATGCGGGTGGCGTGACCGACCTGCGCGGCTTCCAGGACAACACCCTGGGTCCGCGCGCTTGCGGCGGCGCCAATACCGATGGCACGCCCATCAAGCCCTCCCCCACCGGTTTTTGCGCCAACAGCCCGTATTACTATGCGCAGCCGATCGGCGGCGCCTTCAAAGTGCTGGGCACGGCGGAGGTGTACCTGCCGCTGCCGTTCCTCAAGGACATCAATACCGCCCGTGTCTCGCTCTTCATGGATGTGGGCCAGGCCTACCAGAACGTGCAGAACTTCAGCGCCAAGCAGCTCGATGCCTCCGTAGGTATCTCGCTGCACTGGCAGGCGCCGATCGGTCCGCTGATCATCAGCCTGGGCACGCCGATCCGTACGCAACCCGGCGACAGCCAGTACGAAGAACGCATCCAGTTCACCTTCGGCAGCCAGTTCTAAGGCGGCCCGCAAGGATCACCCGAAGCAAGCGCGGCCATGCCGCGCTTTCTTTTGTAGCCCGCGGATGCCACCGCAAAATGATGCATGCCGCAGGGACCGCACCCTACAATGCGGCGGTTGCCTGGAGCCCTGGATGAGCACGACCCAATACAGCGTCGCCGAACTTGCCGAACGCTTCGCCCTGGAATGCCGTGGCGATGGTGCACGCATCATCGACGGCGTCGGCACGCTGGCCGGCGCAGGGCCAAGCCAGCTCAGCTTTCTATCCAACAGCAAATACACCGCACAACTGGCCGCTACACGTGCCGGCGTGGTGGTGCTTCATCGCGAGGCGGCCGAGAGTTGCCCCACCGCCGCATTGATTGCCCGTGATCCCTACGTGGCCTACGCGCACATCGCGGCGCTGTTCGAACGCCTTCCCGCGGCAGCGCCAGGCGTGCATCCCACGGCCGTCGTGGCGCCGGGCGCACGCATAAGCCCATCCGCGAGTGTTGGACCGTGCTGTGTCATCGACGATGGCGCGGTAGTGGAGGACGGCGCGGTGCTCGGCCCGCACTGCATCATCGGCCCGGATTGCATCGTCGGCGCGCAATCGCGACTGGTCGCACGCGTGACGCTGGTGATCCGCGTGACGCTGGGTAAACGCGTGCTGGCACATCCCGGCGCGGTGATAGGTTCGGATGGCTTTGGCCTCGCCTTTGATCGCGACCACTGGGTGAAGCTGCCGCAACTGGGTGGGGTGCGCATCGGCGACGACTGCGAAATCGGCGCCAATACCACCATCGACCGCGGCGCTCTGGACGACACCGTGCTGGAAGAAGACGTGCGCCTGGACAACCAGATCCAGATCGCCCACAACGTCTACATCGGCGCACATACCGCCATGGCCGGCTGTGCCGCCGTGGCCGGCAGTGCGAAAATCGGCCGTTATTGCATGATCGGCGGCAACGCCGGCGTGCTCGGCCATCTCGAAGTGGCCGACCGGGTTACCATTACGGCCAAGAGCCTGGTGACGCATTCGATTCGGGAGGCCGGCGAGTATTCCTCCGGGGTGCCGCTGCAAGAGAACCGACAGTGGCGCCGCAATGCTGCGCGCTTCAAGCACCTGGACGAGTACGCGCGCCGATTGTCGGCGCTGGAAAAGGATAAGAACGATGACTGACAACACCACCTCGATCACGCTGCCGGTGGGCGTGGAGCAGATTCGAGAACTGCTCCCGCACCGCTATCCATTCCTGCTGGTGGATCGCGTGATCGAGATCGTGCCCGAACAAAGCGTGGTGACACTGAAGAACGTCACCATCAACGAACCGTTTTTCAACGGCCATTTCCCCAGCCACCCGGTGATGCCCGGCGTGCTGATCGTCGAGGCGATGGCGCAATCGGCCGGCCTGCTCACCCAGATCAGCTCGCGCCTGAAAGGCGGTTCGGCCAGCCCCCTGTTCTATCTTGCCAAGGTCGACAACGCCCGCTTCAACGCGCCCGTGATACCGGGCGACCAGTTGCGCATGGAAGTGAAGCTCAAGCGCCTGCTGCGCAGCATGGGTCTGTTCGAAGCGCGCACACTGGTGGATGGCCGCGAAGTGGCTAGCTGTGAATTGATGTGTGCGGCGAGGTCGGATAAATGATTCACCCGACCGCGCAAATCGATCCCTCGGCCGTCATCGGCAACCATGTCAGCATCGGCGCCTTCACCGTCGTCGGCGCCGAGGTGGAAATCGGCGACAACACGCTGATTGGGCCGCACGTGGTCATCCAGGGACCCACCAGGATCGGCCGCGACAATCGCATTGCGCAGTTCGCCTCGCTCGGTGGCGATCCGCAGGATATGAAGTACGGCGGCGAACGCACGGAACTGGTGATCGGCGACCGCAACCTGATCCGCGAATTCGTCACCATCAACCGCGGCACCGGCGAAGGCGGCGGCGTCACGCGCATCGGCAACGACAATTGGCTGCTGGCCTACGTACACGTTGCGCACGATTGCAAGATCGGCAACCACACCATCTTCTCCAACTACTCGGCGTTGGCCGGCCATGTGGAAGTCGGCGACTGGACCGTATTCGCCGGCTATTCCGGCGCGCACCAGTTCTGCAAGGTCGGCGCGCACGCCTTTATCGCCATGGGCTGCCTGCTTGGCGCCGATGTGCCGCCGTTCCTGATGATGGCCAACGACCAGGCCGGCCGGCCGCGCGGGCTCAACACCACCGGTCTCAAGCGCCGCGGCTTCGAGCCGGAACGCATCACCGCGATCAAGCGCGCCTACCGCACGCTCTACACTTCCGGCCTGTCGCTCGCCGAGGCGCGCGAACAACTCGTCGCCCAGGCCAAGGAAAGCGAAGACGTGCGCGCCATGCTGGAGTTTCTGGAACGCAGTGAGCGCGGGTTGGCAAGATGACGATATGCGCCCCGCATATCGTCAAATCAGACACGGGCTTCGGCTCCAGATGTCACCATGCACGTTGATGCCGCAGCTCCGCTAATTGTCCTCATCGCCGGTGAAGACTCCGGCGACCAACTGGGCGCGGATCTCATCGCGGCACTACGCCGGCACTACCCGCAGGCACGCTTCGCCGGTATCGGCGGCCGCCGCATGCAGGAGCATGGCTTCGAATCCTGGTACGACATCCGCGAGCTCTCGCTGTTCGGCTTTGCCGAGGTGATCAGCCATTTGCCGCGACTACTGAAGCTGCGCAAGGAACTGATCGCGCGCCTGCTCAAGGCCAAGCCTGCCATCGTGGTCGGCATCGATGCACCCGATTTCAATCTCGGCCTCGAACGCCGCTTGAAGCAAGCAGGCTTGCGCATCGTGCACTATGTCAGCCCGTCGATCTGGGCCTGGCGCGAAAAGCGTGCCGACAAGATCGGCCAGAGCGTGCATCGCGTGCTGTGCCTGTTCCCGATGGAACCGCCGATCTACGCACGCCACGGCATTGATGCCCGCTTCGTTGGCCATCCGCTGGCCGATCGCTTTCCGCTCGTGTCCGACCGCGTGCCCGCGCGCCGCGCGCTGCAATTGCCGCTGGACGTGCCGGTACTGGCCCTGCTGCCGGGAAGCCGCCATTCCGAGCTGGAACGCATGGGCGCGATCTTCCTGGATACGGCACGGCGAATGGCGGCCGCCATCCCTGGCTTGCGCATCGTGATTCCCGCCGCGAATTCGCGCGCGCTGGCCACGCTCAAGACCATGCTCGGGCGGGGACCGCGCGACGAAACCGCGCCGATCCTGCTCGACGGCCACGCCCACGAGGCGATGCTCGCCGCCGACGTCGTGTTGCTGGCTTCGGGCACGGCGACGCTGGAAGCCATGCTCGCCAAGCGACCGATGGTGGTGGGTTATCGCGTATCCCCCTTGAGCTATCGCATCGCGCGTTTGTTCAACATGCTCAAGACCGACGTCTACGCCCTGCCCAACATCCTTGCCCGCGCCTGCGGCCTGGGCCGGGACGCGCTGTTGGCGCCCGAACTGATGCAGGACGACTTCACCGCCGAAAAGCTCGCGCAGGCCACGCTGCAATTGTTCCGCGACAGCGAGCGGCGTGGCGCCGTCGTCGCGGCCTTCGAACAACTGCACGAAGCCCTGCGCGGCCATTTGCCGGGGCATGCCGGCGATCATGCGGCGGCAGCGATCATTGAATTGATCGACGCCCCGGCTACGATGACGCGCTGAAACCCGGATTTCCCGTCATGGATATTGCCGAAGCCGCTCGACCATTACCTGCATCCGCCACGCAAGCCGCCCATGCAGTCATCCAGCAGGTTATGGTTGCGGGCGTGGACGAAGCCGGCCGCGGCCCGCTGGCAGGCCCCGTGGTCGTGGCGGCGGTGATCCTCGACAAGCGGCGCCGCATCAAAGGCCTGGACGATTCCAAAAAACTCAGCGAGGCAAAACGCGAGGCGCTGTTCCCACTGATCGTGGAACGCGCGCTGGCATACAGCGTGGTGGTGATCGAGCGCGAGGAAATCGATCGCATCAACATCTTCCAGGCCACCATGGTGGGTATGACCCGTGCCTTGCGCGGCCTGGCACCCGCCGCGACCGAAGCGTTGATCGACGGTAATCAACTGCCGCGGGACCTGCCCTGCCCTGCCCGCGCCATCATCGGTGGCGATGCGTTGGAACCGTCCATCAGCGCCGCGTCGATTCTCGCCAAGGTCAGCCGGGATCGCTTGATGGTCGCGATGGATGGGCACTATCCGGGTTACGGTTTTGCCGCGCACAAGGGCTATTCGACGCCCGGCCATCTGGCCGCATTACAACGGCTAGGCCCTTGCGCCGAACACCGGCGCAGCTTTGCGCCGGTCAAACTGCTGCTCGACCAGGGCCGGCTATTCTGAATACGCTGAACGTACGCAAGACGTTTTTTCAAACTGTGCGACATGCACCAGACCCTGCAACCTTGCCTATTGCGCGCGCATCAGAGCAGGTATAGGAATGGACTCGGAACGCCGCTGCGTCGGCATGTAAAGCAAACGCAGCGCTCATCCTGCAGGGACGCGCCATAACCGTCCGATGCTCACGCGACCCATCAGACATCGGGCTTTCGAGGAGGGTGTCATGATGCTTCCTTTCCGTCGCCGAACACCCACATCAACCACCCAGAAGCGCACACCCAAGACCGTGCCGCCACCCGACGTCACCGAACTGCACCTGCAGCACGTCGACTACAACTTGCGGCCACTGAATGTGGAAGGTCTTTCGCATTACATCGAGCCGATCGTGGCGGATGAACGCTTCAGGGTGCATTGATTGGGGAAGCGGGAATCGTAAGAGCGCGGTCCGGCAAGCTTGCGGCTCTTAACCCGTTACGGTTGATGATTCCCGGCTCTTGTCAACGCTTGCCCACACCCCACCAGCTCGCTAGGCTGAGCCATTGCTTCGCGTGCGAGCCATGTCCGTCCGTTTCGCTCATCTGCATCTGCACAGCGAGTATTCGCTGGTCGACTCGACCATCCGCATCAAAGCGCTGGTGGCTGCCTCCGTGCAGGCGGGTACGCCTGCTGTCGCACTCACCGATGAGTGCAACATGTTCGCCCTGGTGAAGTTCTACAAGGCCTGCAGCGCGGCCGGCATCAAGCCGATCGGCGGTTGCGACCTGTGGATCAGCTCCCCGGACGATCCGCGCCCATGGCGCATGACCGTGCTGTGCCAGAACCACGACGGTTATCTCAACCTTTCCCGCCTGGTTTCCCGTGCCTGGCGCGAAGGCCAGCAAGGTGGCCGCGCACTGGTCGACGCGGCATGGCTCACGCCGAATGCGACGAACGGCCTGATTGCGCTGCTGGGCCGCGAAAGCGAAGTGGCCCGCACCGCCGTCAACCAGGGCACGGACGCCTCCGCGCCGCGCCTACACCTGCTGACGAACCTGTTCCCTGATCGCCTGTACCTTGAACTCACGCGCTGCGGCCGCGAAGGCGAAGAAACCTGGAACAACGCAGCACTGACGCTTGCCACCCGTCATGATCTGCCGGTGATCGCCAGCAACGACGTGCGCTTTCTGAAGCAAGAAGACTTCGAAGCGCACGAAGCACGCGTTTGCATTCACCAGGGCCGGGTGCTGGCCGATCCCAAACGCCCACGTGATTACAGCGAGCAGCAATACCTGAAAACGCCCGCGCAGATGGCCGAGCTGTTCGCGGACCTCCCCGAGGCGCTGGAGAACACGGTTGAGCTGGCCAAGCGCTGCAATCTGGAACTCAGCTTCGGCACCTACTACCTGCCGAACTTCCCGGTGCCGGAAGGTCACGATCTGGCCAGCTACATCCGCGAGATCGCACGCGAAGGCTTGAAGGAGCGCCTCGCCAGCGCGCCCCTGGCGCCGGGCCACACGCTCGCCGATTACGAGGCGCGCCTGGAACGCGAGCTGGACGTGATCATCAAGATGGGCTTTCCCGGCTACTTCCTGATCGTGGCGGACTTCATCAACTGGGGTAAGCAGCACGGCATTCCAGTCGGTCCGGGCCGCGGCTCGGGTGCCGGTTCGCTGGTGGCGTGGGTGCTGAAGATCACCGATCTCGATCCACTGCAATTCAACCTGCTGTTCGAGCGATTCCTGAATCCCGAGCGCGTATCGATGCCGGACTTCGACATCGACTTCTGCATGGATCGCCGCGACGAAGTGATCGATTATGTCGCGCGCAAATACGGCCGCGACCACGTCAGCCAGATCATCACCTACGGTTCGATGGCCGCGAAGGCGGTACTGCGCGATTCCGGCCGCGTGCTCGGCATGGGCTACAACCAGGTCGACCGTATCGCGAAACTGATTCCGCCGCGCCCGCTCGATCTCACGCTTTCCGATGCGCTGGGCCGTTCGGAAAAATCGCAGAAAGAAACCGATCGCGTGGTCAAGGAATTCTGCGATCTCTACGAACAGGATGAAGAAGCCAGGTCGCTGATCGATCTGGCGCTGAAACTGGAAAGCCTCACCCGTAACGCCGGCAAGCATGCCGGTGGCGTGGTGATCGCCCCGACACCCCTCACCGATTTCGCCCCGCTGTATTGCGAAGCCGGCGGCGGCGGCGTGGTAACCCAGTACGACAAGGACGACGTGGAAGCTGTCGGCCTGGTGAAGTTCGACTTCCTCGGCCTGCGCACGCTCACCATCATCGATTGGGCGGTGAAGGCAATCAACGAACGGCGCGCGCAAAGCGGTGAGTCTCCACTGGATATCGCCGCCCTGCCGCTCGACGATCCCGCGCCGTACGAACTGCTGAAAAAAGCGCAGACCGTCGCGGTATTCCAGCTCGAATCCTCCGGCATGCAGCGCATGCTCAAGGATGCAAAACCCGACCGCTTCGAAGACATCATCGCGCTGGTGGCGTTGTATCGCCCCGGCCCGATGGATCTCATTCCCAGCTTCGTGGCGCGTAAACACGGCCGCGAGGAAGTGGAATATCCCGACCCGCGCGTCGAGCCGATCCTGAAAGAGACCTACGGCATCATGGTCTACCAGGAGCAGGTGATGCAGATGGCGCAGATCGTCGGCGGCTACTCGCTCGGCGGCGCTGACCTGCTGCGTCGCGCGATGGGCAAGAAGAAAGTCGAGGAAATGGCGAAGGAGCGGGCCAAGTTCCGCGAAGGCGCCGCCAAGGATGGACTTAGCGGCGAAAAGTCCGACTCCATCTTCGACCTGATGGAAAAATTCGCCGGCTACGGCTTCAACAAGTCGCACGCCGCCGCCTACGCGCTGGTCTCCTATCAGACCGCGTGGCTGAAAGCGCACTACCCCGCCGAGTTCATGGCCGCGACGATCTCGTCGGACATGGACAACACCGACAAGGCGGTGACCTTCCTCGACGAATCACGTGCGATCGGCCTGACCATCCTGCCGCCGGACGTGAACGCTTCCGAGTTCATGTTCGTGGCGGTCGAACCCAAGGTGATCCGCTATGGCCTCGGAGCCATCAAGGGCGTGGGCCAGGGTGCTTGCGAGGCGATCGCCGACGAATGCCGCAAAGGCGGCGCATACAAGGACCTGGCCGATTTCTGTCGCCGCGTCGATTCCACCAAGCTCAATCGCCGTGTGCTGGAAGCCTTGATTCTCTCCGGCGCACTGGACGCGCTGGCGCCCAACCGCGCCAGCCTGATGTTGCAACTGCCCAATGCGATGAAAGTCGCCGAGCAGCATCTGCGCGACCGTCAATCCGGCCAGAACGACATGTTCGGGTCCTTCGCGTCTGATAAGAGCGGGGGCACGACGGCCCCCGTGGTGCAGGTCGA
>NZ_DATJMN010000327.1:0-4058 GCF_035508675.1 Dyella sp.
CATCTGTCCTCGTCCTGTTTGCGTTGTTGCTGGCCGTGTCTGCGCACGCGCAGTCAGGCATTCCGATCTACGGCTACAAGATCGTGCATACCTACCCGCACGATACCGGTGCCTATACCGAAGGCTTGTTCTATCTGGACGGCTATCTTTACGAGAGCACCGGTACCGAGGGCGAATCGACCATTCGCAAGGTGGAGCTGGCCACCGGCAAGGTGCTGCAGAAGGCCGATCTGGCGCCGCCCGACTACGGCGAGGGCATCGTCGCCTGGAAGAACCGGTTGATCCAGCTCACCTGGCAATCGCACCGCGGCTATGTCTACGACCTGCACAGCTTCAAGCGCCTCAGCCAATTCAGCTATCCCGGCGAAGGCTGGGCACTCACTGCGGACGACAAGCACCTCTACATGAGCGACGGCACGCCTACCCTGCGCGTGCTCGATCCGGAAACCCTCAAGCAGACCGGCAAGATCGACGTAACGGCGCTGGGCCGGCCGCTGGTCAACCTCAACGAACTGGAGTGGGTGAAGGGGCAGATTTACGCCAACGTCTGGCTCACGCAGAACATCGTGCGGATCGATCCGGCCAGCGGCAACGTGGTGGGCGTGATCAATCTCACCGGGCTGGGGCCCGATCCGCAGACCCTTTCCGACCCCAGCAACGATGTACTGAACGGCATTGCCTACGACGCCAAGCACGATCGCCTGTTCGTCACCGGCAAGCGTTGGCCGATGATCTATGAGATCACGTTGACGCCGCCGCAAAAGTAACGCCTTCTTCCGCAGAAGCGCGCGCATTGCCTTAGCATCACTCGGCGAAGGCCGGGGAGAGGTGCGGATCAGCCCTTAAGCAACTTCAAGCTGCTGCAGGATCAATGCCTCCAAACGCGCCACCGCCGGCGCCGGCTCGGCCTCGCTGCGATACAGCGCCAGCCCTAGTTGCGGCAATGCAGGCAATTTTGTTTCACCCGCGTCCAGCGCGCGCAGTTCGGACGGAAGCCCCAGCGGCGTGCGCACGCTGATGCCCAAGCCAGCTTTCACGGCCGCCCAGGTACCCGCCAGGCTGGCGCTGGTAAAGGCGATCCGCCACGCAATGCCCGCACGATCCAGCGCATCGATAGCCGCGCTGCGCATCAGGCACGGCGCTTCCAGCACCACCAGCGGCACCGGTTCACCGTCTGCATAAGCCGGCGGCCACGCGTCGCCGTCAATCCAGCGCATGGGCAGCATCCGGATATGCCGTCCATGCAACGGGCGCGGCTCGGTTTCCCAGGCCAGGGCCAGATCCAGCCGATCGCCCTCCAGCGCCTGCATCAAGGCGGCGTTACGTGCGATATGCACCTCCACCCGCAACCTTGGATGCGCGCGCTTGAAGCGGCCCAGCACCTCGGGCAACACGCTTTCACCGAAGTCTTCCTGCATGCCCAGCCGCACGCGTCCTTCCAGCTGCGCGCCGCGCACGGCGCTGGCCGCTTCGTCATTGAGCTCCAGCAGCCGCCGCGCATAAGCCAGCATCAGTTCGCCCGCCTCGGTCAGTACCATGCCGCGCCCGGCCTTGCGCAACAGCGGGGTGCCGGCCTGGTCCTGCAGCTTCTTCAACTGCGCACTGACTGCCGAGGTGGAGCGGCCGAGCCGATCGGCCGCCTTGGCGAAACTGCCCAGCTCGATACCGGCGACGAAACTGCGCATGACATCAAGATCGAACGTGAGGCGGCTCATAACTATCCTGATTTCCGGGACGGTTAGTACGTAAATTCCCGATATTCAGAACCATCCTGAGCGTTTAGGCTGGTGCCCGTCAAGCCAGGCGAGGAACCCCATGCTTACCATGCACTATCAAATCACCCTGCCCGCGGACTACGACATGGGTGTCATCCGGCGACGCATCGCGGAACGCGGCCACCTGACCGACGATCTGCCGCAGCTGGCATTCAAGGCCTATCTCTATGCCGACCGCAACCAGGCCTATGCCGCCGGACGCGAGCATCGCTATGCACCCTTTTACTTGTGGCGCGACACGCACGGGATGAACGCCTTTCTCGGCGGTACCGGCTTTGCCGCCGTGGTCGCTTCGTTCGGCCGGCCGCCAGTCCATGCATGCTCGGTATGGGACACACATGTGGCACCGGATCTCTCCATTGCGACGCATGCCACCTGCGAAACGCTGTCGATTCCTCGCCACACCCCACTGCAGGCGACGCGCGAGGCCGAGCAGGCAAGCGCCGCAGCCGACCGCGATCGTGGCGCGCTCGCCAGCATCGGCAGCTTCGATCCCAGCCGCTGGACGATGACGCGCTTCCGGCTATGGCGCGATGCGGTCATGCTTTCCAGCGCAGATGCGGACACCTATCAGGTCGGCCACGTCTCCCAACCTTCAGCCTCACGCTAACTTCAAGGAATTCCCATGCCTCTGGTCCGTATCGCCCTGCGCCGCGGCAAATCAGCCGCCTATATCGCCGCCCTTCGCAATGGCATCTATGCCGCCATGCTGGAAAGCTTCGGCGTGCCACAAAACGATCGCTTCATCCTGGTCAGCCAGCACGATGGGGAAGAGTTCGACTACGACCCCAATTACCTGGACATCGCACGCAGCGACGATCTGGTGATCGTGCAGATCGCCTGCAACAACACGCGCACGGTGGCGCAGAAGCAGGCGTTCTATCGCAGCGTAGCTGCCAAGCTGGCGGCCGATCCCGGTGTGCGGCCGGAGGATGTGCTCATCAATCTGCTGGAGACGGCCAAAGAAAACTGGTCGTTCGGCAACGGGGTTGCGCAATACGTGTGAGGCTGCCGATTGCGCGGCGTCCGCTCCTTCCCTGCTTGCAGAAGGAGAATCTCCCGCAGGGATTTGCTGGAAGAACTCAGCCTTCGCGCAACCAGCGCGCGGCGTCGATGGCGTAGTAGGTGAGAATCGCATCCGCGCCGGCGCGCTTGAAAGCGGTCAGGGCTTCCAGCACGACCGCGCGCTCGTTCAGCCATCCATTCTGCGCGGCAGCCTTAAGCATCGCGTACTCGCCGCTCACCTGGTACACGAACGTCGGCATGCCGAATGCATCTTTCACCCGGCGCAATACATCCAGGTAGGGCAGGCCCGGCTTGACCATCACGGCGTCGGCACCTTCGGCGATATCCAGCTCGACTTCGCGCAGAGCCTCGTCGCTGTTGGCGATGTCCATTTGATAGGTGTGCTTGTTGCCCTTGCCGAGATTGGCGGACGAGCCCACGGCGTCGCGGAACGGACCATAAAAGGACGAGGCGTACTTGGCCGAATACGCCAGGATGCGCGTATGAATATGGCCGGCCTGCTCAAGCGCATCGCGGATCGCGCCGATGCGCCCGTCCATCATGTCCGAGGGCGCCACGAAATCCATGCCCGCATCAGCTTGCGCCAGCGCCATCTTGATCAAGGCGGCGACGGTCGGCTCGTTCATCACATAGCCGTGCTCATCGATCAGGCCATCCTGGCCGTGCGTGGTGTAAGGGTCGAGCGCGACGTCGCCAATCAGGCCCAATTGCGGATACGCGGCTTTCAGCGCGCGCGTGGCGCGTTGCATCAATCCTTGCGGATTCCACGCCTCGGCGGCGTCTTCGCTTTTTGCCGTCGCGTCCGGCGAAGGGAACAGTGCCAGCGCGGGGATGCCCAGGCGCACGCATTCGCCTGCCAGTTGCAGCAGGCCGTCAATCGACAAGCGTTCCACGCCAGGCATCGAGGGAACCGGTTCACGCCTGCCGTCACCCTCGATGAGGAAGGCCACCATGATCAGGTCCGTGGGCAGCAACGTGTGTTCGCGCATCAACGCGCGGGAGAAAGCGTCGCGGCGCATGCGACGCATGCGGATGGCGGGAAAGCTCATGGGGAACATCTCATGCGAAACCTGGCGTAGTTTAGCGCCGGCGCCGCCACGGCGCCCGGACAGAATGCCACGCGGCTCAATGCGTGAGATGTCCCGCCAGGAAAATACGCACACGAGTTAAATGTCGATCCGGACATGCGCGAGTTCGACACATTTTATGTGCCATCTTTGGCGATGCATGTCCCCTCTCACAGGAGCTGCATCATGA
>NZ_DATJMN010000328.1:0-6783 GCF_035508675.1 Dyella sp.
GAAATGCCGGGCTGCTCGCTGTGCATGGGTAACCAGGCACAGGTGCGCGAAGGCGCGACGGTCATGTCGACTTCGACCCGTAACTTCCCGAACCGCTTGGGCAAGAACACGAACGTCTACCTCGGTTCGGCAGAACTGGCAGCGATCTGCTCGCGCCTCGGCAAGATCCCGACCAAAGCCGAGTACATGGCCGACATCGGCGTGATCAACGCCAATGGCGAGAAGATCTATCGCTACATGAACTTCGACCAGATCGCCGATTTCAAGGAAGTGGCCGATACCATCGACGCGTAAGCGCGCCAGAAGCATGACCATGACTAGTAAGCCCGGCCAAGTGCCGGGCTTCGTCGTTTATGCTTGACTGAAACGCATGCGAGGGAAGGGATGATTTCCAGCCACTTATCGGCCGTGTCATTGCGGGACCTGATCCTGGTGCAGGCCGTGCATCGCCACGGCAGCTTCAACAGCGCGGCGCGGGCCATGCATATCAGCGCGTCGGGTCTGTCGCATCAGGTGCAGAAAGTGGAGCAGGCGCTGGGTGCGCCGCTATTCGAACGCGGTGGACGGCGTGTCGTGCCTACGGCCGGCGGGCAGCGGTTGCTGGAACAGATCGACGCCGTGCTATTGGCTGCCGAGCACCTGCAGCAAGCGGCGCGCGCGGGCGATACCGCGTTCGGCGGAGAGCTGCGTCTAGGCGTGCTGGCCACGTTGGGGCCGTATCTGCTGCCGCATCTGATCGAGCCGTTTCCTCAACACTTTCCGGGCGCGCGACTCAGTTTGTCGGAGGGCAAACCGCGCGGCTTGCTGCGTCGCCTGCACGAAGGCGAACTCGATGCCGTGCTGGCGCCGCCCGCATCATCGCTCAGCGGCATCGTGATGTGTCCGCTGTTCTTCGAGCCATGGGAAGTGTTGTTGCGCGCCGATCATCCGCTGGCCGGCAAGCGCACGGTTTCGATGGATCAGCTGGATGCCAGCCAGGCCATCCTGATGGCGGAGAGCCATGCCGATGGCGAAGGCTACGTGCAGGACGTGAGCCTGGAAAGCCTGGCCGCGTTGGTGACGCTGCGCGGCGGGCATGCATTGGTGCCCGCGCTTGCCCACGATCGGCTGGCTTCGATGCCGGACATCGCGCTGGCGAAGATCAAAGGTGAGGCGCCGGGCCGGGAGATTGCGCTGTATTGGCGCGAAGCCTCGCCCTGGCACAGTGACTTGCAATCCTTCGCCGAATTGCTGAGAAAGCTGGCAAGACAGCGCCCAGGCCTGCGCCTCATCGAAGCCTCGTAGGCTGGCGGTGAGCACGGCGAACCCCAACATTGCCGTGCCGAAAGCGCCGCCGGGTTCGCCCGAACCTACAAGGTAGTGCCGGTGAGCAGCCCGCGCGCCAGCATGGTGCATTGCCGCCGATGCAGCAGCAATTGGTACTGACGTCCGCCAATCTGCCGCCACAATACCGCCGAACGCACCGCCGCGAGCAAGCTCGAACGCACGCGCTCGACCAGCGCAGGCTGCTGCAGCCATTGCGGATTGCCCGTCACCATCACGCGCGGCCTGAGCGTAGACAGCGTGCTGGCATACAACTCGGCCAGCCGGGTGAAGACCTGCGGTGAATTCAGGCCGAAATGATCCGCCTGTCGCTTGGTGGAAAGCAGGCCCTGCTGCAGGTGATCGAGCAGATCCTTGCGATGCGCAAGGCTTCGTTCGAGGCGCATGATGGTGACCACCATGCGCGTGATCGCCATGTCGCGGCCGTTCTCATCCAACTGCCCGATCAGTGTGCGCAGCCCCAGGCGGATGCCCGAGACGTTGCCGTACACGCCGACCACCGACGGCGCATCGATGCGGAACACGCTGGCTAGGCTGGCGTCGAGGGCAAGGTCGTCGCAGCGCCCTTCGTTGGCCAGCTGATGCGCCAGGGCGGAGGCCTGGAACAGGCCAGCCAGGGCCAGCACACGTTCCTCGTTGATGGCAAAAGCTTCAAACACGCTGCGGGATTTCCTCTGCAGTTTCATGAGCCAGGCCGCCGTAGGCTGCGTCGGTGGCGCTGATCACCGCGCCACCCAGGCATGCCTCGCCGGCATAGAACACCACCGACTGGCCGGGTGTGACGGCGCGTTGCGGCTCGTCGAACCGCACCTCCAGCCGCCCATTGTGCACGGATACCACGCAAGCTTGATCGTGCTGTCGGTAACGGGTCTTGGCCGTGCAACGGAATGCCTGCGCCGGCGGCGCACCAGCCACCCAGGTGGGTGTTTCGGCGGTGAGCCGGCGGGACTGTAGCCACTCGTTCTCGCCGCCCTGGGCCACATAGAGCAGGTTCCGGGCGACGTCCTTGCCGACCACGTACCAGGGCTCGCCGCCGGCATTTTGACGCCCGCCGATGCCAAGACCGTTACGCTGGCCCAGGGTGTAATACATCACGCCCTGGTGTTCGCCGATCAGGCGCCCGTCCGGGCTGCGCATCTCGCCGGGGCGGGCAGGGATGTATTGCGTCAGAAACTGACGGAAATCGCGCTCTCCGATAAAGCAGATGCCGGTGGAGTCCTTCTTGGCGTGGGTAGGCAGGCTTGCTGCGCGCGCCATCTCGCGCACCCGCGATTTTTCAATCTCGCCTACCGGGAACAGGGTGGCGGCCAGTTGGTCCTGCCCCAGGGCGTGCAGAAAGTAGGTCTGGTCCTTGCCGGCGTCTACCGCGCGCAGCAGGCGGTAGGCGCCGTCCTGGCAATCCACCCGCGCGTAATGGCCGGTCGCAATTTTTTCCGCCCCCAGCGCGCGTGCCTCGTCCAGGAAGGTCTTGAACTTGATTTCGCGGTTGCAGAGTACGTCCGGATTGGGCGTGCGCCCGGCGCGGTATTCGGCCAGGAAGTGCTCGAATACGCCGTCCCAGTATTCGGCGGCGAAATTGCGGGCGTGGAACGGGATGCCCAGGCGGCCGCAGACGGCCACGGCGTCCTTGCGGTCCGCGTCGGCAGTGCAGGGGCCGTTGCGGTCGTCCTCTTCCCAGTTCTGCATGAACAGGCCTTCCACTTCGTAGCCGGCCTGTTGCAGCAGCAGTGCGGCGACCGAGGAGTCCACGCCGCCGGAAATGCCCAGCATCACTTTCATGACGCCGTGCTGCCTGGCATCAGGCTGGCCACGACAGACAGTGGCATCCGCTGCCCAGCCAGCCAATCATCGATGCTCATCAGCACCATCGGACTGCGCAGGCGCTCGCCCAGGGCGGCGATCTCCCCACGCGTCAGCCATAGCGCGCGACGAACGCCCGTATCGAGCGGTTGCTGAGGATCGTGCGTTAACGGTCTGGCCGCAAAGGTGAAGCGTACGATCACGTCGCCGTGCTCTGTGCTGCGCCATTGGTGCACACCGACGAAATGCGTCAACGCTACGGTCCAGCCGGTTTCTTCGCGCGTTTCGCGCACGGCAGCCTGCTGCAGGCCCTCCAAGTCATCCAGGTGCCCCGCCGGCTGGTTATAGGCGATGCGGCCATTGATCTCTTCTTCAACCATGAGATAGCGGTCGCCGTCGGTCACGACGCAAGCGACTGTCACATGTGGGCGCCATACATCTTGGCTGGAGTTGCCGGGTGTTGTCATCGTGGAGTCAAAAAACCGGGAAGCAGGCACTGGAAATGGCGTTATTGTGCCATTACCTCAAGGCGACCCGCCGGGTAGCAAAATAATCGGCAGGCGTATACTGCAACCGAACAGGCCCGAATCCACTTTATAAAGCATGGCGAACGAATCCGAACACGAACACGGCAGTGGGCATGGCCTCACCGTCGAAGTATCGAAACCCGAGGTGGCGCGTCCGCCTTTGTTTCAGGTTTTGCTGCTCAATGATGACTTCACGCCGATGGACTTCGTAGTCGAAGTGCTGCGGATGTTCTTTGGCATGGACCAGGAGAAGGCGGTGCAGATCATGTTGCACGTACACACCCGCGGTAAGGGCGTGTGCGGGGTGTTCACCCGCGAAGTGGCAGAAACCAAGGTCACCCAGGTGAACGAATATTCACGTGCCAACCAGCATCCTCTGTTATGCACGATGGAGAAGGTTTGAGGAACTGTTCAAGTTTTCGTCAAGGTGGCTCGCGCACTGAGATATTGAGCAGGCCCTTTTGGCCCCCATCTTGCATCTATCGCGGTGAAGCCGCCCAACATTAAGCAGTGGAGTAGGTCCGGATGTTCAGCAAGGATCTCGAAGTCACCATCGGCCAGTGCTACAAGCAGGCCCGCGAGCAACGCCACGAGTTCATGACCGTGGAACACCTGCTGCTCGCCCTTACGGAAAACCAGTCGGCGCTGGGTGCCTTGCGCGCCTGCGGTGCGGACCTTCCGCGACTGACCCATGAGCTGGAAAAGATCATCGCCGAGACCGTGCCGGTGCTGCCGCACGGTGACGAGCGCGATACGCAGCCCACGCTGGGATTCCAGCGCGTACTGCAGCGCGCGGTGTACCACGTGCAATCCTCCGGCCGTAAAGAGGTCACCGGCGCCAACGTGCTGGTGGCGATCTTCGGCGAAAAGGATTCGCATGCGGTGTATTTCCTGCATCAGCAGGAAATCACGCGCCTGGATGTGGTCAATTACATCTCGCACGGCATCGCCAAGATCGGCGACGAGCCCTCCAGCGCCATGCCTGGCGGGGAGCGCGATGCCGAGGAAGGCAGCGAGGGCAAGGGCAATCCGCTCAGCGAATACGCCTCCAACCTCAACGAGCTGGCGCTGGAAGGCAAGATTGATCCGCTGATCGGCCGCCAGGACGAGATCGAACGCACCATTCAGGTGCTATGCCGCCGCCGCAAGAACAACCCCCTTTACGTTGGTGAAGCCGGCGTGGGCAAGACTGCCCTGGCCGAAGGCCTGGCCAAGCGCATCGTCGACGGCGAAGTGCCGGAGGTGCTGGAAAACGCCACCATCTGGGCGTTGGACCTCGGTGCACTAGTGGCCGGTACCAAGTACCGCGGCGACTTCGAGAAGCGTCTGAAGGCGGTCATCGGCCAGCTGAAGAAGCAGCCGGGCGCGGTGCTGTTCATCGACGAGATTCACACCATCATCGGCGCCGGTTCCGCCTCGGGCGGCACCATGGATGCCAGCAACCTGATCAAGCCGATGCTGGCCTCGGGCGAACTGCGCTGTATCGGTTCCACCACCTTCCAGGAATTCCGCGGCATCTTCGAAAAAGATCGCGCACTTGCACGCCGCTTTCAGAAGATCGACGTGGTCGAACCGAGCGTGGCGGAAAGCCTGGAAATCCTCAAAGGGCTGAAGTCGCGCTTCGAGGAGCATCACAACGTTTCCTATACGGTGGAGGCACTCAAGGCCGCGGTGGACCTGTCGGTGAAGCACATTCCCGACCGCCTGTTGCCCGACAAGGCCATCGACGTGATCGACGAAGCCGGCGCACGCCAGCGCTTGCTGCCGGTCGACCAGCGCACCGGCAAGATCGACGTGCCGGAGGTGGAATACATCGTCGCCAAGATGGCGCGCATCCCGGCCAAGCAGGTGTCGGCGTCCGACCGTGACGTACTGAAGAACCTGGAACGCAACCTCAAGATGGTGGTGTTCGGGCAGGATCCGGCCATCGAAGCCTTGGCGGCCTCGATCAAGATGGCCCGCTCCGGCCTGGCCGATCCGTCCAAGCCGATCGGCTGCTTCCTGCTCGCGGGCCCCACCGGCGTGGGCAAGACGGAAGTCACCAAGCAGCTCGCCATGCAACTCGGTATCGAGATGATCCGTTTCGACATGTCCGAGTACATGGAAGCGCATTCGGTGTCGCGCCTGGTCGGCGCCCCTCCTGGCTATGTCGGTTTCGACCAGGGCGGCCTGCTGACCGAGGCGGTGACCAAGCATCCGCACGCCGTCCTGCTGCTGGACGAGATCGAGAAGGCGCATCCGGACGTGTTCAACATCCTGTTGCAGGTGATGGATCGCGGCGTGCTGACCGATACCAACGGCCGCGAAGCGAACTTCAAGAACGTGGTGGTGGTGATGACTACCAATGCCGGTGCCCAGCAGGCATCCCGCCGCAGCATCGGTTTCGTGAAGCAGAACCACTCGATGGACGCGATGGAAGTGATCCGCCGCACCTTCACCCCCGAGTTCCGCAATCGCCTGGACGCGATCATCCAGTTCACCCCGCTGGACTTCGACCACATTCTGCGCGTGGTCGACAAGTTCCTGATCGAGCTGGAATCGCAGCTCAGCGAGAAGCACGTATCGCTGGACGTGGATGCCGACGCCCGCCGCTGGCTGGCCGAGCATGGCTTCGATCCGCAGATGGGTGCCCGCCCGATGGCGCGTGTGATCCAGGAAAAGATCAAGCGCGTGCTGGCCGACGAGCTGCTGTTCGGCAAGCTGGCCGACGGCGGCAAGGTGAGCCTGAGCGTGAAGGACGGTGAGCTGGCGGTCAGCACGGAAGCCGCCGAGCCGGTACCGGCGACGATCTCCTGAGGGAGGTCGTTCGCAGCAACAAAAAAGCCGCGCCTGTGCAGCGCGGCTTTTTTTATGGCGACACCGCCGTGGTTACTTCATGCGGTAGGTAATGCGGCCCTTGGTGAGGTCGTAGGGCGTCATTTCCACCTTGACCTTGTCGCCGGTGAGAATGCGGATGTAATGCTTGCGCATGCGGCCGGAGATATGGGCAATCACGACGTGGCCGTTTTCCAGCTTTACTCGAAACATGGTGTTGGGCAGGGTCTCGATGACCGTACCATCCATTTCAATGACGTCGTCTTTGGCCATGCGTTCCGGGAGGTGTGCGCGGGCCACCATGGCCGCGTAAGCCATC
>NZ_DATJMN010000329.1:0-36064 GCF_035508675.1 Dyella sp.
GCCTGGCTGTGCTGATTCCTTGCGCGCTGGTGGTGGTGGGCACGGCCGTCGCAGTGATGACGCCCGCCGGCACATCGGCGGTAGGCAATCCAGGGACACACGGTTTCAGCGAAATCCTGTACGCCGTGAGCTCGGCGTCCAACAACAATGGCAGCGCGTTTGCCGGTCTGTCGGCCAATACGCCGTTCTGGAACGTGATGCTGGGCGTCTGCATGTTTCTCTCGCGCTACACGCTGGCGATCGCGATGCTTGCGCTGGCCGGTTCGCTCGCTGCGAAGAAACACGTGCCCACTTCGGCGGGCACCTTGCCTACGCATACGCCACTATTCGTCACCTTGCTGGCAAGCGTGGTGATCATTGTGGGCGCGCTTACTTTCCTGCCTGCGTTGGCGCTCGGCCCGATCGCCGAGTACCTGATGGCCGCACATTGAGATTTTGCTCCCTCTCTCTATCGGGAGAGGGAGCAAGACGACACCGGAGCTAACAGAACATGACTTCCCACGCCCACGCGGTCCGCACTTTCGATCGGGCCTTGATCACCAAGGCGATGGCGGATGCGTTCCGCAAACTCTCGCCACGCATGCAATTCCGCAATCCGGTGATGTTCGTGGTGTTCGTTTGCAGTGTGCTTACCACACTGCTATGGATTCAGGCATTGACCGGCCACGGCGAAGCACCCACCGGTTTCATCTTCTGGGTGACGGTGTGGCTGTGGTTCACCCTGCTGTTCGCCAACTTCGCCGAAGCGCTGGCTGAAGGCCGCGGCAAGGCGCAAGCGGCTGCATTGCGCAGCACGCGCAAGGACGTGATCGCCAAGAAGTTGGCGGAGCCCAAGCGCGATGCTGCCATCGTCTTCACGCCGTCGAACGAATTGCGCGCCGGACACTTCGTGCTGGTGGAAGCAAACGAACAGATTCCTGGCGACGGCGAAGTACTGATCGGCGCGGCGAGCGTCGACGAGAGCGCCATCACCGGTGAATCCGCGCCCGTGATCCGCGAAGGCGGTGGCGATCGCAGCGCCGTTACGGGCGGCACGCGCGTGCTGTCGGACTGGCTGGTGATCAAGATCACGCAGAATCCGGGCGAAAGCTTTCTTGATCGCATGATCGCGATGGTGGAAGGCGCCTCGCGCCGCAAGACGCCGAACGAGATCGCCCTGACCATTCTGCTCGCCAAGTTCACCCTGATCTTTCTGCTGGCCTGCGCCACACTGCTGCCCTACTCCATCTATAGCGTGCAGGTTGCTGGAAAGGGCAATCCGATCACGCTCACCGTGCTGATCGCGCTGCTGGTGTGCCTGATCCCCACCACCATCGGTGCGCTGCTGTCGGCGATCGGCATTGCCGGCATGGATCGCATGATTCGCGCCAACGTGATCGCCACCTCCGGCCGTGCGGTGGAAGCGGCCGGTGACGTGGACGTGCTGCTGCTGGACAAGACCGGCACCATCACGCTCGGCAATCGCCAGGCGGTCGCCTTCCACCCGGCACCAGGCATCGAGGAACGCACGCTGGCCGACACGGCGCAGCTGGCTTCACTCGCCGATGAAACGCCGGAAGGCCGCAGCGTGGTGGTGTTGGCGAAGGAGCGCTTCAACCTGCGCGAGCGCGAACTGGAGCCGATGCACGCCGAGTTCGTGCCCTTCACCGCGCAAACGCGCATGAGCGGCGTGGACATGGGCGAACGCCGCATCCGCAAGGGTGCGCTGGATGCGGTGGAGCGCTATCTCGACGCCCTTGGCAGCCACCTGCCGCCCGCGGTGAAGCGCCTGGCCGAAGACATCGCACGCCGCGGCGCCACGCCGCTGATCGTGACGGAAGGCGACCGCGCGCTAGGCGTGATCGAACTGAAGGACATCGTGAAGGGCGGCATCAAGGAACGTTTCGCCGAGCTGCGCCGCATGGGCATCAAGACGGTGATGGTGACCGGCGACAATCCGCTGACGGCCGCCGCCATTGCGGCCGAAGCGGGCGTGGATGACTTCCTCGCCGAAGCCACGCCGGAAGCCAAGCTGAAGCTGATCCGCAGCATGCAAGCCGAAAGCCGCCTGGTGGCGATGTGCGGCGACGGCACCAATGATGCACCCGCGCTGGCCCAGGCCGACGTGGCGGTGGCGATGAACACCGGCACGCAGGCGGCGAAGGAAGCCGGCAACATGGTGGATCTGGATTCCAACCCCACCAAGCTGATCGAAGTGGTGGAGATCGGCAAGCAGATGCTGATCACGCGCGGCTCGCTCACCACGTTCTCGATCGCCAATGACGTGGCCAAGTATTTCGCAATCATCCCGGCCGCGTTCGCCACCACGTATCCCGCACTCAATACGCTGAACGTGATGAAGCTGGCGACGCCGCAGAGCGCGATCCTGTCGGCGGTGATCTTCAATGCGCTGATCATCATCTTCCTGATTCCACTGGCGCTCAAAGGCGTGAAGTACCGTGCGCTGGGTGCGGGCCAGCTGCTGCGCCGGAATTTGCTGGTTTACGGCCTGGGCGGCATCGCCGTGCCGTTCATCGGCATCAAGCTGATCGACATGCTGCTGGTCCTGTTTGGTGTTGCCTGAGGAGGCATCGCTATGCAAACCCTGAAACTGTCCGTGTCACTGCCAAACGCTACCCGCCCGCATATGGAACTGCGCGTTTCGTCCAACGACTCCGATTGCGATGTGGTAATCGAACTGCCAGTGCATGGCCAGCCCAGGGAGCGCTCCGCGCTGGTGCCGGATACGCAGATGACGGCAGAAGACGAATACGTACTCAGTGGCTACGCCGGCATTTGACAGCCGCGCCACTCGGTTTTCCATCAACTATTTAACTCAAAAGAAAGTCCGGCGATGCCGGAGTGCAAGGACAACTCATGCGATACAAGAACGCACTGGCTGCCGCTGTTTTGCTGGCAATGATTCCGACCGGGTATGCGATGGCAGCGACCGCCGCCATGGGCAGCACGGGTATGGCGGCAGCACCACAGTCCGCGCTTAGCGCGCCGGCGGCCTCTTCGGCACCCGCTCACGAACCCAGCGGCGGCTGCGACCCCTACAAGAATTTCGACTGCCTCAATGGCTATCTGGGAACGGGTTTCTGGGAACGCCTGACAAACTACTACAAGCTCGAGTGGGGCCAGGCAACGGCTCCCACGGACCCGAACGCACCTGCATCGAGGCGAGCAGATTGGCCGGCGGCCGCGCAGACAACGCCCCCCATGCCGTTTACCGAGTGGCCGTACGGCGGAGCCACATCACTCGGTGTGACGCGCCCGAATTCGGTCGACAGTCCGTTGATGACGGCACTGGGCAACACCGCTTTCGGCGAATGGCTCACTAGGAACAATTTCCAGCTCTATGGCTGGGTCAATGGTGGCGGCAACCTAAGCACGAGTACGACGAAGCCCGGTGGCAATGCGCCAGCGGCGTATCTGTATACGCCGAATACATTTGAATTTGACCAGGCTGTGCTGTATCTGGACCGTTTCCCGGACACGGTGCAGACCGACCACATCGATTGGGGCATGCGCCTTTCGGTGTTGTATGGCGAAAACTACCGCTACACGACGGCGTATGGGTTGGCCAGCTACCAATTGCTGAAGGAAAACAAGGTCAATGGCTACGACTTCCCGATGGTGTATGGCGAAATCTACATTCCCTGGGTTGCCGACGGTCTGATACTGCGTTTTGGACGCTTCATTTCCATACCAGATATCGAAGCGCAGCTAGCCCCAAACAACTACATGTACACGCATTCGATGGCCTATTCGTTCGATAACTATACCAACACCGGCCTGGAAGGTACCGTGGCCGTCAACAAGAACTGGACCGTGCTACTCGGCGTGACGGACGGTACTGAGGCATTTCCGACGCACTTGAATGAGACGTGGGACAACCCGTATCCGAACGTCCCTGGTACCGGTCCCGGCGACGTTGGATACAACCCGCTCTATCCGAACAAGACCTTCAAGAAGGATCCGGGTGCCATGCCGTCGGTGTCGGCATGCATTCGCTATCTCACCGACGATGGCAAGACCGACTTCATGCCATGCGCGGATGCCATCAATTCGGGAAGATATGGTTACAACAATCTGCAATGGTATGGCTTCACGTTCTACCATACGTTCGATGCGCATTGGCATGTTTCTTACGAGGCCTATGACCTCTATGAGAACCGCGTTCCCAACGCGCTCAATAGCGATGTGCAAACCATCTATGCCAACGGGGGCGCGCCGTTCTCGTCACGATTCATCCCGTACAACGCCCCCGATCTGGCAATTTGCCGCAACGCTACGGAGTTGACGTGCCGGGCCTCCACGCTGGCTACCGTTGCCTATCTCAACTACAGCCCGGATCCCATGAACAATTTTTCGTTCCGGCCCGAATACTACTGGGACAAGAATGGCCAACGTACGGGCGTAGCAACCCGTTATGTGAATTTCGCGATTGGCTGGCAGCACTGGTTCTCGCCTCAACTCGAAGTACGGCCAGAAATCGCTACGTACCATTCTCTAAACGGCAAAGCGTTCAACGGAAACTCAAACGCAGGCATTGCTCCGAACAAGTCCCACGAGACGATTCTGTCCGGTGACATCATCTTTCATTTTTGAGCAAGCCCCCGTTTACGAGACAGTGCTGATGGTCTGTTAGCTTTTTTGATTTCCCAACTGGCGGTGATGTCATGAGCAGGTTGATTCGCAATGCAGTAACCATGTTGCTGGTGATGACGGCCATCACGGGTTTGGTTTATCCACTCGCCGCGACGGGCGTGGCACAGGTGCTGTTCCCGCACCAGGCCAACGGCAGCCTGATCGAACGCAACGGCAAGCCGATCGGTTCCGAACTGATCGGCCAGTACTTCGACGACCCCAAGTATTTCTGGGGCCGTCCTTCGGCCACTACGCCGCAGCCGTATAACGGCACAGGGTCGAACGGGTCCAATCTGGGGCCGTCCAACACGGCCTTGCGCGATGCTGTGCAACAGCGCATCGATGCGCTGCGCAAGGCCGATCCAGGCAACACCGCGCCGGTGCCGGCCGATCTGGTGACCGCGTCGGGCAGCGGACTCGATCCGGACATCAGCCCGGCGGCGGCGCAATATCAAGTGGCACGTGTGGCACGCGAGCGGCACGTAAGCGTGGCCCAGGTGCAGGCGCTGGTGGCGAAGTTCACCCAAGGGCGGCAACTTGGCTTGCTGGGCGAGCCGCGGGTGAATGTGCTGACGTTGAATCTGGCGTTGGATCAATGGCGCTGACTTAGATCGGGGTCCCACGGGCAGGCTGATGTTGGGGTTCGGCTGCGCCTCACCCCAACCTACGCGCTCCGAAAGACATGCGAGATAAGATGCCGCCATGACCGACCCCTCCCGCGATGCCCGCGCCGATGCCCTGCTCGATGTCGTGCAGGAAGAAAGCAGCCGCCGCCTGAAAATCTTTCTCGGCGCCGCGCCTGGCGTGGGTAAAACCTACGCCATGCTCTCCGCTGCGCGCGAACTGAAGCGCCAGGGTGTGGATGTCGTCGTCGGCCTGGTGGAAACGCATGGCCGCACCGAAACGGCCGCGCTGCTGGAAGGACTGGAAGTATTGCCGCGCCTCACGCTGAACTACCAGGGGCGTGATTTCACCGAGTTCGACGTGGATGCCGCGCTGGCGCGCAAGCCTGACATCCTGCTCGTCGACGAATTGGCCCATCGCAACGTGCCCGGCAGCCGCCATGAGCGCCGCTGGCAGGATATTGTCGAGCTGCTGGACGCGGGCATCGAGGTATACACCGCCCTCAACGTGCAGCATCTGGAAAGCCTCAACGACCAGGTGCGCCGCATCACCGGCATCACCGTGCGCGAAACCGTGCCGGACGCCTTCCTCGATCGCGCCCGCGACATCGTGCTGGTCGACCTGCCGCCGCGCGAGCTGATCGAGCGCTTGCGGCAAGGCAAGGTCTACGTGCCGGAGACGGCAGCCGCTGCGCTCGACGCCTTCTTCTCCCCGACCAATCTCGGCGCCTTGCGCGAGCTGGCGGTGGATACGGTGGCCGGCCACGTCGACAGCGACCTGCGCGAACATATGCTGGCGCGCGGCGGCAAGATGCCGGTGCGTCGCCGCGTGATGGCGGCCATCGACGGCCATGCGCAAAGCGAGTACCTGGTGCGCGTTGCGCGGCGCATTGCCGAACGGCGTGGCGCGCCGTGGACCGTGGTGTTCGTCGATACCGGCGCCCCCCTGGACGAGGCGCGGCGCGAACGCATCGACACGGCGATGCGCCTGGCACGGCGGCTGGGCGGCGATGTCTCGGTATTGCGCGGACACGCGATTGCCGACGAACTGCTGGTGCATGCCGATCGCGAAGGCGTCGGCCAGATCATTCTTGGCCGCACGCGCGAACGGCTGGTTGCACGCATGCTCGGCCGCTCGTTGACGCAGCAATTGCTGCGCCGTGGCGCGCACCTGGAACTGACCATCATCGCCACACCCGTCGAACGCGTGCGGGCGCGCAAGCGCATGCGCCTGATGCCCATGTACGGGCGTCGCGACGAATACATCTTCGCCACGGTCGTCACGGCGGTGGCGATCGGGCTGGCCTTCATCGCCGACCGCTATCTGTCGATCGCCAATCTCGCGCTGATCTTCCTCACCGGCGTGATGATGGTGGCGGTGCGCACGCGCATGATCGTGGCGGTCTATACGGCCACCCTGTGCTTTCTCGGCTACAACTTCTTCTTCGCACCGCCGCGCTACACGCTGGTGATCGCCAATTCCGACGACGTGCTGACGGTGACGCTGTTCTTTGCGGCGGCACTGATATGTAGCCGTCTCGCCACACGCCTGGCCAGCCAGGTGGAATCGCTGCGCGCCGCGCACGATTACACCCATGCGCTGCTCACGCTCGGACAACGGCTGTCGACGAGCACGGATGCCGACGGCATTCGCGGCGTGGGCGCTGCCGCCCTTGCGCACGCCCTGCGTTGCGAGGTTGCCCTGCTCGCACGTGATGTGGAGCATCGTTTGCAGATCGCAACGAACAGTTCGCGCACGCTTACCCTGACCACGCAGGATCTTGCCGCGGCAGAGTGGAGCGAACAGCATGCCGAACCGGCCGGCCGGTTCACCGATACGCTCAACGCGGCGCGCTGCTGGATGCTGCCGCTGGGTGCGGAGGGCCATCATCTCGGGGTGGCGGCGCTGCGCTTCGAGAACCATGTTTCGCCGGACATCGAGCGGCGCAGCCTGGCGCTGGCGATGGTGCAGGACATTGGGCACGCGCTGGAACGTGCGCGGCTCGCTTCGGAACTGGAAGGTGCGCGCGTGCAAGGCGAAACGGAGCGCTTGCGCAATGCCCTGCTCTCCTCCGTCTCGCATGATCTGCGCTCGCCGCTGGCATCCATGATCGGCTCAGCCGGCACGCTGTCCAACTACTGGCCGCAGTTGCCCGCAGACGAACGGCAGGAACTGCTGGACGCCATCCTCGGCGAGGGCCAGCGGCTGGATCGCTATATCCAGAATCTGCTAGACATGACCCGCCTCGGCCACGGCACGCTCAAGCTCAACCGCGACTGGACCGATGCCGCCGAAATCGTCGCCTCGGCCATCACACGCGTGCGCAAGCTGTTTCCGGAGCTGCGCGTGGATACGACACTGCCGAACGAAACCGTGTTGCTGTTCGTCCATCCGGCCCTGATCGAGCAGGCGCTGTTCAATATCCTGGAAAACGCCGCACGCTTCTCGCCGCCCGGCGAGCCGGTGCAGGTGATCGTGCGCGTGGCGGGCGATCGCTTGTTCATTGACGTGGTCGACCGCGGCCCGGGCATTCCCGAAGAAGAGCGCGCACGCATCTTCGACATGTTCTATTCGGTGGCGCGCGGCGATCGCGCACCGCAAGGCACCGGGCTGGGCCTGGCAATCTGCCGCGGCATGATCGGCGCGCACGGCGGCAGCGTGGAAGCCTTGCCGGGCAACGGCGTTGGCACCACCATTCGCATCAGTCTCCCATTGCCGGCCCCTCCATCGCCATGACGGCCTCCAATCCCTGCGTACTGGTCATCGACGACGAGACGCAGATCCGCCGATTCCTCGATATCGGTTTGCGCGCCGAGGGTTATGACGTACTGCTTGCTGCCAACGCAACCGAAGGCCTGGCGCTGGCAGCGACGCGCAATCCGGATGTGGTGGTCCTGGACATCGGCCTGCCCGATCGCGAAGGCCACGACGTGCTGGCCGAATTGCGGCAATGGACGCAGGTACCGGTGTTGATGCTTTCCGTGCGCGATGCGGAGAATGAGAAGGTGAAAGCGCTGGATGCCGGCGCGAACGACTACATGACCAAGCCGTTCGGCATCCAGGAACTGATGGCGCGCCTGCGCGCGCTATTGCGCAATCGCGTGACCTCGACCGACGTACTGCCCCGCTATGAAGATGACCGCCTGCATATCGATCTTGGCTTGCGCGAAGTGACGCTGGACGGTGAACCGCTGGCATTGACCCGCAAGGAATATGCGGTGCTTGCGATGCTGGTGCGGCATGCCGGGCGCGTGGTGAGCCAGCAGCAGTTGCTACGCGAGGTTTGGGGCGGCACGCACGTACACGACACGCATTACTTGCGCATCGTATTGGGCAAGTTGCGGCAGAAGCTGGGCGATGATCCGGCAACGCCACGGTGGTTGAAGACGGAGCCGGGCGTGGGCTATCGGTTCTTGGCAGGAAACGGATAAATACCGCGCAAATTCCGCGTAGGTTGGGCTGAGGCGCAGCCGAACCCCAACATGGCATGCAGGCAGGATGCAGAAACGTTGGGGTTCGCGTGCCGCTCACCCCAACCTACGCCGCTAAACAAGCATCTGCCCCCCATCGCAAGCCCACACCTCACCCGATAAATTTCACACGACCGATTCGTCGCCCCGACGAAGGCCGGGGTCCAGTGACTTTGGCTTTTTGCAAGTCGCTGGGTGGTTCGCTTCGCACTGCGTCCGGCTTTCGCCGGAATGACGACACGCTTCGAAGTTGCACCGTCACTCCTTCAACCGCGGCACCCCATGCACGTCGCGCTCTTCAATCGCGATCGGCCGCGTATCCAATCGTCCGCCGACCACAGTGCCTTCAGGCAGCGGTTCGACCACATCGCCGCGCGCCAAGGCAATGGCATTGCGATAACAGCGCTGCGCCAGCGCCGCATCATCCAGCCCCGCGTAGGTATCGCCCAGACTCTCCCACGCACTCGCACTCGGCATAAGTGCCAGCGAACGCTCCAGGTACTGGCGTGCTTTGCTCCACAGCTGCAGGCGCACCGCCATGCGACCCAAGGCCAACAGCAGGCTTGCATCGTTGGGGTGCGCATCCAGCCAGCCTTCGGCACGCCGCAGGCGAGCATCAAGATCGTCGCCGGCCAGCGCACCGTAGGTTTCCACCAGCTGCGGCGACCAGTCCCGCCGCAGCGCGGATTCGACTTCATCCATCGCCGGCAGCGCCAGGCCATAACTCGCGGCCTTGCGCGCATACGCATCGACCACGGCCGGCGCGCGTCGCTGCGCCTTGGGCAGCTGCGACCACAGCGTATTCAATACAGCGCCGTCGCCGGCCGCTTGAATGCTTGCCACCAGCACCACGGATTCCAGCGCGCTGTAGGCACGCGCGCTCATCACACCGCTTTTCTGCAGCGGTTCCAGTGCCGCGCGCGCGCGGCGCGTATCGCCGGCGGCCACGGCGGCAAGCACCAGTTCGCGCCAACCACCCGGGCTCAGGTTGCCGTTGTCGGCTTCGGGTGTGAGCAAGGCGAGCGCCTCGGCCGGCTTGCCATCGCGGCGCAAGACGCGGGCACGCACGACGCGGGCCGCGCGCGGTGCGACTTGCGCCGCTTGATCCAGGGCTTCCAGCGCACGCCCTTGTTCGCCCCGGCGCGAGGCTGCTTCCGCTGCCGCCAGCAGGGCCGGACCGCGCAGCATATCCAGGCGCGAAGCGCGATGCAGATCGCGCTCGGCATCGCCATGACGGCCTTCCATCAGGGCGGTCAATCCATCCGTCAGGCGTTGCCGGCTGGTGCGCTGATGGCGGCGCGAGTACGCGCCGAACGGCCAGCGCGCCGTACGCCATAGCGCGACAATCACTATCCACGCCAGCACCAGGATGACCACGGCGGCGAGCAGGCTGGTCTGCAGGGTGTAGCCATGGAAGCGGACCAGTACGTAGCCGGGATCTTCCGCCACCCAATGCCAGCCGAACGCCGCCAGCGCGGCAACGATCACCAGCGCCAGGATCCAACGCCACAACTTCATGGCTTGGCCCCGTTGGCGGGTGCGTTCTCGGTCGCCGGTGCGAGTGCATGCACGGCGCGCAGGTTGCGCAACTCACCCAGCGCGGCGCCCAGCTTGACCGGCACGCCAGGCTTGAGCTGGGCCAGCAACGCAGCGATACGCTGATGCGCCTCCTGCACGGCAGGCGCTTGCGGGTCGAATTGCGCCGTCAAGCCGGCATCCGCACGCTGCAGCGAAGCGGTGGCGGCAGCGTTATCCCAGGCCAGCAACGCAGCCTGTGCCTGCGCAAGATCGAGCGCCACCAGTTCGCGTGCGATGCGAGCGTCGGCCATGTCGATCGGCGCACCGTTGTCGCGGTGAATCTGCACCACGTTGCGCAATGCGTGCCAGATGCGCGACCAGGCGCCTTGGTTTTCCTGCGGACCGGACTCATCCAGCGGCTTCAACGGCAGATGCGGCACGTCGTTGCGCAGCTGCATGACGCTATCGAGCTGTTGCGCCGGATCGGAGGCCTGGCTTTTCACCAACGCTTCGTGCTCGGCATCGATGCTTTGCTGCACGCCTTTGAAGGCATCGTCGGTGACGCCGGCCAGCGTCTGGCCGGCCAGTGCGAAAGCCTGCGCAGCGCCGCGCCCATCGTGAAACAGGTTGTAGCGCTCGGCGCCCATGCGCAGCAGGGATTCGGTTTCATCCAGGCGCATGGCGTCCTGCCCGGAAAGGGTCTTTTCGGAGAGCTTGCCGACAGCCTCTTCTAGATCACGCATGCGCTGGTCGTGCGACAGCAGTTCTTCGCGCAGGGAGCGGTTGACCTGGTCGGCGTCGTTCAAGCGCTGCAACAACAGGTTGCCCTGGCTGGTCGTGCTGGACAGCTGGCGCTCCATCGTGTTGACGCGCTCTTCCAGCGTGGCCGTGGTGTGCAGTGCCTGCGCGTTGATGTGCAGCAACTGCCACTGCCGCCATGCGATGTAGCCGACGCCGATAATGGCGATCAGGGCCAGCAGCAAGGCCAGCGCGACTGCGCCGCCGCGCGGGCGTGCCGGTGGCGCGGGCCGGCTGCTGCGCGCAGGGTCGGGCGAGGTGCGTACGTCGGGGGTGAGATCGTCCTGGCTCATGCGCGCATGCTAGCAGTCTGTGGCGTTCACTTAGAGCCTGTCTAAAGTTTCTGGGTCGTTCACGTAGCGTTTGAGCGGTCGTCAGGCGGCGGTGCGTGGTGTGGCGCCAGACTGGCTGGCTGGTCAAGCCGCGCGCTGTCGCCTGACGGCCGCTCAAGCGTTACGAGGGCTGCGCAGAGACTTTAGACCGGCTCTGCGGATAGGCGTGAATGGCCTGGCAGGCGGCCATCAGCAGGTCCGCCTGATTGGCCGATGCGGCGCGGTGGATGCGCAGGAATCCAGCAGCCCTGGCGGCCGCTTCGATCCGCTCGCTGCTGACCACGGCGATGGCTTGGCACAACCGTGCCCATGCCGTTGCCGGCAATTGGCCTTGGAGATTTTGCAGAGCTTCGGCACTGGAGAGCAGGACGCAGGCCGTGGCAGGTAGTTGTTGCACGGCCCCGTGGTGGTGCCGCGTCAACCTGGACGCAGCGCGCCGGTAGACGTGCACCTCGCACAGCCTTGCACCGCGTTCGGCCAACTGATGCTGGATCAGGCCGCGTCCCCCGGGCGCGCCGACCAAGGCCACCCGCTTGCCGCGCGGGTGTTGCAGTGGCGGCAGCGCCAGCACTCCTTCGCTGTCCTGGCGCGAGGCGGGTACTTGCGCGTTGATGCCATGCCGTTGCAACGCACGCGCCGTGGCCCGGCCGACGGCGATGACCGCGCCATGGGCCTGCTGCATGGGCGCGAGCGCCAAGGCATAACGCACGGCGGCGGGACTGGTGAAGATCAGCACGTCGTCGTGCTGGGCTTGCAGCCATTGCGTGCGTGCGTGTTGCGTATCAGGGGCGGCACGCAGGGAAAGGCCGGGCAACAGCAACGGCGCGCCGCCCAGCGCGCGGACCTTGTTGGCCAGCGCGGTACCCGTGCCGGCCGGACGGGTGATAATGACCGTGCATCCCACAAGCTGGCGGGCCTCATGGCTTGGGCGAGTCATGGCTCTGACCTGATCCTTATCCCGGTACGGCACCGAGTGTAGCGTCTACACTGTCGCGCCCCTCCCCATGCAATTCCCCGATGAACCAAGCCCATCCCCCCACCGCTGCCGCACAGGCCCTGGTGACCTTCATCCGTGACAGCATCCCCCTCGCCCACACCATGGGCCTGGAACTCGGCAGCTACGACGGCGAAACACTGGTGCTGAACTGCCCCTTGGCGCCGAATGTGAACGACAAAGGTTGTGCCTTCGGCGGCAGCCTCACCAGCCTGATGACGCTAGCCGGCTGGGGAGTGGTCGAGCTGGCGCTGCGTCAACGCGGCGAGGATTGCGATGTGTACGTGGGCGAATCCACGGTGCGCTACCTCGAGCCGGTGTGGAGCGATTTCCAGGCCCAAGCGCAGCCTGCCGAGGGCTCGCGTTGGGAAACTTTCTTCGCCACGCTCTCATCCCGCAACCGCGCACGCATCGCGGTGACCTGCCAGGTACCCGGCGAAAGCGGCAAACCGGCGGCCACGCTTGCGGCGCAGTTCGTGGCGAAGCGCCGCACGGCTGCGGCAGAATAGGCCACCTTTGAAGGGGAATGGCTTTATGCGTCGTATCGTCGGCCCGATCCTGCTGTCGAGTATGTTGCTGCTGTCCGGCTGCGCCACCGACCGGCGCAGTGATACGCTCGCCCACACCATGATTGCGTACGCCAATACGGTGCGCTGGGATGGTTTCGAGGCCGCCGAGATGTTCGTCGACCCGAAACTGCGCGCAGCCCATCCCATCACCGAACTTGACCTCGAGCGCTTCAAGCAAGTGCAGGTCAACGATTACGACGATGGCAACGGCCCCGTGCCCGCGGGCGAAAACGAGGTGCGCCAAACCGTCCGCATCGGCTTGACCAACCTGCATACCCAGGAGGTACGCACCATCGTCGACCATCAGCTGTGGCGCTACGACCCCGACAAGGGCAAGTGGTGGCTGGAGACGGGGATACCGAATCTCAATCAGTAGCACTACGGGTAGCCACGGCTGGGAACGGTATCGCGCCAACTGGCCTATAATCCGCCGTTTACCTTCACACCTTGGTGCCCGGTAGCCGCATGAACGACTTCCTCCACAAACTGCCCCAGTTCGTGAGCAACCATCTGGTGCTGTGCCTGCTGTTCGTGGCGCTGGTGATCGCACTGCTCGTCACCCAGGTCATGGTGCTGCTGCGCAAGTACAAGGAATTGACACCGGCGGGCCTCACCCAGCTGATCAATCGCGACAACCCGCTGCTGATCGATCTATCGGCCATTGCCGATTTCGAAAAAATGCACGTGCCCGGCGCCAAGCATGTGGCCATGAGCCAGTTCGATCCGGAACACAAGGATCTGGTGAAGGCGCGCGAACTGCCGGTGGTGGTGATGGACAAGGACGGCCGCACCTCGGATGGCGCCGCGCAGCGGCTGATCAAGGCGGGCTTCACTCGCGTCTACACGCTTGGCGGCGGCGTGCTGGCCTGGCAGCAGGCGCAGTTGCCGGTGGCGAAAGGCAAGAACTGACGCCTGGAATTTCGTAGGCTGGATGAAATGCAGGCTGGGATGAAATCCCAGCACCGTCATGCCAATCAAAGCTGGGATTTCATCCCAGCCTGCGCCTCTTCCCTCACCCTTCGACGACGATGCCCGCGCGTCCGGCGAGAATCTGCGCCAGCACATCCGGCGCATACTCGAACGAGTCGAAATACAAGCGGTCTTCCGGCAAACCAGCCTCGACGAACAGCCTGCGTCCAGCATCGATCATCGCGGGCGGTCCGCTCATGTAGACGTCGTGTCCGGACAGGTTCGGGTGATGTTCCAGCACGGCTTCGTGCACCAGGCCCGCGCGCAGACCAGCCATGCTGGCTTGTGCCGGATCGGACAGCACGGCGTGGAAGCGCAGATCGTGCGCCATCGCCGCCCATTGCTCGGCATGCGCGCGCATGTACAGGTCGGCCGCGCTGCGCGCACCCCAATACAGGTCGATCGAGCGACGCGTATCCAGTGCCAGAAAATGCTCGATGATCGCCTTCACGGGCGCGAAGCCGGTGCCGCCGGCCATGAAGACCATCGGGCGCTCCGAATCCTCGCGCGGCACGAACGTACCCAGTGGCCCTTCGATGCGCAGCGTATCGCCCTGCTTCAGCACGTCGCTCACCCACGAGGTGAAACCGCCGCCGGCCACGTGGCGCACGTGCAATTCGATCACGCCGTCGGCCTGCGGTCCGTTGGCGATGGAAAACGGACGGCGGCGCCCTTCATCCAGCAACACGTCGAGATACTGCCCCGGCAGCCAGTTCAGCCGCGGCACGCCGATGGCAGGCTGCAGATGCAGGCCGATCACATCCGGTGCAAGCTGCCATTTGCGGCTTACCTGCACCGCCAGCTGGCGACGCGCGATGTCCTCCACCGACGTGACTTCGCGCGCCTGCACCCGCAAATCGGTAAGCGGAACGGCCTGGCACAACAGCACGGCATGCTGCACGCGGTCGCGCACATCCAACGCTGCCGGCGGATTGCGCGGGTAGTGGCAGCGTCCCGCCAGCAGCGTGGCCTTGCAACTGCCGCATACACCGGCGCGGCAGGAATACGGCAAGGCAATCCCGGCGCGCTGTGCAGCTTCCAGCACGGTTTCGCCGGGTTGCACGTCGAAACGGCGCCCGTTTGTAAGAGTGACAGTAATCACGGAGCGCATTGTCGCCGCTGGGGTGGTCGGCGGACAATGCGGCCTTCTCATCGGATATCAACGCACATGGCCATCTGGAAACAGGACACCAGCCTCGAACGCCTGAACGGCTGGAGCCGCAACACCCTGATGGAAGCCTTGGGCATCCGCCTCACCGGCATCGGCGACGACTGGTTGCAAGGCACGCTGCCGGTCGACCACCGCACGCATCAGCCGTATGGACTGCTGCATGGCGGCGCCTCGGTGGCGCTGGCCGAAACACTCGGCAGCACGGCGGCGATGCTCACGCTGGATGCAACAAAAGAACGTGCCGTCGGGCTGGACATCAATGCCAACCACGTGCGCGGCGTCACCGGCGGCAGCGTGAAGGGTACGGCGCGTCCGTTGCATATCGGGCGCTCGACCCAGGTGTGGGAGATTCGCATCGAAGATGATGACGGCAAGCTGGTGTGCATATCGCGGCTGACGATGGCAGTGGTACCGGCGACGGCCGTCGGCTCGCGTTGAGCATGCCCAACGAAACGCCGTACGCGCGCCTCACGCCTGACCTGGTGCTCGACGCGATCAGCGCGTGCGGCCTGTGGCCGGATGGCCGCCTGCTCGCCTTGAACAGCTATGAAAACCGCGTATGGCAGGTCGGCCTGGACGATGCGCGGCCGGTGATCGCCAAGTTCTATCGTCCCGCCCGCTGGAGCGATGCGGCCATCCTTGAAGAACACGCGTTTGCGCAGGAGCTGGCCGAAGCCGAACTGCCCGTGGTCGCGCCCCTGTCGTTCACGGGACGCACGCTGCTGCATCACGATGGCTTTCGCTATGCGTTGTCGCCGCGGCAGGGTGGGCGCGCGCCTTCTCTGGAATCGAGCGACCAGCTGGCATGGCTCGGGCGCCTGATTGCGCGCATGCATGGCGTCGGGGCACGCCACGGCTTTACTTACCGCGGCAACCTCGATCGCACCACCTTGGTCGCGCAGCCCATGCAAGCGGTGCTGGCATCCACGCTGCTTCCACCCAGCGTGAACGATCGCTACCGCCACGCCGTCGAACGCGTGGATCACCTGATCGCCGCACGCTTCGACGCCGTTGGCCCGATACGCAGGCTGCGCTTGCATGGCGATTGCCATCCGGGCAACGTGCTGTGGACCGATGCCGGCCCGCATTTCGTGGATCTCGACGATGCGCGCATGGGGCCCGCCGTGCAGGATCTATGGATGCTGGCGCACGACGAACGCGCGATGGAAGCGCTGCTGGAAGGCTATACGTCGATGCGTGATTTCGATCACGCTGAACTGGCGTTGATCCCCGCGCTGCGGGCCATGCGTCAAGTGCATTATGCTGGCTGGATTGCGGCGCGCTGGCACGATCCGGCATTCCCAGCGGCGTTCCCGTTCGCCGCCGAGCCGCGCTGGTGGGAACAGCACATCACGGACCTGCACGAACAGGCCGACGAACTCGAATAATGGTTTTTTTCTTTGGGGTGTTGCATGCGTCAGATCCTGTTTCGCCTGATCGGAATCCTGGAAGTGGCCGGTGGCTTCTACGGCATGGTGCAGCTGTTGCCGGGACTGCTGGCGTTCGGGCCGTTGCGTAGTGCGGCCATCGGGCTGATCGCCTTTGCGCTGTACGCCTTCGTGCTGGTGGCTGGCGTGCTGCTGCTGGAAAACAGCGAGCGCGGCATCCACCTGTCCAGCATTGCGCAACTGCTGCAGCTGCCGGTGCTCGGCACGGCGATCTTCAGTTACGGCCTGCACTGCGGCGGCTTCATCAACCTGTTTACTACCATTCACCTGCATCCAGAACTGGCCTGGCATTTCGGCAGCCAGGGATTGAGGTTGGCGTTTGGCGGCCCGTCAACGTCGTACTTCGGCGTGAACCTGCTGGCGTTGTTGTCCTGGTTGATTCTCAAATTGCGCTGATATCATGCGCGGATGAATATCCCCGCCGTACTACCCGTTATCCGCCTTAAATCCGACCGCACACCCGGCCATCCCTGGGTCTGGTCGGCACAGGTGCACAAGCCCGAGTCGCGTATTCCGCCGGGCAGCGTGGTGGATGTGATGGATGCCAAAGACCGCTTCGTCGGCCGCGGCTTCTGGAACGGCCATGCGCGTATCGCCTTGCGCCTGCTTACCAGCGATCCGAGCGAAACGATCGATGCAGCGTGGATCGCCGCACGTATCGCGCGCGCAGTCCAATGGCGGCGTGAGCTGCTGCAGCTCGATGCCGTCACCGACGCCTGGCGCGTGATACATAGCGAAGGCGATGGTTTGTCCGGCCTGATCGTGGATCGCTACAACGACATCCTGGTGGTGGAATATTTCGCTGCCGGCATGTGGAAGTTCCGCGATGCCATTCACGCCGCACTGCTGCAGCAATTTCCTGGCGCACGGCTGTACTGGTTCGCCGAAAGCCATGTGCAGAAGCAAGAATCCTTCGACTGCCGGCCGATGGAAGCGCCCGCCCCGATCGAAGTGCATGAACATGGCCTGCGCTTTCACGCGGCGCCCGGTTACGGACACAAGACCGGCTTCTTCGCCGACCAGCGCGAAAACCGCCGCCGCTTCGCTGAGCTGGCGCGTGGCCGGCGCGTGCTGGATCTGTGCTGCAACGCCGGCGGCTTTGCCGTGCATGCGATGGCGGCCGGTGCGCGCGAGGCGGTGGGCGTAGACATGGATGCGGGCATCCTCGAGATTGCGCGCGCCAATGCGGAGTCAAACCAGCTTGCGGTGCGTTTCGAGCAGGCTGATATCTTCGAGTGGCTGCGCCAGGCGATCGCTCGGGGCGAACGTTACGATGCGGTGATTCTGGACCCGGCCAAACTCACGCGCGATCGCACCAAGGTGATCGATGCGCTGAAGAAATACTTCGCCATGAACCGGCTGGCAGTGGACGTAATCCCGCCCGGTGGTCTGTTGCTGACCTGCTCCTGCACCGGCCTGGTCAGCGAAGCGGATTTCCTGGAAATGCTGCGCCGTGTGGCGCTCAACGCCGGGCGCACGATCCAGATCCTGGAAGTGCGCGGTGCTGGTGCGGATCACCCGGTGCGCACCGACGTGCCGGAAAGCCGTTACCTCAAGGCCGTTTTCTGCCGCGTGGATTGATCTCATTATCGCAACCTGCGCCACACCAGCATCAGCACGTACGACAATCCAAAAAAAGCAGCCAACAGCACCACCGCATTACGCAAGACCAGCGCATAGCCCAGCTGCGACACGTCGATGAAATGGTACGGGTAGTGCCCGATGAAAACGCCCCGCACCAACACGTAGAAAAAATAACCCACGGGATACAGGCACCACCAAAGCGGCAAGGTCCAGTGCAACGGCGCGCGGCGCAACGCGATCAAGCTGTAGACCACGCACAAGGCTGGCACCACGTAATGCATCAGCACATCTGCCAGCAACTGCAAGCCTTGCGGATCCCACACGTGCCGTAGCAATACAAAATAGGCTATGCCCACGAAGGCGATGCTGGCAGTGACCCAGCCGACCGTTGCCGGCCGCACGAAGAATCCTGCCGCTGCCGATGGCGGTGCCAGCAGCGGCAGGGTGGTCGCCACGCCGACCAGCAGATTGGTGAGCACCGTGAAATAACCGAGGTAAATCGCCAAGCCCAGCGGGGTGCTCATACCCATCGCATCAGTCAGGCGCAGCGACACGTAGAGCTGCAGGAACACACCAAACCAGGCGATAACGGCAATCAGCGCAACCAGCAGCCGTGCCTTGGCAGTCGATACGCGCATGCAAGCTCTCCGTGGATGGCGTTGCGCGGATACTAACTTGCCGGGAGCGTCGCGGCGATTGATACGGCTGCGCGTAAACTGTGCGCTTGCAGCCCTGGAATGTGCCATGCCCGTGATCGATATCTCGCTAGCCCTGCTTGTCGTCCTGTTGGTCCTGCAGGTGATCGTCCTACTGCGCGGGCGCGGCGATGCCGGCCTGCAGGCGCACCTGGACAGCCTGAAGGACGACGTCCGCCACCTGCGCGAGGCGCTGGCCCAAGAGCACCGCGCCGGACGCGGCGAGTTGAACCAGACGCTGGCACAGTTCGGCCAACGCCTGGACGCCTTGACCGAGCGCACTGATGCCGGCTTGCAGACACTTTCGCAACGCTTGATCGAGGAAGCGCGGCGCGGTCGCGAAGAACTGGCGGCCACCCTCAAGCAGCTCGGCGATCAGCAAAAGCAGCAGCTGGGCACCCTCACCGCCGACAATGAAAAACGCCTCGGCGAAGTGCGTGCCACGCTGGAAACCAAGCTCAGCGCGATCCAGCAGGACAACGCCGCCAAGCTGGAGCAAATGCGCGCCACGGTCGACGAAAAACTGCAATCCACGCTGGAAACGCGGCTCGGCCAATCATTCACCCTGGTGTCGGAGCGCCTGGAAGCCGTGCAGCGTGGCCTGGGCGAAATGCAGTCGCTGGCCAGCGGCGTGGGTGACCTCAAGCGGGTGCTGAGCAACGTGAAGACCCGCGGCATCCTGGGCGAAATGCAGCTTGCCGCGCTGCTGGAGCAGATGCTGACACCCGAGCAGTACGCCGCCAACGTCGCGACCGTGCCGGGCTCCGACGAGCGCGTGGAATTCGCCATCCGTTTGCCCGGCAGCGACCGCGACGAACAGGTGTGGCTGCCGATCGATGCGAAATTCCCGCGCGAAGATTACGAACGCCTGCTCGATGCGCAACAGCAGGTGGACGTGGATGCGGTGGAGCGCTGCGCCCTGGCTCTGGAACGCCGCGTACGCGAAGAGGCCAAGACGATCCGCGCCAAATACATCGCGCCACCGGCCACCACCGATTTCGCCATCCTGTTCCTGCCGATGGAAGGTTTGTACGCGGAAGTCATCCGCCGCCCCGGCTTGTTCGACAACCTACAGCGCGAGCACCGCGTGATCGTGGCAGGCCCCACCACGCTTTCGGCCATCCTCAACAGTTTGCAGATGGGCTTCCGCACACTGGCGATCCAGAAACGCAGCAGCGAGGTGTGGCATTTGCTCGGCGCGGTGAAGAACGAGTTCGGCAAATTTGGCGAGGTGCTGTCGATGGTGCGCAAGAAACTCGACGAGGCCAGCAAGCATATCGACAAGACCGCGATACGTACGCGGGCGATCGAGCGCAAGTTGCGTGACGTGGAGACCTTGCCGGCGGAGCAGGCGCAGCAGTTGCTGGGAGAGTCGCTGAGCAGTGATGAGGAAGTGACGGAGGATTGAAGCGGTTGTGCTTTCTACAAGTTGCCCATCACCTGTTCAATAGTCGTTGCAAGTCGGTTGTCGGTACAACTCGATGCCCGCCACGATGCGCTCCCTCCCCTACTTCGCAGAGGAGGGGACGCATCCCGGTAAACATGGAAGTAGATGCTGGCAGCCTACCGGCTCAGATGGCGCATTCGATAGCCTTACCCTCCCGCCAGGAACGCGTCGCCAGTTCCGCCAGCTCCAGCGCCTTGATCCCGTCTTCGATCGTGGTACGCACCGGCGTGCCATTCACCAAGGCATCAAAGAAATGCTCGATTTCCAGCGCGTACGCCGCGCGATAGCGTTCCAGAAAGAACGCCTCCGGCTTGTCGCTGCTGATGGCAGCGCCGCTCCATGCGACGACCTCGGTCGGGCGCACGTTGCCGGCTTGCAACAGGCCTTGGCTGCCCAGCACTTCGAACCGCTGGTCGTAACCGTATGCCGCGCGGCGGGACGTGTTGATCTGGCATAGCGCACCATCGCGCGTGCGCAGCGTGACGGCCGCATGGGAAAGATCGCCCGCGGCGGCGACGTCCGGCATGTTGGGGCAGCCGCCGGTGGCATGCACGCTTACCGCTTCGCCGCCGAGAATCCAGCGGAAGATGTCGAAATCGTGGATCAACATATCCTTGAATACGCCGCCCGAGTGCGCGATGTACGCAGCCGGCGGCGGCGCGGGATCACGACTGGTCACGATCAGCACTTCCGGCTTGCCGATCTCGCCGGCATCCAGGCGTTGTTTCAACGCCGCAAAGGTCGGATCGAAGCGTCGCTGAAAACCGATCATGCAGGTGACAGCGGCCTGCTTGACCGCCTCCGCGCAAGCGCGCGCGCGCGCCACGTCCAGGTCCACCGGCTTCTCGCAGAAGATCGCCTTGCCCGCCGCCGCGGCACGCGTGATCAGGTCTGCATGCGTATCGGTGCTGGAGCCGATCACCACCGCGGCAACGCCGGGGTCGGCCAATGCCTGCTCCAACTCGACCACCGTTGCGCCGTGCCGGGCCGCCAGCGCTTCGGCGGACGGACGGTGCACATCCACCACATAGCGCAGTTGCGCATGCGGATGCCGCGCGAGATTGCCGGCGTGGATCTTGCCAATGCGCCCAGCGCCGAACAGCGCAACGCCCATGCGTTCAGTCATCGTATTCTCCGGCATGAATAGTCTCTTCGACTTTCAGTTCGAGTTCGTATGCCAGCGCCACGAACAGCGCCTGGCACAAACAGATGGTGCTGGTGAGCGCACGAAAGGCAAACGCGCTGCCTTCCTGCACCAGCAGCGTCACGTGCGCCTCCCTTCCCAAAGCGCCCAGCGCACTGTCGGTGATCGCCAATACCTTGGCTTTGTGCTGGTGCGCCACGCGGCTGCAATAGAGTGTTTCCTTGCCATAAGGCGGATAGCTGATGGCGATCAGCACGTCGTTCTTGCCGATGCTGCGGATCTGTTCGCGATACATGCCGCCCAGCCCGCTCACCAGGTGCACGCGCTTGGCGGTGTGCTGCAAGGCATAGGCGATATAGCTGGCGATGCTGAAGGTGCGACGCACCGCCACCACGTAGATGTTTTCGGCCTTGGCCAATACCTCGACGGCTGCCTCAAACTGCTTTGCATCGAAGGATTTCACCAGTTCGTCGAGTCCGTTGCGGCTGGCATCGATAAAGCGCAAGGCCATTTGCGAGGCCGGCAACTGCCCTTCGCCTTCGGCGATCACGCGGCGAATGCGCTGCTGGTAGCTGCGCGCGGGCGTCACCGCCTCGGTGTAATCGCTGCGGAACACCGCCTGCATCTCGCTGAAGCCGGAATAGCCGAAGCGCTGCGCGAAGCGCACCACTGCCGATGGATGCACGTCGCAACCCGCCGCGATCTCGTTGATGCGCTGGACCATGATGTTGGCCCGCTCCCGTTCCAGGTAGCTGGCCACGTTCTGCAGCTGCCGCGGCAGGTTTTCAAAATCTTGCGCTATCCGCTGCAGCAGCCCGTCGACTGCGCCCTGTTTGGCCATGCGAGGCGTCCGTGGGAGGTTCGGCATGCATCCTAACGCCGCTTGGAAAATTATTTCCAGAAATTTCCATTGTGCAATGCAAATTGCAATTGCCGGAACGGCGTTCCTATGCTCCGACTGCGGTGCAGCCATTTCTCCCGGGCCGCACCCTCTCCGGCCAGCGCAGGACGCGGCCCCCACCTTGGAGACGCTATGCGTACACGATGGATCTCGACCTTGCTGGCAGGCATGCTGGCCGCCACCGCGGCGACGGCAGCGATGGCAGCCACCGGGCCGCGCGCCAACGAGCGGTACGTGCTGATCAGCCATGCCGCCGATTCCGACGTGTGGTGGAACACGGTCAAGAACGCGATCAAGCAGGCCGGCGACGATTTCGGCGTGCAGGTCGACTACCGCAACCCGCCCAATGGTGATCTTGCCGACATGGCCCGCCTGGTCGAGCAAGCCGCTGCACGCAATTACGACGGCGTGGCCTTCGACATCGCCGATTTCGATGTGCTGGCCAAGCCCGCCATGCGTGTGACCGCCAAGCGTATCCCGCTGATCACCATCAACTCCGGCACCCAGCAGCAAAGCAAGCAGCTCGGCGCGATCATGCACATCGGCCAGCCGGAATACGAAGCCGGCAAAGCGGCGGGCGAGCGGGCGAAGGCGGCGGGCATCACGTCGTTCGTATGCGTCAATCACAATGCCGCCAACGCTGCGGCGTTCCAGCGCTGCAAGGGCTTTGCCGATGCCATCGGTGTCGATGCACGCACGTCGATGATCGATACCGGTGTGGATCCCACCGTGGTGGAAAACAAGGTCAGCGCGTACCTGCGCAACCATCCCCGCACACAGGCGATTCTCGCGCTCGGCCCCAATTCGGCCGACCCGAGTTTGCAGGCGCTGCAGCGGATGGGGCTGGCCGGCAAGCTCTACTTCGTCACCTTCGATCTTTCCAGCTCCATCATCGATGGCATTCGCAAGGGCATCATCAACTTCGCCATCGATCAACAACCCTACCTGCAGGGCTATATGGCGATCGCCGCGCTGGCGATCGCCCATGAGGACAACACGCGCGATCCGGCCGTGATCATCGCCAAGCTCAAGGCCAATCCGGCGTTCCAGGCGCGCCTAAAGGAGTACGGCCTGAAACCGGTGTACACCAGCCAAGGGGTCAGCTCGGGACCGGCCTTCGTCACCAGGGAAAACGTCGATACGGTGGCCAAGTACGCCGGCCAATATCGGTGAAAGGCCCCCTCACGGAGACGAGCATGAGCAGCACCACGCCCCACCTGCCCCTCACGACCAGCAAGGACAACCCTGCCATGCCGAGCAGAGCCGTGCAGACCGATGAGCGGATACGACGCATTTCACCCTGGCGCAGCTTTATCGGCCGGCCGGAATTCGGCGCCATCGCCGGCACCGTGCTGGTGTTCGTGCTGTTCGGCATCTTTGCCGGCGATTCGGGCATGTTCAATCTCGATGGCGTGATGAACTGGGCCCAGGTGGCGGCGTATCTGGGCATCATCGCAGTGGGTGCCTGCCTGCTGATGATTGCCGGCGAATTCGACCTTTCCATCGGTTCGATGATCGGTTTCGCCGGCATGATGATGGCGGTGCCATCGATGTTCATGGGCTGGCCGATGTGGGCATCGGTGCTGTTCGCCTTCATCGGCTGCATGGCGCTGGGCTGGTTGAACGGCTATCTGGTGGTGCGCACGCGGTTGCCCAGCTTTATCGTCACGCTCGCTTTCATGTTCATCCTGCGCGGGCTCACCTTGGTGTTGTCCACGTATTTCTCCAACAGCACCATCGTCAGCGGCGTCGGCGACAAGGTCGGCAGCGATCCGCTGGTGAGCACGCTGTTCCAGGGCAGCGCGCTGCATGGCCTGTTCACATGGCTGGCGCAGGCGGGCATCATCAGCAAGCTGCCCAATGGCGATCCCATCGTGGCCGGCATTCCCAAGGTCTTGCTGTGGTGGCTGCTGATGGCGGCCGCTGCAGGCTTCGTGCTTTCGCGCACGCGCTTCGGCAATTGGATCTTCACCGTAGGCGGCGATGCGGTAGCCGCGCAGAACGTCGGCGTGCCGGTGCGCCGGGTGAAGATCAGCCTGTTCGTGTTCACCGCGTTCTGCGCCTGCCTGTTCGGTGTGCTGCAGGTAGCCGACGTGGGCTCCGCCGCGGCGGACCGCGGCCTGCAAAAGGAATTCGAAGCGATCATCGCCGCGGTAATTGGCGGCGCGCTGCTGACCGGCGGCTACGGCTCGGTGCTCGGCGCGTGCTTTGGCGCGCTGATCTTCGGCGTGGTGCAGATCGGCATCTCCTACACCAGCTTCGACTCCGACTGGTACCGCGTATTCCTGGGCGCCATGCTGCTGTTGGCGGTGCTGTTCAACCACTACGTGCGCCTGCACGCGACCCGCAGCAAGTGAGGGCATCGCCATGAGCGACGAATACATCCTGCAACTGGAAAACGTCAGCAAGTACTTCGGCACGGTGATCGCCCTGCAGGATGTCACGCTGCGCCTGCGCCGCGGTGAAGTGCACTGCCTGCTGGGCGACAACGGCGCTGGCAAATCCACCTTGATCAAGACGCTGGCGGGCGTGCACGCGCCCAGCGGAGGCCGCTATCTGGTGGAAGGCCATGAGGTGCATTTCCGCTCGCCGCGCGAGGCGCTGGATCGTGGCATCGCCACGGTGTACCAGGACCTGGCGCTGGTGCCGCTGATGAGCGTGGCGCGCAATTTCTTTGCCGGGCGCGAGCCGATGCGCAAGTGGCTCGGCCTGATACCGGTGATGGACGCCGACTACGCCGCGCGCGTCGCCGAAGAAAAACTGGCCGACATGGGCATCCACGTCCGTTCGCCGCACCAGGCCGTGGGCACCATGTCCGGTGGCGAGCGCCAATGCCTGGCGATCGCGCGCGCGATCCATTTCGGTGCAAAGGTATTGATCCTGGACGAGCCCACCGCGGCGCTCGGCGTCAAGCAGAGCTGCAACGTGCTCAAGCTGATCCATACGGCGCGTGCGCGCGGCATCTCGGTGATCTTCATCACCCACAACGTGCATCACGCTTATCCGATCGGCGACAGCTTCACCTTGCTCAATCGCGGGCAATCGATGGGAACGTTTGCCAAAGACGAGATCAGCAAGGAAAGCCTGCTGGACATGATGGCCGGTGGCAGCGAGATCCAGAGCCTGGTGGCGGAGCTGGAGGGGCGGGCGGCATGAAAACCTCCAGTTACGAGATGCAACCCAGCTTGGCGGTGAGCCGCAACCGAACCCCAACTGCACCGCACGCATGGCAACGTTGGGGTTCGCGTGCGCTCACCACCCACCTACGACGCATGCAGGGTACGTCACGCATCCTGATGAGCCTCACACCATGACCGAAGCTCGCTACGACCTGATCTGCCTCGGGCGCCTCGCCGTCGACCTCTACGCGCAGCAAGCCGGCGCGCGCCTGGAAGACGTGACGAGCTTCGCCAAGTACCTGGGCGGCTCGTCCGCCAACGCCGCCTTCGGCGCGGCCCGCCTGGGTTTGCGCACCGCCATGCTGAGCCGCGTCGGCGACGACCACATGGGCCGCTTCCTGCTCGAAACCCTCGCGCGCGAAGGCTGCGATACAAGCAACGTGGGCATCGACCGCGAGCGGCTTACCGCACTGGTGCTGCTGGGCATCAAGGATCGCGACACGTTTCCGCTGATCTTCTACCGCGAGAACTGCGCGGACATGGCGATCGATGAAGCGGACATCGACGAGGATTTCATCGCCTCCAGCCGCGCGCTGGCCATCACCGGCACGCATTTGTCCACGCCGCGCGTGCACGCGGCCAGCAGCAAGGCCTTGGCGTTTGCGCGCAAGCACGGCGTGCGCACGGTGCTGGATATCGACTATCGCCCGGTGCTGTGGGGCCTTACCGGCCGCGGCGACGGCGAGACGCGCTTTATTGCCGACGACGGCGTCACCGCGCACCTGCAGGCCATGCTTCCCCAGTTCGACCTGGTCGTCGGCACGGACGAAGAATTCCATATTGCCGGTGGCGAGCGTGACCTGCTTGGCGCGCTGCGCGCCGTGCGCAGCGTCACCCAGGCGACACTGGTGGTGAAGCGCGGCGCGCTCGGCTGCAGCGTGTTCGAGGCGGCGATTCCCGCCAACCTCGACGAAGCGCTCATCTATCGCGGCACGCGCGTGGAAGTGCTCAACGTGCTCGGCGCGGGCGATGCCTTCATGGCCGGTTTCCTGTACGGCTGGCTGCGCAACGAAGGCATCGAGCGCAGCTGTGCGTATGCGAACGCCTGCGGCGCGATGGTGGTTTCCCGCCACGCCTGCGCCCCGGCCATGCCGAGCCGGGCCGAACTGGAGTATTTCCTGGCTCACGCCGACCGCCTGCAACGGCCGGATCAGGACGAGGAACTGGCGCATCTGCACCGCGTGAGCGTGGCGCGTCCGGTGTGGAACGACCTGCACATCTTCGCCTTCGACCACCGCAGCCAGTTCTACGAGCTGGCCTGCGAATGCAACGCCGACGAATCGCGCCTGCCGCGGCTGAAACAGCTGCTGGTGGAAGCCGTGGCAAAAACCGAGCGCGAACTCGGCCTGCAGCATCGCGTCGGCGTGCTGATCGACCAGCGCTACGGCGAGAATGCACTGCACGCAGCCACCGGGCGCGGCTGGTGGATCGGCCGCCCGGTGGAACTGCCAGGTTCCAATCCGCTGGAATTCGAATACGGCCGCTCGATCGGCAGCCAGTTGCTGCAATGGCCGCGCGAGCACACGGTCAAATGCCTGGTGCAGTTCGATCCGGACGGCGACGCCGAGACGCGGCTCGAACAGGAAACCCAGCTGCATACGCTCTACGCGGCGGTAAAGCAAAGCGGCCACGAGCTGCTGCTGGAAGTGATTCCGCCCGCCAATCCCGCCGGCAGCGGCACGCCCGGCGAGCGCGTGCTGCGTGCGATGAAACGCTTCTACAACCTCGGCATCCGGCCGGAGTGGTGGAAACTCAAACCCCTGCCGGCAGCGGACTGGGCCGCCATCGATGCCTTGATCGGCGAACGCGATCCGTATTGCCGCGGCGTGGTGCTGCTCGGCCTCAATGCACCCTTCGACGAGCTGGCAGAAGGTTTCGCTGCCGCCGCACGCAGCACCAGCTGCCGCGGCTTTGCCGTCGGCCGCAGCCTGTTCTACGAACCGGCGCGGGCGTGGTTGCGCGACGAGATCGACGATGCCGCGCTGGTCGAGCGTGCCGCGCAGCAGTTCGCCCAGCTGGCCGGCATCTGGCAGCAAGCGCGCCATGGTGTGCCGCGTACCAGGGGAGTGGCGGCGTGAGCACGCTACGACTGACCATGTCGCAGGCGCTGGTGCGCCATCTTGCCGCCCAATATGTGCGCGATGAGGAAAGCGGTGAACAGCTGCCGCTGTTCGGTGGCGTGTTCGCCATCTTCGGGCATGGCAACGTGGCGGGACTCGGCGAAGCGCTGTACCAGCACCGCGAGCAGTTGCCGACCTATCGCGCGCACAACGAGCAGGCCATGGCGAACGCGGCCATCGCCTACGCCAAGGCGCACATGCGCCGGCGCATGATGGCGGTGACCAGCTCGATCGGCCCCGGCGCCACCAATCTGCTGACTTCCGCCGCGCTGGCGCACGTGAACCGCCTGCCGGTGCTGCTGTTGCCGGGCGACATCTTCGTGTCGCGCGCACCCGATCCGGTGCTGCAGCAACTGGAAGATTTCGGCGACGGCACCGTCAGCGTCAACGACTGCTTCCGTCCGGTCTCGCGCTACTTCGACCGCATCGTGAAACCGCAGCAGCTGCTCACCGCCCTGCCCCGCGCGATGCATGTGCTGACCGACGCGGCCTTGTGCGGCCCGGTCACCCTCGCGCTACCGCAAGACGTGCAGGCCGAAGCCTTCGATTGGCCGGAAACCTTCTTCGCGCCGCGTGTGCACAGCATTCGCCGGCTGCCGCCGACGCAGGAGGACATCGGCGCCGCGGCTCAAGCGCTGCGACATGCCAAACATCCCGTCTTGATAGCCGGCGGCGGCGCGCTGTATGCACAGGCCAGCGATGCGGTGCGCCGCTTCGCCGACACGCATGGCGTGCCGGTGGCCGAAACCCAGGCCGGCAAGGGCACGCTGTCCTGGCAGCATCCGCTGCAACTCGGCCCGGCAGGCGTGTGCGGTTCCACCGCGGCAAACGAACTGCTGGCCGAGGCGGACGTGGTGCTTGCCGTAGGCACGCGCCTGCAGGATTTCACCACGGGCTCGAACGCGCTGTATCCCGGCGCGCGCGTCATCACGCTCAACGTCAACAGTTATGACGCGCTGAAGGGCGGCGACGTACAGCTGCTGGCCGATGCGCGCCTGGGTCTTGAAGCGCTCTCGTCCGCGCTCGATGGATGGCGCGTGGATGCTGGCTGGAAAAATCGCGCCGAGCAAATCGCGCAGGCCTGGCGCAACACCGTGGACGACATCACGTCGCACCGCGAGCTTGCCCCCGGCACGCTGCCGTATGACGGCGAAATCATCGGCGCCGTGCAACGCTCGCACCCTGATTCCGCGCGTCACGACATCGTCGTCTGCGCTGCCGGCACCTTGCCGGCCGAGCTGGAAAAACTGTGGCGCACCGACACACCTGGCGGCTACCACATGGAATACGGCTACTCCTGCATGGGCTACGAGATCGCCGGCGGCCTGGGCGTGAAGATGGCCAAGCCCGAGTGCGAGGTGATCGTGATGCTGGGCGACGGCAGTTATCTGATGCTCAATTCGGAAATCGCCACCTCGGTGATGCTGGGCCTGAAACTGATCATCGTAGTGCTGGACAACCGCGGTTTCGGCTGCATCAACCGCCTGCAGCAAGCCTGCGGCGGCGCGCCGTTCAACAACATGCTCGACGATTGCCTGCAAGGCGCCGATGGCGCACCGGCGATTGATTTCGCCACGCATGCACGCTCCATGGGCGCACACGCCGAACACGTGCACAGCATTGCCGAACTCGAACAGGCGCTCGCACGGGCACGCGCATCGACGCGCACCTACCTGATTGCCATCGACACCGACCATCGCCGCACCACCGAAGTCGGCGGCGCGTGGTGGGAGGTCGCGGTGCCGGAAGTCTCCGCGCGCGACGCCGTGAAGGACGCGCGGCGCGCCTACGAAACCGCCAAGCAGCAGCAACGCCCCTTTCCAGGCCAGCCCCATGACGCATGACCGTTTCGACGTGAAGATCGGCATCAACCCGATCGGCTGGAGCAACGACGACCTGCCCTCGCTGGGCGGCGAAACGCCGTTGTCCACCGCACTGAGCGAAGGCCGCGAGATCGGCTACCAAGGTTTCGAGCTCGGCAACAAGTTTCCCCGCGATCCGGCGGAGCTGCGCCAATTGATGGCGGGCTACGGGCTGGAGGTGGTATCCGGCTGGTACTCCGGACGCCTTGCGGCGCGCTCAGTGGATGAGGAAATCGCCGCAGTGATGCCGCATCTTCGCCTGCTCGCCGAGAACGGTTGCAAGGTGATGGTGTATGGCGAAGTGGCCGATGCGATCCAGGGCGAACACCGCACGCCGCTGTACAAGCGGCCACGTTTCCGCGACGAGGATGCGTTCAGGCGTTACGGCGAACGGCTCACCGCATTTGGCCGGCACCTGCTCGGCCACGGCGTGCGGCTCGCCTATCACCATCACATGGGCGCCTACGTGGAAGCGCCAGACGACATCGACCGCCTGATGGCCGCCACCGGCGATGAGGTCGGCCTGCTGTTCGACAGCGGCCACGCGTACTTCGGCGGCGGCGATCCGGTGGCGATCCTGCGCAAGCACATCGACCGCGTCTGCCATGTGCATTGCAAGGACGTGCGGCCGGCGATCGTGCGGCACGCGCGCAATCGGCAGTGGAGCTTTCTCGACGCGGTGTTGAACGGCGTGTTCACCGTGCCTGGCGATGGCGCGATCGATTTCGCTTCGATCGTCGATATCCTGCGCAGCCATGCTTATCGCGGCTGGCTGGTGGTGGAGGCCGAGCAGGATCCCGCGCTGGCGCCGAGCTATGCCTATGCACAGAAGGGCTATCGCACCTTGCGTGCGCTGGTGGATGGCACACCGCTGAAGGAGGTGGCATGAGCTTGCTGGTCAAAGGTCACGCGCAAGGGCGGGACATCGTCACGGTGACGCCTGCATCCGCCGGCTGGAAACACGTCGGCTTTGCAGCCTTTCGCCTTGCCGCGGGCGAAACGCTGCCAATCATATTGCCGGCGGATCGCGAAGGCTGCCTGGTGGTGCTTGCCGGCCATGCCGATATCCGCGCGGGGGATCAATCCTTCGACCAGCTCGGCGGCCGCGCGAGCGTATTCGACGAGCGCTCACCCGATGCCGTCTACGCGCCGCCCGGCACGCTGCTGCATGTCCTTGCACATGGTGCGGTGGAACTGGCGCTGGCCAGCGCACCGGCCAAAGGAAAATATCCCGTGCGCCTGCTATCAGGCGCGCAGATGCAGCGCTCCGTGCGCGGCAAGGGCACCAATACCCGCTATGTCTGCGACATCCTGCCGGAAACCGAAGCTGCCGAATCGCTGCTGGTGGTGGAAGTGCTGACACCTGCCGCGCATTCCTCCAGCTATCCGCCGCACAAGCACGACACCGATGCCCTGCCGCAGGAAAGCGCGCTGGAGGAAACCTATTACCACCGCATCGACCCGCCGCAGGGCTTTGCCTTCCAGCGCGTGTACACCGACGCGCGCGACCTGGACGAATCGATGGCGGTGGGCGACCACGACGTCGTGATGGTGCCGCGGGGCTATCACCCGGTCGTGATGCCGCACGGCTACCGCGGCTATTACCTCAACGTGATGGCCGGCCCGCAACGCGCGTGGCATTTCAAGAACGACCCGGCGCACGACTGGCTGATGCAGCGCTGAAACATCCCGAGGATCAACCGATGTCCGCACACGCTTCCCCACTGACCGCACCGCAAGCCATCGGCCATTACATCGGCGGCCGCCAGCATGCCGGCCGCGGCGCCAGCATCCCCTCCTACAACCCTGCCACGGGCGACGTGATCGGCGCGGTGGCGATGGCCACGCCTGCCGAGGTGGATGCCGCGGTGAAAGCTGCCGCAGAGGCATTCCATGACTGGTCGCAGACCTCGCCATTGAAGCGTGCGCGCGTGATGTTCCGCTTCAAGGAACTGATCGAGCGCGACATGGACAAGCTCGCCGCCGTCATCACGCGCGAACATGGCAAGGTGTTGTCCGACGCCAAGGGCGAACTGATGCGCGGCCTGGAAGTGGTGGAGTACGCCTGCGGCATTCCGGAGCTGCTGAAAGGCGAATACACCGAACAGATCGGCAACGACATCGACGCCTGGACCATGCGCCAGCCGCTGGGCGTCTGCGCGGGCATCACGCCGTTCAATTTCCCAGCCATGGTGCCGATGTGGATGTTCCCGATGGCGCTGGCCTGCGGCAACAGCTTCGTGCTGAAGCCCTCCGAACGCGATCCATCTGCATCGTTGATGCTGGCCGAACTGCTGCAGGAAGCCGGCTTGCCGGACGGTGTCTTCAACGTGGTGCAAGGCGACAAGGGCGCGGTGGATGCACTGCTGGATCATCCCGGCATTCGCGCAGTGAGCTTCGTGGGCTCTACGCCGATTGCCGAATACATCTACGCACGCGGCACTGCCGCTGGCAAGCGCGTGCAGGCGCTGGGCGGCGCGAAGAATCACATGATCGTGATGCCGGATGCGGATATCGAGAAGGCCGCGGATGCACTCGTCGGCGCCGGCTACGGCGCGGCGGGCGAACGCTGCATGGCGATCTCGGTGGCCGTGGCGGTGGGCGACGCCACTGCGGACCAACTGGTCGCCAAGCTCGCGCCGAAGGTGCGTGCCCTGCGCATCGGCAACGGCGTGGACGCACAGGTGGAGATGGGGCCGGTGATCACCGCCCAGCATCGCGACAAGATCACCGCTTATATCGAAGACGGCCTCGCCGCCGGCGCCGAGCTTGTCGTCGACGGACGCGGCCACCGCGTGGCAGGTTGCGAGCAAGGCTTTTTCCTGGGCGGCAGCTTGTTCGATCGCGTGCGCCCGGACATGCGCATTTATCGCGAGGAAATTTTCGGCCCGGTGCTGTGCGTGGTACGCGTGCCGGATTTCGCGGCGGCGCTCAAGCTGGTCGACGAGCACGAATACGGCAATGGCACCGCCATCTTCACCCGCGACGGCCATGTGGCGCGCGAATTCGCGCATCGCGTGCAGGTGGGCATGATCGGCATCAACGTGCCCATTCCCGTGCCGATGGCGTTCCATAGTTTTGGCGGCTGGAAGAAGAGCCTGTTCGGCGACCATCACGCGCACGGTCCCGAAGGCGTGCGCTTCTATACCCGGCAGAAGGCGGTGACGCAGCGCTGGCTGGCGAGTGACGGCAGCCGCGGACCGGAGTTTGCGATGCCTACGCATTGAGTGACTTTTGCAAAATCTCTCCCACCGTCATTGCGCCATTGGATGAGAGGCTTGATGCTCGCGGTGATCGACTCCCTCCCCTGCGGCAGCAGGGGAGGGTTGGGGCAATGCTCCGAACTTAAGCCAGAATCGAAGCGTGTACCTCTCGCTCGCCAGGATACTTCCCCTCCCCTGCGAAGTAGGGGAGGGCTAGGGTGGGGTGCGAGCGCAGCGAGCGGCAGGATCCCAATTGCTTCAATACATCTCATCAGGACATTCAGCTGCATGCTAACGCCCAAGCAACCCCACCCCAGCCCTCCCCTGCTTGCAGGGGAGGGTGCAGATCTCCGCGAACAACAAGCTCCTTGGCTTAAGTTGGTGCCATTAGGCTTAAGTTCGGAGCATTGAGGGTTGGGGTGGGGTTGCTTGAGCTTTAGCGTTCAACCGAATCTCAACTTAGTTTCCGATTGCATTGGTGGTGATGGCGGTTCCGCCGCTCGCTACCCTCGCACCCCACCCCTACTTCGCAGGGGAGGGGACACATCCGGGCGAGCAACAAACATCAGCCATCACTTACACCACAAATAGCCTGCTTTTTCGTATCTGTCTGAAAGACACGACACCAACAACACCGAGAAAATCGATTCCACCTATCACTAGCTGGAGTCCGCAATGGAAATGCCTGCTCGCTCGAAGAAAGCGCCTGCCGCCCGCGTTTTGACCGCCCTGCTGGGACTCGCCGCCGCACCGGCTTTCGCCGCCGACGATTCACCGTATCTGTTCGGCGACTGGAACGGCGAACGCACCCGCCTCGCCGAAAAAGGCATCCGCTTCGATTTCGGCTACACCGGCGAAGCCGCGCACAACGCCAGCGGCGGCACGCGACACACCACGCGCTATGCGGACCAATGGGTGTTCGGCAGCACGCTCGACCTGGACAAGCTGTGGGGCTGGCATGGCGGCGAATTCCAGCTCGTGGTCACCAACCGCAACGGCCGCAACCTCAGCGACGATGCGAACCTGGGCGTGTATCAACAGGTGCAGGAAGTGTACGGCCGCGGCCAGACCTGGTTGCTCACCGTGTTCGCGCTGAAACAGCAACTCTTCGACGGCAAGCTCGAATGGCGCGTAGGCCGCCTGCCGGTGGGCACCGATTTCGACAGCCTGCCGTGCGATTTTCAGAACCTCACTTTCTGCGGCTCCCAGCCCGGCAATATCGTCGGCGATTACTGGATCAACTGGCCGGTGAGCCAATGGGCCACCACGCTGAAATGGAACACCACCGATCAGACCTACGTAAGGCTCGGCGCGTACCAGCTCAACCCGCGCTATGTGGACAACACCTGGGCGCGCGCCAACGGCTGGAAACTCAACTTCCCCGACGGCACCACCGGCGTGCTGCTGCCGTTCGAGTTCGGCTGGACACCCACCCTCAACGGTTTGCCGGGCAGCTACAAACTCGGCGGCTGGTACAACAACGCGGGCGGCGAACACCTGTATTACGACCGCAACCATCAACCGATCGCCCTCACCGGCGAAGCGCCGCTCACGGAAAGCGCGCGGCGTGGCGGCTACATCGCGCTGCAGCAGCAAATCACCGGCGAAGCCGGCGGCAAGGGCTTGAGCCTGTTCTTCAACGGCACCATGGCCGACAGCAGCACCTCCGCGGTCGATCGACAGTTCGCGCTGGGCGCGATGCTCAACGGCCCGTTCAACCGCAGCAAGGACCGGATCGGCGTGGCCGTCGGCACCACGCACGGCAGCAACGAACTGGTGCGCTATGCGCGGCTGTACAACCAGCTCAACGCCGATGCACCCATGCCGGTGGCGGATACCTACGAATTGGCCTCTGAAGTGTTCTACGACTGGTATCCGATTCCTTCGCTGAGCGTGCGGCCGAACCTGCAGTATGTGGTCAACCCCGGCGGCAGCACGCAAAACCGCAATGCCTTCGTGCTCGGCCTGAAGACCAGCGTCGCGTTCTGATGCAAAAAGGCAGGGCTGCCGCAACAGCCCTGCCCTGCTTCGATGTGCTTCCATGCATGGCAACGTTGGGGTTCGCTTGCGCTCACCGCCACGCTACGCGCTATTGCGCATTCAACTTCACCTCACCCAGCACGAACGAGGTTTCGTTGCCGTGGGTGCCTTTCTGCGTACCGGTGAACTTCAAGGTGAAGGTCTTGCCGATCAATGAGCTGACATTCACCGAATAGCTCGTGTACCCCGAATTGGCGTTGAGGTTGGAATACGTGGCGAGCGTAGTGGTGGTGCTACCGCTGACGGCCTGCACGGTCAGCGTATCGATGGCCGACGACGAGGTCTGCGTGGTGTCGATGTGCAGCTGATAGGTCAAAGTGGCCGTGCTATGCCCGGACGGAATGCTCACGGACTGCGACAGCGTATCCGTATGCGCCGACGTGTAGCCATCCAGCCACATGAACCAGCTGCCGGTATACGGGCTTTCGCCGGTGCAGTAATCCGAGCTGCTGCTGTTGCTGCTGCAGAGCACACCCGAGCTTGCCGTCCATGAGGTGCCATTGGTGAAGTCCGGGTTGGCGATCACCTGCACCGATCCACCGCCACTGCTGCTCACCGTCACTTGCTGGCTGGTGCTGTTGGTGGCGCCGGTGCTGTCGGTCACCTTCAGGGTTACGGTGTACGTACCGGCCGTGGTGTAGGTGTGGCTGGGGCTGGCGCTGGTCGAGGTGCCGCCGTCGCCGAAGGTCCAGGCGTACGCATTGATGGTGCCGCCGCTGTCCGTGGACGTGTTGGTGAAGTTCACCGTCAGGCCGCTCACGCTGTCGGTAAAGCTCGCCACGGGGTTGCCGCCCGTACTGCCACCGCCGCCATTGGCCACACTGGCCAGCTGATTGACCACCGTGCTGCCCCAGCCAGTGGTGTAGTCCCAACCGGTGGCGGCATTCTCGCCACTGTTGTTGCCGGAGGTCACGTCATGGAAGGCGGCCGCGTAATTGCTCGACGACGATTGCGCCGCCTGGTAGATCACCGGCGCGGCGAAGCCCAGGCTGGTGCCGTCGGCTTGCAGCACGCGTGCCCACATGCCCACGGCCAGCGGCGCGGCCAGGCTGGTGCCGCCGATCTGCTGGTTGGCCTGGCCATCCACGTAGACCAGTGCGCCACTGACGGGGCTGGCGTCGAAGGCGATGTCAGGCACGCCGCGATAGGTCTGGTTGGTAATGCCGGCAACACCTTTCTGCCAGCTCGGGATCGGCTCGAACGTGCTGGGACTGCCGCCCGTGGCGCCTTCGTTCGAGCTGAGGTTGTTCCACACCGTTTCGTTGTTCCAGGTGGTGCCGGTGGTGTACAGCTCCGTACCGCCCACGGCGGTCACGTACTGCGAACTTGCCGGCCAACTCGGCACAACACCGCCGGTGCCGCAT
>NZ_DATJMN010000330.1:0-29105 GCF_035508675.1 Dyella sp.
AGGGGGAGGGGGATTCCCGTTTATGATCAGAAAGTCCATCGGGCTGCTGGCCGGCATGCTGGTCACCGTGGCCGTCTATGCGGCCGGCGCACAGCTTCGTGCCGATCACCCCGACAGCTACACCGTCCGTCGCGGTGACACCCTCTGGAGCATCTCCGCGCGCTTCCTGTCCAAGCCGTGGCTATGGCCGGAAATCTGGCAGGCCAATCCGCAGGTTCGCAATCCGCACCTGATCTATCCCGGTGACGTGCTCGATCTGTCCTTCGTCAACGGCGGGCCGTCGCTGCGTCTGGAGCCGGCGGTGCATCGTGAGGGCGAAGCCATCCCCGCCGTGCCGCTCGACCAGATCAAGCAGTTCCTGAAAGACACGCGCGTGGTCGATCCGGACGCTGTGAAAAACGCGCCATACGTGATGGGCTTCGAAGAAGCCGGCCTCGACGGTACGCCGGGCCGCAACATTTACGTGCGCAAGCTCGATGCACAGCCTGGCCAGCGCTGGGCGATCGTGCGGCCCACCCACGTGTTCCGCAGCTACGGCGGTGACGAGGCCGAGCAGAGCGACAACATGGCGGCCAACGTCGCCGATGCCGACGTGGCGCTCACCGACACACCGTGGGTGGAGGAATGGGCCACCGACCTGGGCAACGTCACGCCCAACCATGCTACCCGCGGCAAGACGGTGGGCATGGAAGTGGCGGTGATCGGCCAGGCCGAAGTGTTGCGCGGTGGCGATCCGTCCACGCTGCTGCTGCTGAACTCGACCATGGAAATCCGTGCCGGCGATCGCCTGATGCCGATCGACGAGAATCCGTACGATCCGTATTACTACCCGCATCCGCCCAAGACCCTGCCGGAAAATGGCCGTGTGATCGCCTATGCGCAGGAACACCTGGACCAGGTCGGTCCCTACGACGTGGTGGTGCTGTCGGTGGGTTCGAAGGATGGCGTGGACAACGGCATGACCTTCTCGCTGTGGCAGCCGGGTGAGAAAGTGCCGGATGACGTGAACCACAGCAGCTGGATCCGCGATAGCCACAAGTGGGTGAAGTTGCCTGACGAGTATGTCGGCCACGCGATGGTCTTCCGCACCTTCGATCGCGTGAGCTATGCCCTGGTGATGGATGGCTTGAAGCCGGTGCGCAAGGGCGCGCGGATCAGGATGCCCGAATAAGGCTGACGTTCCCGACTAAGCTCACATGACGGCGCGGATATCCCGCGCCGTCGTCGTTTCCGGCCTCGCGTAGACTCGCCGCATGAACGAGCAAGCGGAACTGCGCGATTGGTTGGTGGCCCTGCGTACGCCAGGATTGGGGCCGGGTGGGCTGCGCGAACGGTTGGCCGCCGCGAATGGGCGCATCGGCGACGTCTTGGCCCAGTTGCGGCATCACGCATCGGCATTGGACCCCAAGGCAGGGGCGTGGCTGGAGCGGCCCGACGAGGGCCGCCTCGCCGCGGATCTGGCTTGGCTGGGAGAGCCGGATCATCGGCTGCTGCGCTGCACCGAGGCGGATTTTCCACCCCAGCTGGAAACCATCCCGCAGCCGCCTGCCGCCTTGTTCGTGGCCGGTGATGCCAGCCTGCTGCTGCACCCCCAGGTGGCGATCGTAGGCGCGCGCAGCGCGAGCACGGCCGGCAAGAGCAACGCCCAGGCCTTCTCCCGCTATTTGGCGCAGGCCGGCTTCGTGATTACCAGCGGCCTGGCCGACGGCATCGATGGGGCGGCGCACGAAGCGGCGCTGGCGGCCGGCCGGCCCACGGTCGCCGTGATCGGCACCGGGCCGGACCTGGTCTATCCGCGCAAGCATCGCGAGCTGTCCGCCCGGGTCGTGGCGCAGGGCGCACTGGTCAGCGAGTTTCCGCCCGGCACGGCGGCGCGGGCGGACCATTTTCCACGCCGCAACCGCATCATCGCCGGCCTGTCGCTGGGCACGCTGGTGATCGAGGCGGGGCTGCAATCGGGTTCGCTGATCACGGCCCGGCTGGCGGCAGAGCAGGGGCGGGAGGTATTCGCCATCCCCGGTTCCATCCATAATCCGCTCGCTCGTGGCTGCCACCGTCTGATCAGGGATGGTGCGCGGCTGGTCGAAAGCGCCTTGGAAGTCGCTGAAACCCTGGCTCCGGCGGCCCGGGTGCTGGGCGCCGAACTGGCGCTGCGTCTGGAGCATGCGCCACCGGCTTCGGCCGCAAGCGCCAGGAAGGCGGCCGGCGGCTGGCGTGACGATCCGGAGTACCGGCGGTTGCTGGACGTGCTCGGCCATGATCCCCTGGCCCTGGATGAGCTGGCGGAGCGCACCGGGCAAAGTGCCGCCGAGTTGTCATCCATGCTGCTCATGCTGGAGCTGGAAGGTTGCGTAGAGGGGTTGCCAGGTGGCCGCTACCAACGGCTGCCGGGCATCTAGCTTTTGCTTGCAAAGATGAGTTGCACCGCGTTTTCACGCATGCCAGCTTGACAGCCGTCGAGTTGGCGTGCTTCCAACTATAAATAGATGGCCGTTCAGGAATGGCCGCAGCAAGACTTTCTGGAACCCCAAGCCACATGGCAAAAAACCTGCTCATCGTCGAATCGCCGGCCAAGGCCAAGACGATCAACAAATACCTCGGCAAGGACTTTCAGGTCCTGGCCTCCTACGGCCATGTGCGCGACCTGCTGCCCAAGGAGGGCGCGGTCGACACCGAGCACGACTTCGCCATGAAGTACGAGGTGATCGAGCGCAACGAGAAACACGTCGACGCCATCGCCAAGGCTGCCAAGCTGGCCGACGACATCTATCTGGCGACCGACTTGGACCGCGAGGGCGAAGCGATCAGCTGGCACATCAGCGAGATCCTCAAGGAGCGCGGCCTGGTCGACGGCAAGAAGCTGCATCGGGTGGTGTTCTCCGAAATCACGCCGCGCGCGATCAAGGCCGCCGTGGCGGCGCCGCGCAAGCTCTCGCACGACATGGTCGACGCCCAGCAGGCGCGCCGCGCGCTGGACTACCTGGTCGGCTTCAATCTCTCGCCGGTGCTGTGGCGCAAGGTGCAGCGCGGTCTTTCCGCCGGCCGCGTGCAGAGCCCGGCACTGCGCATGATCGTGGAGCGCGAGGAAGAAATCGAAGCCTTCGTGGCGCGCGAATACTGGACGGTGGAGGCGCAGCTCAAGCATGCCGAGGGCGACTTCAGCGCACGTCTCACCAAGCTCCACGGCAAGAAATTCGAGCAGTTCGACCTCACCAACGAGGCCGACGCCATGGCCGCCCGCGCGGCGCTGAAGGAAGCCGCGCACGGCCAGCTCACCGTCAGCGAAGTGGGTAGCAAGGAGCGCAAGCGCCGCCCCGCGCCGCCCTTCACCACCTCCACCCTGCAGCAGGAGGCTGCGCGCAAGCTCGGCTTCGGCACCACCCGCACGATGAAGATCGCGCAGGGGCTGTACGAAGGCGTGGGCCTGGGCAGCGAGGGCAACGTCGGCCTGATCACCTACATGCGTACCGACTCCACCGCGTTGTCGGATGAAGCGGTGGGCGAACTGCGCCAGCTCATTGCGCGCGACTTCGGCAACAAGGCGCTGCCCGACCACGCACAGGTGTATCGCACCAAGTCCAAGAACGCGCAGGAAGCGCACGAGGCGATCCGCCCGACCTCGGCCATGCGCACGCCGCGCGAAGTGGCTGCCTTCCTCAACGATGACCAGCGCAAGCTGTACGAGCTGATCTGGAAGCGCACCGTGGCCTGCCAGATGATCCACGCCACCTTGAACACGGTGTCGGCGGACTTCGACCTCAAGCACGTGAAAGGTGGCGATGCTGCCTTCCGCGCCACCGGTACGACCGTGGTCGATCCGGGCTTCCTTGCCGTCTACGAAGAAGGCCGCGACCAGAAAAGCGCCGAGGATGACGACGAAGGGCGCCGCCTGCCGCGGCTGACCAAGGGCGAGCAGGTACCGCTGCACGACATCCTGGCCGACCAGCACTTCACCGAACCGCCGCCGCGCTACTCCGAAGCCAGCCTGGTGAAGACGCTCGAGGAATACGGCATCGGCCGTCCGTCCACCTATGCCAGCATCATCCAGGTGCTGCAGAACCGCGAATACGTGTTCCTGGATAACCGCCGCTTCCGTCCCACCGACGTGGGCCGCGCGGTGAGCAAGTTCCTGACCCAGCATTTCACCCAGTACGTCGACTACGACTTCACCGCCAAGCTGGAAGACGAGCTCGACGCGGTCAGCCGCGGTGAAGAAGCCTGGGTGCCGCTGATGCGCCGCTTCTGGGAACCGTTCAAGCAGCAGGTGGAAGAAAAGACCGAGTCGGTCGATCGCAGCGAAGCGACCGGTGCGCGCGAGCTGGGCACTGATCCGAAGAGCGGCAAGCCGATTTCCGTGCGCCTGGGCCGCTATGGACCGTACGCGCAGATCGGCGACAAGGACACCGACGAAAAACTGCAGTTCGCCTCGCTGCGGCCCGGCCAGAGCATGCACACCATCACGCTGGCCGACGCGCTGGAGCTGTTCAAGCTGCCGCGCAAGCTGGGGCAGGCCGAAAACGGCGACGAAGTGAGTGTGGGCGTCGGCCGCTTCGGCCCCTTCGTGAAGCAGGGCGACACCTACGCCTCGCTCAAGGCAGAAGACGACCCCTACACCATCGAGCTGCCGCGCGCGCTGCAGATCGTGCAGGAAAAGCTCGAGCTGCTCGCCAACCGCATCATCCAGGACTTCGGCAACGGCGTGCAGGTACTCAACGGCCGCTATGGCCCGTACATCACCGATGGCGACAAGAATGCGCGCATTCCGAAGGGCCAGGAGCCGAAGGAGCTGACCGAAACCCAGTGCCTGGAACTGCTGGCCGCTGCGCCGGTGAAGAAGGGGCGCTTCGGCAAGAAGACGGCCGCGACCAAGGCGCCTGCAGCGAAGAAGGCTGCGGCGAAGAAGACGGCGACCAAGAAAGCGGCTGCCAAGAAAACCGCTACGAAGAAGGCGGCGACGAAAAAGGCTGCGGCGAAGAAAGCAGCAGCGAAGAAGGCCGGCGTTTGAATCTCGCGTGATCGACTTCCTCCCCTCCCGGGGAGAGGAAGAAAAGCCCTGTATGCCCAGACATTTCGCTCTCGATGACATTCACGCCGCTGCCGATCTCCTCCGCGACGGCGGCGTCATCGCGTATCCCACCGAAGCCGTCTTTGGCCTCGGCTGCGACCCGCACCACCGCGCTGCCTTCGAACGGATCTTCGCGCTCAAGCAGCGCCCGGCCACGCAAGGCGTGCTGTTGATTGCCGCCGATTTCGCGCAGGTCACCCACTACGTCGACATGGCGAAAGTGCCCCAGGGCGTGCTCGCCCAGGTACACGCCAGCTGGCCTGGACCTTTCACCTGGGTATTTCCGCGCAGTGCGGAAGTGCCGGACTGGGTCGCGGGCGACCATGAAGGGATTGCCCTGCGCGTCACCGCGCACGGCCCGGCCGCTGCGCTATGCCATGCCTTCGGTGGCGCCCTGGTCTCCACCAGCGCCAACCCGCATGGCCGGCCACCGGCGCGCGACGTAGCCACCGTCACGGCCTACTTCGGCGAGCGGCTGGATGGCATCGTGGATGCGCCGTTGGGTGGCGCGTCCCAACCCACCACCATCCGGGATGCACTGACTGGCGCTATCATCCGAAGCTGAATCCCGCGGAACACGGGCACGGCGCGGTGGGCGCCGATTCAGCCGTCAGCGCGAGGATGGGGGCACATCCCAAACACCGGCAGCCACCGACCGACCTGGCCGGCCAAGGGGTTTGCACGGGCAGCAACCAGGAGCTTGCGTGTGGCGATCGTCTACGACACCTATCAGCGCGAGGAAGCGGAGCGACTGCTGCCGCTGTTGAAGGTCGACGATCCGTGCCGCGTGGTCGCGTTGCATGATGGCCAGGCGATCAGCGCCGCCCAGTTCGTGGCGCACGTGGCGAGGGTCGCCGCGCAATTGCCCGAAGCGCCTGCGGCGGTGAACCTGTGCGACGACCGCTACGCCTTCCTCGTCGCCTTTTGCGCGATCGCCCTGCGCGGCCAGGCCAACCTGCTGCCGCCATCGCGCGCACCGCAAGCGGTGGAAGAAGTGATGGCCGCGCACCCGGGTTGTCATGCCGTCGGCGATCGGCCGCTGCATCCGGCGCCGCAGCGCTATCACGTGCTGCCGCCGTTGCCGGTGGATGAAGCCGTGAGCGGCGACATCGCCTGGCCGGCGATCCCTGCGCTGCAAACCGTTGCGGTCGGCTATACCTCCGGCTCCACCGGCACGCCCCGCTCGAACGCCAAGAGCTGGCGCAGCTTTCATGCGAGCACGGCCGGCAATCTGCGCATGCTGCAGCAGATGGTGGGCGAGCAGTTCTCGGTGGTGGCGACGGTGCCGCCGCAACACATTTATGGCGTGGAGATGTCGATCCTGTTGCCCCTGCTTGGCGATGTACAGGTGCATGCGGGGCGCCCGTTCTTTCCCGCCGACATCGCCGTCGCCCTGGAAGAGATGCCGACGCCGCGCGTGCTGGTGATTACCCCGGTGCATCTGCGCGCGCTGGTTGCCTCGCGTGTCGCATTGCCGCCCGTTGCCGCGATGCTCTCGGCCACGGCACCCCTGCCGCCCGAGTTGGCGATGCAGGCCGAGCAGTGTTTCCACGCGCCGCTGTTGGAAGTGTTCGGTTCTACCGAAACCTGTGCGTTCGCCTGGCGGCGCGTGACCGCCGACAGCCGCTGGTCGCTCTATCACGGCGTGCATTTGCACCCGCAGCCCGATGGCACGCAGATCGAGGCGCCCCAGCTGGACGCACCGGTCGTGCTGGCCGATATCGTGAGCCTGCACGACGAAGGCCGCCGCTTCGAACTATGCGGGCGCCATGCAGACTTGCTGGAGATCGCCGGCAAGCGCGCCTCGCTGGGCGACCTCACCCGCCGCTTGTTGAGCATTCCCGGGGTCGAGGACGGCGTGGTTTTTCAGCTGGACGACGCCGATGCCATCGGCGTGCGGCGCATCGCTGCCTTGGCGGTGGCGCCAGCGCGCGACGAGCACGCCATTCTCGATGCCTTGCGCGCCTCGATCGATCCGGTATTCCTGCCGCGTCCGCTGCGCCTGGTGGAAAGCTTGCCGCGCAACGAGACCGGCAAGTTGCCGCGCGCGGCCTTGCTCAGGATGCTCCATACCTGACCCACCACGGGCACCGCTTCGCCAACAGCCACTACAATGCGCGTTTCACCGCGGCGGCGGCCCATTTAAAGCAGTTGGAGCAGGCATGAAGGTTCTGGTGATCGGCAACGGCGGCCGCGAGCACGCGCTGGCGTGGAAACTCAAGCAATCGCGGCGGGTCAGCGAAGTGATCGTGGCCCCGGGCAACGCCGGCACGGCGCGCGAACACGGCGTGCGCAATGCCGATGTGGCCGTGACCGATATCGAAGGCCTGCTCAAGCTCGCCAAGGCCGAGAAAGTGGAGTTGACTGTCGTCGGCCCGGAAGTGCCGCTGGTGGCCGGCGTGGTCGACAAGTTCCGCGCCGCGGGCTTGCGCATCTTCGGGCCGCGCGCCATTGCTGCGCAGTTGGAAGGGTCCAAGGCCTTCGCCAAGGATTTCCTGCTTCGCCACAATATTCCCACCGCGCACTACGCGGTATTCACCGAACTCAACCAGGCGCTTGCCTATGTGCGCGAGCATGGCGCGCCCATCGTCATCAAGGCGGATGGACTGGCCGCGGGCAAGGGTGTGGTGGTGGCGCTTACGCTGAGCGATGCGGAACTGGCCTTGCATGACATGCTGGGCGCGCACGCCTTCGGCGATGCCTCCGCGCGCGTGGTGATCGAGGAATTCCTGGACGGTGAAGAAGCCAGCTACATCGTGATGAGCGACGGCTCGCACGCCTTGCCGATGGCCAGCAGCCAGGACCACAAGCGCCGGGACGACAACGATCTGGGCCCCAACACCGGCGGCATGGGCGCGTACTCGCCGGCGCCGGTGGTGACGCCGGAGGTGGAGAGACGCATCCTCAAGGAAGTGATCGAGCCGACGCTGCACGGCATGGCCGCCGAAGGGGCGCCGTTCATTGGTTTCCTGTACGCCGGGCTGATGATCGACAAGCACGGCGCCCCCAAGGTGATCGAATTCAACGTGCGCTTCGGTGATCCGGAAACGCAACCGATCATGTTGCGCCTGAAATCCGACTTCGTCGATCTGATCGAAGCGGCGCTGGACGGCGAACTGCACCGTACGCACGTGCAATGGGATGCGCGCCCTTCGATCGGCGTGGTGATGGCAGCGAGCGGCTATCCGGCCAAGGTGAAAACCGGTGACGTGATTCACGGCCTGGATACCGACTTCGGCACCGATGTGAAGGTATTCCATGCAGGCACCAAGCTCGATGCGCATGGCCACGCCATCACGGCCGGCGGTCGTGTGCTGACCGTCTGTGCGCTGGGCAAGGACATTGCGGCGGCACGCGAGCGTGCCTACGACAGCATCAAGAAGATCCACTTCGATGGTGCGTTCTGCCGCAAGGACATTGCACACCGCGCGCTGCGGCGCGGATAAAAGCAACCCTTCGCTAGGGCCTGTTTACCCTATTGGCGAGCTACGCCAATAGGGTAAACAGGCCCTAGATAAAGCTTACGTCGGCGATCCAATTCCGTTTGCGCCGTGACAGGCGGTCAGCGGAGTTTTCGCCGTCGACCGTCGATGACGACCGCCGCAACAACGACGCATCCACGTTCTCGAAGGTGTTCACGTTCACCACGGCGTACAGGTGATCGTCGATCGAGCTGGTGACCAGCGGCACGACGCCGCATTGAGCGCAGACATGAAAGTCGGCCGTCTCGGTGTCGAAGGCGTAGCGCGACACCTGCGCCGCATTTTCAATTTTTACCTGCAGCGATCCCGCCGGATAAGACGTCCACACGCCGCCATGCTTGCTGCAGAACGTACAGGTGCAGGCGCGTGCGGGAATTTCTGCAGGGTCGGGTGCCCAGGCGAGGGTGAAGCGGATGTTTCCGCAGTGGCAGCTTCCGGCGATCAGCATGGCGAGTTCGTTGCATGGCATATCCCGGTCGCAAGCATACGCGATGGCTTATCGGTGGCGCATGGATCGCCGGTGCAGCAACCAGGCGTAGACGGAAACATTGATGATCAGCACGCATGCGCCCAGCACGTACTGGATGTTCCTGGTCAGTCCCTCCGGATAGATCGTGGCGCTGAGATAGTGCCCAAGGCAGTCGCCTCGATACGCAGCCTCGCCGGCACGCTCGCGGAAATGGTTTTCCAGCGAGGTCAGCGGGCAGATCCAGCCGGTCGCTTCAACCAACACGCCCCATGCCGCTGCCGGCAACTGCAGCCAGGGAACCCAGCGCCATTTCAGTGCGAGCAGCGCGCCCAGGCAGGCGAACAGGATAAAGGCCAGGTGCAAGGCGAGCGTGGCGTCGGCGAAAAGCTGGTACATGGGATGGGGTGCGCAGCGCACCGCTCGTGGCCGCAGTCACTTTCACGCTACGCTAATGGCGACCTGTTTGCCAAGGACCCGCATGAGCCAGTTCGCCCTGCTAGGCAGTCGACGTTTTGCGCCATTTTTCTGGACCCAGGCGCTCGCCGCTTTCAACGACAGCGCGTTCCGCAATGCGATGGTGATGCTGGCGGCCTTCCAGATGGGCCTGTCGGATCACGACGTGGGTTTGTACACCAATCTGGCGCCGGCCCTGTTCATTCTGCCGTTCTTCCTGCTTTCCGCCAGCGCGGGGCAATTGGCGGAGAAGTTCGAGAAGACGCGCATCATCCGCTACGTCAAGCTGTTCGAGATCGCGGCGATGGTGCTTGCGGCCTATGGCTTCATCACGCACCACTTGGTGCTGCTGCTGATCGTGTTGTTCATGATGGGCGTGCACTCGACCGTATTCGGCCCGATCAAGTACGCGATCCTGCCGCAGGCGCTCAAGCAGAGCGAGCTGGTCGGCGGCAACGGCCTGGTGGAAATGGGCACGCAGATGGCGATTCTGATCGGCATGACCGCCGGCAATCTGTTGATGCTGATGGTGGGTGTCGGGCCGCATTTGTCCGCGGCATTGACCATCGGCGTGGCCGTGATCGGTTACCTCATCAGCCGGCGGATTCCGCCTGCACCGGCTACCGCACCGGACCTGACCTTCAACTGGAATCCGCTCACGGAAACGGCGCAGGTGTTGCGCATCACACGGGAGGATCGCGCGGTGTTCAATGCCGTGCTGGGTATTTCCTGGTTCTGGTTCTTCGGCACCGTACTGGTGGCGCAGTTGCCGCTGTATACGCGCATCAACCTGGGCGGCGATGGCACGGTGAATACGCTGGTGCTCACCTTGTTTTCCATCGGTACCGGTGTCGGTTCGCTGATGTGCGAAAAGATGTCCGGCAAGCGCGTGGAAATCGGCCTGGTGCCGCTGGGCGCGTTCGGGCTCACCGCTTTCGGGGTGGATCTGTTCCTGGCCCGTCCTGGCGCGGCGGCAGTGCGCGGCATGGATTGGCTGGCGTTCCTGCAGGCGGCTGGCAGCTGGCGCATCGTGCTCGATCTCACCTTGATCGGTGTGTTCGCCGGCTTTTACGTGGTGCCGCTGTTTGCCTTCGTGCAATCGCGTGCGCCGAGCAGCCGGCTGTCGCGCGTGATCGCGGGCAACAATATTCTCAATGCCTTGTTGATCGTGCTGGCGTCGCTGTTCGGGCTGACGCTGGAGCGGTTGGGGGTGAGCGCGGCCCACATCTTTCTTGCCGCCGCGCTGCTCAACGTGCTGGTGGCGGCCTATATCTTCACGCTGGTACCCGAATTCCTGATGCGCTTCATCACCTGGGTGCTGGTGAATACCCTGTATCGCATCCGCGTGGACGGCATGACGAATCTGCCGGAAGAAGGGCCGGCCTTGCTGGTTTGCAATCATGTGAGCTTCATGGATCCGCTGATCCTGATGGCCAACCTGCGTCGCCCCACGCGCTTCGTGATGTATTACAAGATTTTCAAGATCCCGCTGCTGCACTTTGTGTTCAAGACCGCAAAGGCGATTCCCATCGCAGGTCAGAAGGAAGATCCCGCAGTGCTGCAGCAAGCCTTCGATGCCGTGGATGCGGCCCTGGCGGATGGCGAAGTGGTGTGCATTTTCCCCGAGGGCGGCTTGACCAAGGACGGCGACATCGCACCGTTTCGCGCCGGGGTGGAGAAGATTCTGGCGCGGCGACCGGTGCCGGTGGTGCCGATGGCGCTGCGCGGTTTGTGGGGCAGCGTGTGGAGCCGGCGCGATTCGATGCTGCGCCGTGCGCGTTTGCCGCGGCGATTCCGTGCGCGAGTAGAACTGGTGCTGGATGTGCCGCGGCCGGCAGAGGAGGCCAATGCGGCGGTATTGGAAGATCGCGTGCGGGTGTTGCGCGGCGAAATGGCGTGAGAGTGAGTTTCGCGGGAATGACGACTAATCCGGGCCGCCATCAGTGCAACCAGCTGCCCATCACCATCAGCGCCACCACACTCAGCCAGGCCAGCAAGGCGCGTAACAGCGCATCACGCAAGCGGCGCAGCTCGTGCAGCGGATCGGTACGCTCTTCGATATACCCATCGCCGCCTTCGATATCCGTCAGCACATCGGCACGCGCCGCCGCGCCGAGAAAATCCGGGTTGGACAGATACCAGCTGTTCGGTGCCGCCTGCTGATGCCAGCGACGCCACGCGCCGATCACGGCATCCCAATGACCGACGAGGGCGAGTGTGAACACCATCAATTGCGCGGGCAACCAATCCAGCGCGTTGGCAAGGTAGCGCGCCTTGATGCGGGCATCGGCATCCAGCGCCAGCGACGTGTCGTGGCCCAGCTGCCGAGCGAGGCGATAGAGCAGGGCGCCGATCGGGCCGAGCACAAAGAACCAGAACAGCACGCCGAAGCGGCGGCGCAGCGCGGCATAGGCGGTGGCTTCGCCAAGCTCCGCCGTGCGCCAGGCCACCGTTTCACCATCATCCGACAGGACCTGCGCGGCCGCTTCGCGGCTGCCTTGATCGGGCGCCTTGAGAATGGCCTCCATGTCGGCTTCGAAGGCGTGCGGGCCAAGCGAAAACAGCAGTACGGCCAAAGCAAAAATCAACAGCAGCAGCGCCGACAGCGGCAGCCGGTGCAGGATCCAGATCACCAGGGCGCAGACGACCACGGGCACCAGTACTGCCAGTGCCACGCGCCCTGCACCGCTGGTATCGGCCAGCTGATGCACCCAGCGCCGGAAGCCGGCATCGCCGCGCCAGCAGGCAAGCTGCGGCTGCACGTGCAGCAACCCCAAAGCGATCAGTGCGGCAAGCAGACGAATGGCCATGAGCAATGGATTCCTTGGATGGCTGCGATTGTATGCGAGTGATGTGACTCGTTCACGAGCTGGTGAGACAGCTCAATGCGCTACCCATGCATCCAGATCCAGCCCCGCGCGCTGCTGCAACCAGTGCGAAAGCAACTGGTAGGAGACGGAAAGCCGAGTCGGCGTCTTCAAGCTGCCGTCGGCGAGCGAATCGATGATTTGTTGCGGCGTGAACCAACGCGCGTCTTCCAGCTCGCCGTCACGCAATCGAATCGTGGGAGAAAGCGCGGTGGCGGTGAAGCCTACCATCAGCGAGGCCGGCATCGGCCAGGGTTGCGAGGAGTGGTAATGCGCATCGCCTACGATCACCCCGGCTTCTTCGGCGACTTCTCGCCGCACCGCATCTTCCAGCGATTCGCCGGGTTCCACGAAACCGGCAAGGGTCGAATAGCGTCCCGGCGGCCAGCCGGCCTGGCGGCCGAGCAGGCAGGCGCCCTGGTATTCGACGATCACGATGATCGCGGCATCGGTGCGCGGAAAATGCAGGCGGCCGCAATCGCTGTTGGTGCATTGCGCCCGGTGCCCGGAGGAAACCAGCTGCAAGGGCGCGCCGCAGCGTGCGCAGAAACGGGTTTCGCGCTGCCAATGCGCCAGCCCCTTGGCATAGGCGAACAGGCCGGCCTCATCCGCGGGCAGCAACAGGCCGGCCTCGCGCAGGCCCATGCGCCGCGCGGCCAGGGCGGTCTCCAGTGCAGCGACGTCGTGGTCCTGATCGAGCAGCAGCATGAAATGCGGTCGCCCGTCGAGAATGCCCAGCATGCTCCAGGAAGCATCCGGCAGCAGGCGCTCCCGTTCGCCGGCATCGAGCCAGCGCAGGGCTTCTTCCTGGCTATGCAGGAAGGCGTCGCCGGCGGCATCCAGCAACAGGTAGCGTGCGTCGTGCGCAGTCGCTTTGGCGCGGACCCAGTCGGCGGCGTCGCGCTGTTCGGCAACGCGGTCGAGAATCAGGCTGAGTCCGGCGAAAGTGTTGAGTTTCGTCGCAATCATCCGGACCGGCCGAGGCGCATCAAGTGGAGAAGGAGGAGCCGCAGCCGCAGGTGGTTTTGGCGTTCGGATTGCGGATGACGAACTGCGAACCGCTGAAGTTCTCGGTGTAGTCGATCTCGGCGCCGGTCAGGTATTGCAGCGAGAGCGGGTCCACCAGCAGGGTGACCCCTTCGCGGGCGAGCGCGAAATCGTCTTCGGCCTGCGTTTCGTCGAAGGTGAACCCGTATTGAAACCCCGAGCAGCCGCCGCCGGTGATGTACACGCGCAGCTTCAGCTCAGGATTGCCCTCTTCCTGGATGAGTTCATGCACTTTGCGGGCGGCGGCCTCGGTGAACACGAGGGGCGCGCCGGCCTGGCGGTAATCGGGGATGGCTACGATGGTTTCCATAGCGCGCTTATATGGGGCCTTGATGCTGCGGGCTCAAGCATATCAGCAAGAGCCCGGGTGCCGCGTCGTGCCCTCAGGCGGTCGCTGCTTCGCTGCGTACTTCCGGCGCGGGCAGTTCGCGCTGGACATGCTCGTCGCCCTGGTGCGCGATCCGGCCGTTCACCTGCGCACCGGCGGCCATCTCCAGCGAGCTGTAGCGAACGTCGCCCACCACGCGGGCCTGGGCGGCCAGTTCCAGGCGCTCGCTGGCGAAGATGTCGCCGTGGACGTGGCCGTTGATCATGGCGTGCGGCACGCGCACCTCGCCTTGAACCTGCCCGTGTTCGCTCAGCGTGAACACCGCATTCGCTCCCTCGCCCAGCACCGAGCCCTCGATGCGGCCTTCCACGTGCAGCGTGCCGGTAAAGCGAACATCGCCGCGGATGATGGTGCCTTGCGAGATCAGGCTGGTCTCGGCGTGGCGGGCGGAGGATGAGGCGGGTTCATGGCGTTTACGGCTGAGCATCGGATTCCCCTTGGGTGATCGTGGCAGGGCTGGAGAGGGCGTCGTTCCAGGTGACGGTACGGCTGACGGAGTCGCCATTCTCCGGCCGGACTGTGACATGCAGGCTGGTCGGGCGGAAATCGGCGGGCAGCGCGATGGTGGTATGCAATTGCTGAAAGTAGCGAAAGCGAAACGGAATGCCGTTCTTCTCGGCAGCATCGCCAAGCGTGGCCCAGTCCAACTGCACCACTTTGTTGTTGCGCAGGCCTTCCACCGTGACGATGGCGGCGCCGCTGGTATCGTCGTCGCGCTTGACGTTTTGCGTGAGGCTGATGGTGAGGTTCCATGCCGGCGAATGCGTCACCGGCTGCAGCGAGACTTCCTGCACCTTCAAGCCTTCGCGCTGCGCATCGCCGCCGACCAGGCGCGAGTAGAAGCCCAGATCGGCGCGCAGGCCGCTGATTTCTTCGTCACGCTGGGAAATGGTTTTGCGCAGCGCCTGGTTGGCGACGTCGCCGACTTGTTGCGAGCGTTGCACGTTGGCAACTTGCTGCTTGAGCTGTTCGTTCTCGGCGGTGAGCGCACGCAGCGCGCGTCGATCCGCCAGGCTGGGGCCCACGCTTTTCCATGCGCCGCTCAATAATGCGGTGACGATGGCCACCAGGATCAAGCTGCCAAGCCAAGCCAAGCCAAGCCACAGCATTCGGCGACGTTGGCTGACAGCGTCGTGCGGACGAACCACGTAGCGGGGCGGTGGGCGGGAAGCCATGCGTGGCTCTTCGGGGAAAAGGGTGGGTATAGCCCGTCCGTGATGAGACCGTCAAGGAAACAAGGGCCACGTTGTGCGGCAGATCGCCCGTGTGATCGTGGAGCAATGGCTTTTTAACGTTTTTGCACGAAAGCCTGTCTGTACAGGCCGGCATTGGCCTCACGTGCAAGCAGGCAGCCAGGCGCTTGCTGCACGTGAGTCGGATGCGAAAGCGTCGACTAGCGTTTCCTTGCCTTAACTTTCCATTTTCGACTGCAGGTAGCGCTCCGCGCCGATGTCCTTCACCAGGCTGAGCTGCGTTTCCAGCCAGTCGATGTGCTCTTCCTCGGCGGCCAGGATGTAGCGGAACAGATCGCGGCTTACGTAGTCGGCGACGCCCTCGCTGTGCGCAATCGCAGCGCGCAGATCCTGCACGGCGGCCAGCTCCAGATCGAGATCGCACTGAATGCACTCGAGCACGTTCTCACCGATGCGCAACTTGCCCAGATGTTGCAGATTGGGCAGGCCTTCCAGAAACAGGATGCGCTCGATCAGGCGATCGGCATGCTTCATCTCGTCGATCGATTCCTTGTACTCGTGTTCGGCGAGTTCCAGATAACCCCAGTTCTTGTACATGCGGTAATGCAGAAAGTACTGGTTGATCGCGGTCAGTTCGTTGTAGAGCACCTTGTTGAGGAACTCGATGACCTTGGCGTCACCCTTCATGGTTGTTCTCCGTAACGGGGTTGATGCGGAACTATACGTGCGCAGCGCGGCGCTTTGTCGCAATGAGAATGATTCGCCACGAAAAACGCCACCGCTTGGTGGCGATGGCGTCGAGGAAATTCGGCCGGATGTGTTTCAGGCGGCGACGAAGATGGGGAGATCCAGCGTGACTTGCTCGATCGCCTTGTCCAGCGTGGCGCGGGCTTCCGCCTCGCAGCAGCCGCAGCAATCGGAGCAGCCGGTACGGGCCTGCAGCTCGGTGAAGCTGCGCACACCATCCGCCGCGGCGCGGCGGATGTCGTGGTCGGTCACGGCGTTGCACAGGCAAATGTACATGGCGCGCATTTCAACGCGAATGCGAATGATTGTCAACTAGAGTTCGGCTGCCGCCGAGGACGTCTGTTCAGGCGGCTGCGCGCCGGCCCCGGCCGGGGCGGCTTTGCGATTGGGGCTGAGGTCCGAGCTGGATGCTCAGCAAGGTCTCTACCAACGGCGCGAAATGGCGCAAGGCGCGGTGGTAGACGTCGCGCTTGAAATTCACCACGTGGACGGCCGGGTACCAGAAATCCACCCAGCGCCACAGGTCGAATTCGGGCTTTTCGCAGGCATCCAGGCACAGCGCGTCTTCGCCGCCGACCAACTTCAACAAGAACCACACCTGCTTCTGCCCAATGCACATGGGATGCTGGTGGTGGCGGATATAGCGGTTGGGCAGCTTATAACGCAGCCAGCCGCGGGTGCTGGCAAGCACCTCCACATGCTGGGGCAAGAGACCGGTTTCTTCCTGTAGCTCCCGGTACATGGCCTCCAGCGGGGTTTCATCGCTGCGCATACCGCCCTGGGGGAACTGCCAGCCGTCCCGATGGACGCGGCGCGCCCAGAACAGCCGGCCGTCTGCATTTAGCAGCACAATGCCAACATTCGGACGGTAGCCATCTGCGTCGATCATCCAGCCTCCTCGGGGCTCGTTGCTGCAGTCTATGCCAGACGTCAGCGTGCGTGACCCTGGATCGATTCAACCACAGCCTACAAAGCCGGAGCAAGCCGACTACTTGAACCGCAAGGGAAGCCCGATTAAACTGCCGCGCCCCGCCTGATTAGAGCCGGCTCCGGATCCCGGACGGCGCACCCCTTGGCTATGTAGCTCAGCCGGTTAGAGCACAGCACTCATAATGCTGGGGTCGGTGGTTCGAGTCCACCCATAGCCACCACACTCGTTTCTGATGAAATCAGAGCACTGCTTCAGTGCTCCAGGGCCGCGCGCATTTTCCGCTTGCACGGCGAGCCTGCTCATACGCGTGATCGTCACGCTGGCTCTTTCAGCGCAACGCGGTGTCTGTATGCGATGTCGGTTTCCAGATAGAGGCCGGACCAGGGGTCCAGCACATACCCTTCTGCAGGTTCGGTTGAGACACGGCGAGTTTCAGTGTCTTGATCCACGGTTGTGGGCGGCAGGTCAAACATCGTGGGATCCATAAACATGCCTCGATGGTGCGTCGCGGAAGTTCAGGCTAACGGTGTGCTTGTTCGCATCCGGTTAAAAGGGCAACTCCTGTTTGCAAACGTGGATTTGACGCGCCAAGTGGCAAGCGTGAGTAGCAAGGAGAACGTTTGCAAAATGTCATTTACGCAAGCAGCGAGAGCCTGCGCTATGGGTGCCATCCCCACCGTCCATGCATGCGTCATGCTTCAGCGCGTTTGTCATGACGCTGCAAAGTTTCATGCCTGATAGCCAGGTTGCTGATCGTCTCGCCAGGCGGGTACCGAGAGCACGGCGTACGGGCGTATAGTCTTAACGGTCATGAGGCCGTGACATGCGTCTTGCTACCCTGCCGCTGATGCGCCGGCACGCCTGCCAAGCCCTGCCGTTGCGGCCCGATCGAATACTCGTCTCACTTCACGAAGGAGCACTGCAATGGAACAACCGACCCGTACGCTCCATGGGCTCGGACAGAGTCTGTGGTTGGACAACATCACTCGCGGCATGCTGGGTGACGGCACCTTGCTCGGTTACCGCGAGCAGAAGCACGTGACCGGCCTCACCTCCAACCCGACCATCTTTGCCCAGGCCATCAAGGCCGGCAAAGATTACGATGCTTCCATTCGTGGGATGGCGAATACGGATCCGGAGACGGTGTTCTTCGGCTTGGCCATCGACGATCTGCGCCGCGCAGCAGCCATTTTCGAACCGGTGTATCAGCAGACGCACGGTGTGGATGGCTGGGTGTCGCTGGAAGTGTCACCGCTGCTGGCCGATGACACGCAGCGCACCATCGAGCAGGCGGTTACGCTGCACAAGCAGGCGGCGGTACACAACCTCTTCATCAAGGTGCCGGGCACGCCGGCCGGCGTGCCGGCGATCGAGGAACTGATCTTCCGCGGCGTGCCGATCAACGTCACGCTGCTGTTTTCGCCCGAGCAATACCAGGCCGCTGCCGAAGCATGGCTGCGCGGCCTGGAGCGTCGTCACGAGGCGGGCCTGGACCTGGATATCGCTTCGGTCGCCTCGGTGTTCATCAGCCGCTGGGACGTCAAGGTGGCCGACAAGGTGCCGGCCGACTTGCACAACAAGCTCGGCTTTGCGGTGTGCGCGCAGATCTATGCCAGGTACCGCGAATTGATCAATTCGCCGCGCGTGCAGCGCCTGCAGAACGCCGGTGCGCGCGTGCAGCGCCTGCTATGGGCCAGCACCGGCACCAAGGATCCGAACGCGAGCGATGTGATGTACATCGAGAACCTGATCGCGCCGCTCACGGTCAATACCATGCCGGAGAAAACGCTGCTCGCGTTTGCCGATCACGGCAAGGCGGAGCGGCTGATGCCGCTGGATGACCCTGGCGTTGCCGGCACGCTGGCGCAGTTCGAAGCACATGGCATCCAGATGGAGCCGCTGGCCAAGGTGTTGCAGCAGGAAGGCGCTGATTCCTTCGTCAAGTCCTGGCACGAACTGATCGATACGGTAAGCGGGCGCATAGGGGCTGTTGCATGAGCGCCTTGCGCGAGAAGACGGCGTGGCAGGCACTACAAGCGCAAAGCCAGGAACTGGCAACCCAACATTTACGCGATATGTTCACGGCCGATCCAGGCCGTGCCGAGCGCTATCGCGCGGATGCCGCGGGCTGGCGTCTCGACTACGCTCGGCACCGCGTCAACGATCAGGCGCTTGAGCAGTTGTTCGCACTCGCGCGCGAGTGCGGCCTGGAAGCGCGCCGCGACGCCATGTTTGCCGGCGAAAAGGTCAATACCACCGAACAGCGCGCTGCCTTGCACGTTGCTTTGCGTGCGCCTGCTCGCAAGGTCATCAAGGTTGATGGTGTCAACGTGGTGCCGGACGTGCACGCGGTGCTCACGCGCATGCGCACTTTCGCCAATGCGGTTCGCGAAGGAAGCTGGCTGGGTTTTACCGGCCGGCCGATTCGCAATATCGTCAATATCGGTATCGGCGGTTCCGATCTGGGGCCGGTAATGGCCTACGAAGCCTTGCGGCACTACACCGATCGCAAGCTGACCGTGCGCTTCGTGTCCAACGTCGACTACACCGACTTCGCCGAGGCAGTGCATGATCTGCGCGCTGACGAAACGCTGTTTATCGTCGCGTCCAAGACGTTCACGACGCTGGAAACCATGACCAACGCGCACAGTGCGCGCGATTGGCTGATGAAGGCGGCGGGTGGTGACAAAGCTGCGGTGGCGAAGCATTTCGTCGCGCTGTCCACCAACGCCAAGGCGGTGGAAGAATTCGGTATTTCGACCGATCAGATGTACGGCTTCTGGGATTGGGTGGGTGGCCGCTATTCGATGGATTCGTCGATTGGCCTGTCCACCATGATCGCGATCGGCCCGGATGCATTCGCGGAGTTGCTCGCCGGCTTTCATGCGATGGATGAGCACTTCCGCACTGCGCCGCTGGAACGCAACCTGCCGGTGATCATGGGTCTGCTCGGTGTGTGGTACACCGATTTCTTCGGCGCGGAAACGCAGGCGGTGCTGCCGTATGAGCAGTATCTCAAGCGCTTTCCGGCTTACTTGCAACAGCTCACGATGGAGTCCAACGGCAAGCACGTCACCATCGGTGGCGCACACGTCGACTACGCCACCGGTCCAGTGTATTGGGGCGAGCCCGGCACGAACGGACAGCATTCGTTCTACCAGCTGATTCACCAGGGCACGCGGCTGATTCCCTGCGATTTCATCGGTTTCGGCCAATCGCTCAATCCGTACGGGCGCCATCATGACCTGCTGCTGGCGAACATGATTGCGCAGGCCGAAGCGCTGGCCATGGGCAAGACGCTGGAACAAGTGCAAGCGGAAGGTATCGATGAGAACCTTGCACCGCACCGGGTGTTCGAAGGCAATCGTCCTTCCAGTCTGCTGCTGGCGGAGCGTCTGACGCCACACGCCCTGGGTGCACTCATTGCGCTGTACGAACATATCGTGTTTACGCAGGCGGCGATCTGGGACATCAACCCGTTCGACCAGTGGGGTGTGGAGCTTGGCAAGCAGCTCGCGCTGCGCGTGGTGGACGAAATCGAATCGCCGCGCAAGGCGCTCGGCCACGACAGCGCCACCAATGCGGCGATCACCTGGTATCGCAAGGCGCGCCGCAAAACCGGAGAAGGTGCCGGCGCCACCGCGGCAGAGGCCAAGCACAAGGTGCTGGTGATCGACATCGGCGGCAGCCATGTCAAGGCGATGATGAGCGGCAACAAACGCGAGGTGGAGATCAAATCCGATCGCAAGCTCACGCCGGCCGAGATGATCAAGCAGCTGCGTGCGGCTATTCGTGGCTGGAAATACGACGCGGTAAGCATCGGCTATCCCGGCCCGGTATTGCACGAGCGCATCGCGCGCGAACCTTACAATCTCGGCAAGGGTTGGGTCGGCTTCGACTTTGCCGCGGCCTTCGGTTGCCCGGTCAGGGTAATCAACGATGCGGCGATGCAGGCGCTCGGTAGCTATGAAGGCGGTCGGATGCTGTTCCTTGGCTTGGGCACCGGTTTGGGTTCGGCCTTTATCGTCGATGGCGTCATCGAGCCGATGGAGTTGGCGCATCTGCCATACCGAAAGGGCACGTTTGAAGACTATGTCGGCACGCGTGGTCTCAAGAAACACGGCAAGAAGAAGTGGCATGCGCACGTGTTTGACGTGGTCGGCCAACTGCAGGCCGCCCTGGAGCCCGATTACGTCGTGCTGGGCGGCGGCAATGTGCAGCACCTGGCTGAGCTGCCGGCCGGCGTGCGCCGTGGCGACAACCACAACGCCTTCGCGGGCGGCTTTCGCTTATGGGAGAACAAGACATGAGTGCGGGGAAAGCACAGGAACTGCAACTGGGTTTTGTCGGCCTGGGTCGCATGGGCTTGAACATGGTGCGGCGCATGCTCGAGGCAGGCATCGATTGCGTGGTGTTCGACACGCATGTCGATGCGCGTCGTGAAGCGGCCAGCCATGGTGCGACGGCGGCCGAATCGATCCAGGACCTGGTGGCCAAGCTCGACGGTCCGCGCGCGGTCTGGCTGATGCTGCCGACCGCCGTGGTCGACGTGGTGCTGGATCAACTTGCGCCGTTACTCAACGCTGGCGATACGGTGGTCGACGGAGGCAATTCGCATTATGTGGAAGACTTGCGTCGCGCCGAGGCTTTGAGCAAACGCCAAGTGATGTATGTGGACGTGGGCGTGAGCGGTGGCGTATGGGGCCGCGAGCGTGGTTACTGTCAGATGATCGGTGGTCCGGAGCTCGCCTTCAAACGCTTGGAGCCTGCATTTGCAGCGTTGGCGCCGGGTGTGGATGCTGCACCGCGCAGCGAGAGCCGCAGCGGTGATCCGTCAGCGGCCGAAAAGGGCTATCTGTACTGCGGTCCGAACGGTGCCGGGCACTTCGTCAAGATGGTGCATAACGGTATCGAATACGGATTGATGGCCGCGTATGCGGAAGGCCTGAACGTGCTGAAGGGCGCCAATGCCGGCAAGCAGAAGCGCACCGCCGATGCCGAAACGGCGCCACTGGAGCGCCCGGAACTCTACCAGTACGACTTTCCGATTGCCGACATCACGGAGCTGTGGCGGCGCGGCAGCGTAATCGGTTCGTGGTTGCTGGATCTCACCGCCACCGAAATGGCGCGCGATCCCAACTTGGAGAGTTATGCCGGCCGCGTTTCCGATTCCGGTGAAGGCCGCTGGACAGCGCAAGCCGCGATCGATGAAGGCGTGCCGGTGCCGGTGCTTACGGCTGCGCTGTTCGGCCGTTTCACATCGCAGGGTAATGATCTTTACGCCAACAAGGTGATGTCGGCGATGCGCCACGCCTTCGGCGGACATCAAGAGAAGACCGGCAACAAGGACTGAGCCATGGCCACGACGCTGGTGATTCTGGGTGCAAGCGGCGATCTCACCAAGCGGCTGCTGATGCCGGCGCTATATCGCCTGCATACGCTGGGCTTGACGCGTGACCTGCGCATCGTGGGCTACGCCATGGAGCCATGGAGCCGTGATCATTTCGAGCGCCACATCCAGAAAGCCTTGCAATCCTTCGCGCCGGATTATTCGCCGGCGCGCTGGAACAGCTTCCGCCGCCAGCTCGATTACGTCGGCGGTGAGTTGCATCCTGATGCATTGTTCGCGCTCAAGGACAAGCTGAATCCGGCCACCCTGTTCTATCTCGCCTTGCCACCGCCGCTGTTCGGTCCGGCGGCAACCGCACTGGGCGAAGCCGGTTTCGCCAAGGCGCCGCGCAATGGTTGGCGCAGGCTGATCGTGGAAAAGCCGTTCGGTACCGATCTGGACTCCGCGCAGGCCTTGCGCCAGGCCATGCACGCGCATTGGGAAGAAGATCAGATCCTGCGTATCGACCACTTCCTTGGCAAGGAAACCACCCAGAACCTGATGGTGTTCCGCTTTGCCAATCGCTTTATCGAGCCGATCTGGAACGCGCAGCATATCGCCCAGGTGCAGATCACTTACGCCGAAACCCTGGGTGTTGAAAAGCGCGCCGCGTATTACGACAAGGCCGGCGCGCTGCGTGACATGTTGCAGAACCATCTGATGCAACTATTCAGCCTGACAGCCATGGCGCCATTGGCCGAATGGGACCCGGAAGTGCTGCGCAATCACAAGGTCGAGGTGCTGCGTTCGACGGTGCCGATTACGCCGGCCACCGTCGAGCGGCATGCGGTGCGCGGGCAATATCGCGCGGGCCGGATCGGGCGCAAGAAAGTCCCCGGCTACCGCAATGAGCCGGGTATTGCGCGCAGCTCATGCACGGAAACGTTCGCGGCCTTGCGTCTGGAAATCGATAACTGGCGCTGGCGCGGCGTGCCGTTCTACCTGCGCAGCGGTAAGCGGCTGGCGACCAATTATTCGGAAATTGCCGTGCAGTTCCGCGAAGTGCCCGGCGCCTTGCCCAAGGCGGTGCATGCGGGCAACAACTGGATGATCTTTCGCATTCGGCCCACGGAGCAAATGGATCTGCTTGTTACGGCCAAGCGCCCGGGCCTGGAGCTGGCCGGCCGGCCGGTGACGCTGACGGCGCCTTACGCCAGTTCCGAAGACCGCGAATTTTCTGCCTACGAGCAGCTATTGACCGACGCCATCGACGGCGACCGCACGCATTTCCTGCGTTTCGACGAAGTGGAGTGGGCATGGAAACTGCTGATGCCTGTGCTCGAAGCCTGGCAACGCGGAACGCCGGATTTCTACGCCTCCGGGTCGGAAGGGCCAACCAGCCAGCAGCGCCTGCTCGACCCGGGACATATGTGGCGATCGATTGCGCAGAACGGACGGGTCTAGCGCGCACGCAAAAGGGCTCATGGCGGAGCGGGTAACATACCCGCATGCATATCTTCAAAATTTTCCAGATCGAAGCCGCCCACCGCCTGCCGAACGTGCCCGAGGGGCACAAGTGCGCGCGCCTGCATGGCCATTCCTTCCGTATCGAAATCCACGTTCGTGGTGAACCAGACCCTGCCCTGGGTTGGGTGATGGACTTCGCGGACGTTAAAGCGGCTTTCGCACCGCTCTACGAACAGCTCGACCATCACTACCTCAACGATATCGAGGGCCTGGAGAACCCCACCAGCGAAATGCTGGCGCGATGGATCTGGCGGCGCCTGGAACCCGTTCTGCCGGGGTTGGACGAAGTGGTGGTGCATGAGACGTGCACGTCGGGCGCGAGCTGCTCTCGAGGGAGTTTTTGATGCACTGCAATATTCACGTATTCGTCACTAATGGATTGCCGTATTTGAAATTTTTGTGACCGTTTGGTCTCTTAACAAAAAACATATTGCGCCGCACAAAAACTCCTGTTAGGCTTTGTTCCACTCTCTAATACATCCCGCCGCGAGGGACAAGCCATGACACAGCAACTGAATACCCAGGTTTTCGCTTACGCCAAGCAGCTGTCTGATAACGCGTTCAAGGCCCACGCCCTGGCCATCAAGGGTCTGGAGCAGGTTGCCGAGCTGCAGCTCGCCGCGCTGGAAAAGCAGGCCCAGGTGACGGCCGACTTCATCGCCCAGGCGGTCGAAGTGCGTGACGTCGATGCGCTGCGCGGCCTGTGGGAAAAGGGCGCCTCGCTGACCCGCGAGCAGGCCGAGAGCGCGGTTTCCGTCACCAAGGATGTGATCGCCGTGGCGCAGAAGACGGCCGAGTCGCTCAATGCCCTGGTCCAGGAGCAGCAGAAGGCCGCCAACGAGGCCGTGGCCGCTCCGGTCGCCGCCATCAAGAAAGCCGCGGCTGCCGCCAAGTAATCGCAATCCCCTTCTGCATATCGCGACTCCCCTTGCGATATGCCCTCGGGCCGGACGTTGACGTCCGGCCCTTTTCTTGTCCGAAATTCCCCCGAGACTACGTGCCGCACGAACTCGTCTTGCTGGTCTAAAAGCTGCACTGATATACTTTTTTAGATTGGATCGTGACCCGTGGCGGGTTTGATTGCCATAGCGACACCGCGGGAACCTCACGTGCTCAACAGTCTTGCTTCCGGTCGACGTCTTGCCCTGCGATTGCTGCTATGGCAGCTATGCGCGGCGGTCATCGTGGGCCTCGTTTTCGCGACGCAGGGGCGTCGCGAGGCGATAGCGGCGGCGGCTGGGGCGGCGATCGTGGCGGCTGGTACGGCGCTATTGTCGGTGCGGGCTTTCAGTCGGGTGAGCGGCGCCGGTATGGCGCTGGGGCATCTGCTGACGGGCATGATCCTGAAATGGATGGTGATCATCGGGGGGATGATCGCGATCATGTTTCAATGGAAATTGCCGCCGCTGGCTGCCATTACGGGGCTGGCGGCTGCGTACGCGGTTAATCTGCTGGCGTTCAGATTTAAGGGTTAAGAGATGGCAAGCGAGCCGCAGGGCGGTCTTACCGAATACATCCAGCACCATTTGACGCACCTGAACTTTCGGGTGAGTCCGAATGGCTTTTGGTCATTCCATCTCGATTCCGTGGCGGTGTCGCTGGCGCTTGGCGTCATCTTCTGCCTGTGGTTCTGGCTGTACTCGCGTAAAGCGACGGCCGGCGTGCCGGGTAAAGGTCAGGCCTTCCTTGAGATCGTGCTCGAATTCGTGGACGGCCAGGTCAAGGACGTCTTCCACGGCGATCGCCGCTTCCTCGGCCCGCTGGCGCTGACGGTCTTCATCTGGGTGTTCCTGATGAACGCCATGGACCTGCTGCCGGTCGACCTGCTCCCTTGGGTGACCGAAAAGTTCGGCATTGGCCACTTCCGCGCCGTGCCCACCGCCGACGTCAACATGACGTTCGCAATGTCCATTACCGTGCTGTTGCTGGTGATCTTCTACAGCTTCAAGGCCAAGGGCTTTGGCGGCTACATGCACGAACTCTTCACCGCGCCCTTCGGCAAGTGGTTCGCCCCCTTCAATTTCGCTTTGAATCTGGTCGAACTGGTGTCCAAGCCGGTCAGCCTGGCGATGCGACTGTTCGGGAACATGTACGCAGGCGAGCTGGTGTTCATGCTGATCGCCGGCCTGTTCAGCGCAGGCAGCTGGCTGTTGTTCGGCATGGGCATCATCGGCTACGCCGTGTGGGGCATCTTCCACATTCTGATCATTTCGATTCAGGCCTTCATTTTCATGGTGCTCACCATCGTGTATATCTCGATGGCTCACGATCACCATTGATTTTGTTCACTTTCGTTAGAACTACCGCTTTCTTTTTCTTGAGGAGATCATCGTGGAACTAGTTGCTCATATTGCTCAGGTCCAGGGCTTCACCGCTATCGCTCTCGGCTTGATCATCGGTTTCGGCGCGCTGGGCGCTTGTATCGGCATTGGCATCATGGGTTCGAAGTTCCTTGAAGCCGCTGCCCGTCAGCCTGAACTGGTTCCGCTGCTGCAGGGTCGTATGTTCCTGCTGGCTGGTCTGATCGACGCGGCGTTCCTGATCGGCGTGGCGCTGGCCATGTACTTTGCGGTGGCGAACCCGCTGCTGTCGAAGTTGGTTGCCGGCTAATCCTAGTGCGGTGCTTCGGCGCCGCCAGCTCGACACGGGCGCATGCCGCCCGTGTCCGCATTAACCCGTACGCACAGGTAACGCAGCGATGGACTTCAATGCCACTCTGATCGGCGAAATGATCGCCTTCGCCATTCTGATCTGGTTCTGCGTGCACTTCATCTGGCCGCACCTTACCAAGGCCATCGAAGAGCGCCAGCTCAAGATTGCAGAGGGTCTCAATGCCGCCGAGCGCGCGCATGCCGAATTGCGGGAAGCCGATAACAAGGTTGCCGGCGAGATCAGGCAGGCACGCCAGCAAGCGGCCGAGATCATCGATCGCGCGCAGCAGCAGGCCAACCAGATTCTGGATAAGGCCCGTGCCGATGCCGTGGCGGAAATCAACCGCCAGAAGGCGGCCGCGCAGGACGAGATCGCCTCGATGGCACAGCGCGCACGTGAAGAACTGCGCGAACGCGTCGGTGCGCTGGCCGTGCAGGGCGCCTCCAAGATCGTGCAGCGCGAAATCGACGCAGCGGTGCACAAGGCGCTGCTCGACCAGCTTGCGACCGAGATCTGATCGATGGCGGCCCAGTCGATTACGCTCGCCCGCCCCTATGCCCGTGCCGCTTTCGAGTTGGCGCGGGCCGATGGCAATCTTGCCGCCTGGTCGCAGGCGCTGGCGTTCGCTGCGCAAGTGGCGCAGGACTCGCGCGTGGCCGCGCTCAACAACGACCCGCGTGTGCAGCCAGCGCAACTCGTCGCGCTGCATCTGCCGGAGGGCACGTTGGCAGATGGCGTCTTCGGCAAATTCTTCACTGAATTGGCCGAGCGACACCGCCTGGCACTGCTGCCGGAAGTGGCTGCTCTATATGAAACCTACAAGCGCGAATCGGAGTCACAGCTGCTGGTGAAGGTCACCAGCGCGATGGCTCTGGACAATGCCCAGGCCGAGCAGCTCAAGGCATCGCTCAAGCGCCGCTTCAAGCGCGAGATCGAACTGGAAACCCAGGTCGATCCTTCGCTGCTGGCGGGCGTGGTGATCGATGCCGGCAGCGAGGTCATCGACGGTTCCGCCCGCGGCCGTCTGCAGCGCCTGGCCAGCGTGCTTACGAATTAAGCATACCCATTTAGGATCACGACCATGTCCAGCACCACTCTCAATCCGTCCGAGATCAGCGAGTTGATCAAGAACCGCATCGAGCAGTTCAAGCTCGGCGCGGAAGCCCGCAACGAGGGCACGATCATCAGCGTGTCCGACGGCATCGTGCGCATCCACGGCCTGGCCGACGTGATGCAGGGCGAAATGATCGAGCTGCCGGGCAACGCGTTTGCGCTGGCCCTGAACCTTGAGCGCGACTCCGTCGGCGCCGTGGTGCTGGGCGAATACCAGCATCTGCGCGAGGGCGACACCGCCAAGACCACCGGCCGCATTCTCGAAGTGCCGGTCGGTCCGGAAATGCTCGGCCGCGTGGTCGATGCATTGGGTAACCCGATCGACGGCAAGGGTCCGATCAGCGCCAAGCTCAGCTCGCCGATCGAGAAGGTCGCACCGGGCGTGGTGTGGCGTAAGTCGGTCGACCAGCCGGTGCAGACCGGTTACAAATCGGTCGACTCGATGATCCCGATCGGCCGTGGCCAGCGCGAGCTGATCATCGGCGACCGCCAGACCGGCAAGACCGCGCTGGCCATCGACGCGATCATCAACCAGAAAGATTCAGGCATTAAGTGTATCTACGTCGCGATTGGCCAGAAGCGCTCCTCCATCGCCAACGTGGTGCGCAAGCTGGAAGAAAACGGCGCGCTCGCCAACACCATCGTCGTCGTCGCGTCGGCGTCCGAATCGGCCGCGCTGCAGTACATCGCGCCGTACTCCGGTTGCGCGATGGGCGAATACTTCCGCGATCGCGGCCAGGATGCGCTGATCATTTACGATGACCTGTCCAAGCAGGCCGTGGCTTACCGCCAGATCTCGCTGCTGCTGAAGCGTCCGCCGGGCCGCGAAGCCTATCCGGGTGACGTGTTCTACCTGCACTCGCGCTTGCTCGAGCGCGCTGCGCGCGTGTCCGAAGAGTACGTCGAGAAGTTCACCAACGGCGAAGTGAAGGGCAAAACCGGTTCGCTCACCGCGCTGCCTATCATCGAAACGCAGGCCGGCGACGTATCGGCGTTCGTGCCGACCAACGTGATCTCGATCACTGACGGTCAGATCTTCCTGGAAACCGACCTGTTCAACGCCGGTATTCGTCCGGCCGTGAACGCCGGTATCTCGGTGTCGCGCGTGGGCGGGTCGGCGCAGACCAAGATCGTGAAGAAGCTGTCCGGCGGCGTGAAGCTGGCGCTGGCGCAGTACCGCGAACTGGCGGCGTTCGCGCAGTTCGCCTCGGACCTTGATCCCGCGACCCGTGCCCAGCTCGACCGCGGCCAGCGTGTTACGGAGCTGATGAAGCAGAAGCAGTACGCCCCGCTTTCCATCGCCGAACTGGCCCTGTCCGTATATGCCGCTGAAAAGGGTTACCTGGACGATCTGCCGGTGAACAAGGTGCTGGCGTTCGAGCAGGGCTTGCATGCCTTCTTCCACCAGACCCAAGGCGAGCTGATGAAGAAGATCGTCGCCACCGGTGACTGGAACAATGACATCGAAGCCACGTTCAAGTCCGGCCTCGACGAGTTCAAGAAGACGGGTAGCTGGTAAGCAATGAAAGGGTGTGCAGTCATCCGATATGGATGATTGCACCGCACGTCGGTCAACCGACCGAATCGGACCCAACAGGTTGAGGCAAACGTGGCAAGCGGACGCGAAATTAAAACCAAGATCAAGAGCACGCAGAACATGCGCAAGGTAACGCGCGCGCTCGAAATGGTCTCGGCCTCCAAGATTCGCAAAGCGCAAGACCTGATGAAGGCCTCGCGTCCCTATGCGCGCACCATGCGCAGGCTCGTTGCGCACATCGCGCATGCCAGCACGGAGTTCAAGCATCCGTTTCTGGTCGAGCGCGAAGAGGTCGCGCGCGTGTG
>NZ_DATJMN010000331.1:0-13963 GCF_035508675.1 Dyella sp.
CAGCGACGGGTACTCACCACGATGCTCTTGCACCATACGCACGGCGCGCTCGCGGACTTCCGGGGAGAACTTGTTCGATTTGTTCATGGCTCCATCTTCTCAAGAGTTGGAGCCTCCACCAATCCCGGGGCGATTCAATCAAGTAGCTCTCAAGAGCGATAAGCAGGCGCCGACGCTGCTTTAAATCAGCGAGTATTGCGCTGGCGTTGAACTGACGCGAAGGATTGAGTCGCATTACTCCGCTAGCCCAGTCTGTCCACGTTTCTTCTTCCGCGAAAAGGAGCTCGCATAGCTGGCCAGGCGTCAGCCGAAGCTCCCATCTCCCATTTACGCTTCTTATGGGATCAAGCAAGGTCAATAGCGAGCTATTTGTACTTTCGGCGCGCTCTGGAGACAGAAGCTCCGTTGATGACTCAAACCTCCATGCATCACTTCCTTGGTTTCGTTTGTCATAGACCGCTGGGTCGGAGAATATGATGAGGCCTTCTGTATGCATGCCTGATCGTCCAGCGCGGCCAATGAGATTCTGGAAGTCGCGCACCTTGATTTTTTCTCCGGCCTGATAGATGCCGGAGACGATCAAGTACCTGATTGGCAGATTAACGCCTTGTGCCAAGGTCGATGTGCAGGCCACAAAATTAATGAGACTGCGCTGCATTGCATGTTCAATCGACAGACGTATGCCGTGTGGGGTGGTGCCGTGATGGACAAAGATTCCCAAGGCGCCTGCACGGCTGAGAATTGACTGCTCACCGAAATGCCCATCAAGAAGGTTCTTCAGTCGTACCAGCTCGTTAGCATTTGCGGTATGTGCAGGGGGACTGATACTAAAGCTACGTCCGTACACGTCGACGGCGCGGGAGGCCATATTCATGGCGGTGTCTTTCCGTCCGCAAAACACTGCGACTGCGCCTTGAGGAGCCAAACGAATGCCCAAGTACAGGGCTACGTCGTTTGCAACATCTTTTTCTGGAAAGAATCGCTCGTGCTCTCGACCTCTGCGCTCAAGAGACTGTTGTTCCACCGCCCTGGGCACGAAATAGTCTGGTTGGTCGTAACGGTTTGATTCGTAGAACATGAGCTGTCCGAGGCGCTCGGCCCAACTCGCGAAGGCAACTGCTCTCGAAGTCGTAAGCAATGTCGTGCCGTTTACGACTTGAGCGTCGTTGCCGATTAGCCACTCTCCTACAGCTTGCGCATTTTGAATCACCGCGGAAATCAGCACCGTCTGTGACGCCGCCGGCAGCGCAGCTTTAATCTCGGTCAACAGCAATTCGTAAGTAACGCCCCTAGCCCCAGAGTCAAACTGATGCCCTTCGTCATAAACGACTAGTCCCAAGGCGGATGCGATTCTTGGGGTCTGCCGGAGCACGTAGAGGAGCTTCTCGGGCGTCATAACTAGTATGCAAGACGACGTTGCGATATGCATGCCTAGCAGATCTGAAATCTGCTGGAGAAAATCGGCCTGGAGTGCGTCGGAGAGTTCATTGACCCTTACGTCATCGTCTCGAAAGGCATGGCGAAGTGACGCACTGATTTCGTGGCAGAGAGCTCTGAATGGCGCGACGACTACAGCTACTTTTGTGCGGTTAGCAAGAAAGGCGCTCCTGAGTATGATTTCTACTGATCGAGTTTTACCCGCACTAGTCGGCATCTGGACGATGCCCGAAACACCAGAAAATATTCCGGCTCGACCAAGCAGAATTTGGGATGGCCAAAGCTCTTTCGGAAACTCAGGTCGCCTTACTGCTCTAGCCCACTGTTCTGTGGGTATACCCGTGAATGACGGAAGCGTTGTCCACGCCGAAGATGAAAGACGGAGTCGCACGATTGCGGACAGCAGGTCAGCGAAGAGAAGTTCTCGTGACGACCCGCTTTCGTAGCTTTGGCTTCGAAGTGATTCCAATGATCCAGTCAGCTCTTCGATGTTGGCACCTTCATAGAAGTGAAAGGCGAGCAGTCTGGCAATTTCATTGAGGACGGAGCCGAATAATGGGTGGCTAACCTGCGGGTACGACTCCCAACGGCCAGCCAAGACCCAGCGTAGAATTTTGTCCACGGCCGCTTCCTGGTCGACCTCACCAATCCTTCGGGCCAGTACTAGGCTGCTCCCGGGGCGACGGGCAAGATAGTAAGCGGACGATGCTAGAAGCAAGGTGTCGCGGTGTATCTCTGTAGAGAAGCGCGAGTCTAAGAAGGCGTCAAAGAAGCTCGCTGAAAAACTCAACTCTTCTGCCGCTTCGGGCGGGAGAGGAGTGTCTGCATTTCTACTGCTGCTAATGGATGCTGCTATATCGCCGAGCGTGCCCACTGCGAGCAAAAAAAGCTCCTGTGGATTACTTCCTCGTGGAACGGATAGATGAGATTCCTCGGGAACGCCTAGTTCGTACATCTTCCCCTTGGAACGAGTGATCCCTAAGAGGCGTCGACTATTTGACTCAGGCTTCATTTGCGGCTCGCTCGTACAAAGCGTGTATCAGATTCATCAATGCCGAGCCACGAATCACGATTAGTTCGAGATTCTTTGAGTTCTGGTGCTTTTCAGTTACCGAGCCCTCCAGCGCGACTTTGTTGTAAGCATCGTCAGATAACAATGCTGCCGCCCCTGATCGATAGATGTAGGGGTGATCTGCCTGGTTCTGAAAGCGCTGTACGACGAGTGCTTCTTGCCCTTCTCCGGCGCGTAGCAGCCGGCGCTTAGTAGCATTGAGTGTTATTGCTCGTCTAAGGTAGTCCTCTGACGAGTCATCAATCGCCGACTGAAGCTGGCCAGAGTAGGGAGCGCCGGAAGCTTTGGCTTTGACCTCAAATGCCAGCAACGTATCATTCTGAGAGACGTGTGGCGGGTTCACCATTTTGAATCCAAGGATGTCTACGCCCTTTACCGACTCATTGCGACTTGCTTTATCGGCATACTTTCCTCGCGGGACTCGATATCCCAGGACAAACTCAACGTAGTCGGAAACCAATAATTCGGCGAAATCACTTGAGCGAATAGCAGGCCCTGGAGCATTGGTCTTGTCGGGGAACACTAGTTGAGTCAAATAGTCCGCGCGCGAGAGTCCTGTGCCCTCCCTTAGCTGATCTATTTCGTGATCCGGACAATATTGCTGTCGAAAGCGAGATGCCCAGGGGCTAAGGAACTCCGCCGATAGAGGGACATCGAGCTCCCAAACTTCTATGAGCCGCCCGTCGGCGGTTTGCAGGGAAACTTTCGATTTCGTTAGGCACGTTAGGTGCTTTGGATGTTCAAGCGCCCCCTTGGGGGCGCTTGACACTGAATTGCCCGCGATATGCGATTCTGACATGCATCCATTCCCCCTGTCCGGCCCTGACAAAAGCAGCGCGCTAGCGCACGTAACGTATCAGTTCCTCGTTGAGTGCATAAAGATGCGAGGCCAGGGCGGAATGACGCAATCCATTGCGGAGCCCGCAGCACCGTCTGGGGAATGCCACAGATTTGCCACAGCAAATGTGCGAAATCGTGCCATCCAAAGCAAAACAGCGCATCACACTGCAACGTGTAATGCGCTGTTTTGATTGAAGAAAATGGTGCCGGAAATAGGAATCGAACCTACGACCTACGCATTACGAATGCGCCGCTCTACCAACTGAGCTATTCCGGCTAAGCCGCTTAGTTTAAGGGGCCGTCTTACGGGCTGCAAGCTCTTGGAGAGGCTCTAAGAAGTCGGCGGGATTCGGACTGCAGATTGGGGCGCTGGCCGACTGACGGAAGGCAGGCGGCGCAGCCACAGTGTCCGCAGGGTCCAAAGGGAAGTGTGTTGATGCCGCTGTCACGGTATTCACGAGGCGTCACGCTGATCGAAGTGCTGGTTGCCATGCTGGTGTTCAGTCTGGGGCTGATCGGTGCGGCGGGCTTGATGGCGATGGCCGCGCGCGCCAACCAGGCCGCCTATCTGCGCACGCAGGTGAGTTTTCTTGCGCAGAACATGGCCGAGCGCATGCAGGCCAACCTGATGGGGGTGTGGAACGGCGACTACGACGGCAGTTACCCGGACGCAAGCGCGCAGGATTGCGCCGCGGGTTGCGCGCCCAGGCAGTTGGCGCAATACGATCGGCAGCGCTGGAGCGGCCAGTTGCAGACCTTTCTGCCGCCGAGAACGGAGGCCAGCATCCACTGCGACCGGAGCGGCGTGGCGCGTGTGCCGACGCACGAGCAGATCGCGCTGCGGCCGCCTTACGGTGGACGTTGCACGATGGCGATCCGCTGGATGGAGCGCGCCGCCCTCGGTGCCAAGGCAGAACCGCAAACCTTCACCTGGGAGTTCCAGCCGTGAAGCGTCGCTGTCGAGGGCTTTCCCTGATCGAGTTGATGATCGCCATGGCGCTCGGCCTGGTGGTGAGCTTCGGGATCGTGGCGGTGTTTACGTCCACCTCGAACATCCGCCAGGCACAAGAGCAGTTGGCACGCTTGCAGGAAGAGGGGCGCTTTGCCATCACGCAGATCAGGAACGACCTTGCCATGGCGGGCGCGTCCTACTGCAACGGCAGCGGTGGCGCCGCGCATGCAAGCGCTGCGGGGCCGTATCTGGACGGGCCGCGCGTACCTACCGTCTATGCCAGTGATCCACCATTGCTTATGCGGGCGTTGAGCGACGTGAGCACGCCCTGGGGCGGCGCCTATCCGCCGGCTCCGAGTGCACCGTATTCGCTGCCTTCGTTCTTGACCATGCGTGGCTACGATTGCACGGTAAGCAGTTGCGCGCCGGCGGACCCGAGCAACAAGCGCAATCCGAATGGCTTCAGCATACCGCCGATGGGCAAGGGGATGGATAGCCGCGTGATGGGCGCATCGGTACTTACCGTGCGCTATCTCAATTCCGCTGGCGGCTGGGCGATCGCGCCGGAAGGCAGTGCGCGCGGCAGCACCTTGCTCACTCATGCGGATGGTTCGGTGACCGTCCGCTTGAACCCGTTGCCTCAAGAAACGAAAGCGGCTGATGCCAAGGGTGACGAGCCGTTGCTGATGTTGGCCGATTGTTCCGGCGCCCAGATGTTCGCCGTAGCAAGCATGGGTGGCAGTGAACTCACCTCCACCGGCAACAACTTTGCCCAGCCGCATGTTTTCCAGCAGATGGCAGCGCCAAGGTTGTTCAGCGTCAGCCGGGATGTGCGGACGGTGACCTATTACCTGAAAGTGGTGGATACCGGCGATGGCACGGGGCGCACCACCGGCGCGTTGATGCGGCGTGTCAATGGCGGCAAGACCTCGCAGGGTGGTACGGGCGAAGAAATTGCACGCGGCGTGGAACGTCTGGATTTCAGGTACGGCGTGCAACAGGCGGACGGCACGCTGCGCTACTACACCGCCGAGCAGGTGGACAACAGTACACGCGCCGACTGTCCTGCCTTGCCCGTGCCGATGGCCGGCAGCAACGATCGCGGTTGCCTGTGGCGATCGGTCAGCCTGATCGAGGTCGACCTGCTGATGTCAGGGCAAACCCCGTTGTACGCACTGACCGCGGATGAGTTGGCCTACAGCTACGCGGCGGATGGGATATTCACACCGGCACCGCCGACCGCGGATGATCGAAAGGTGACGCCATTGCAACAGGGATTTCCGTTGCCCGTGTTGCGGCGCGAGTTCACGGCGGTGGTGGCCGTGCGCAATGCCAATCCGTAGGAGGTGGCAAGGATGCGAACAGGTGTGAAGGGCAGGGCACAGGGACATCGCCTCTCGTTGCCTGGTGTTCGACAGTCAGCATCAACAGCGTTAGTCGTTCGGCGGGGCGACGTGCATCTCATGCATTCGCGCGCTTGGGGAACGATACCAGCGCATCGCGCCCAGCATGGCTTCGCGCTGCTGATGGCCCTGATCTTCCTGGTCCTACTAAGCATGTTCGCCATCGCGGCCTCGCAACACTCCCTGTTGCAGGAGCGCATGGCCGGCAGCTTGCGTCACGCCCAGCAAGCACGCCTGGCCGCGGAGGCGACGCTGCGCGGCGTGGAATACAAATTGTGGTCGTTGGCGAGCCAGGCCGGCGCGCAACTGCATTGCGGGGATAATTTCATTACGCAAGACGATGGCTGCGTGATCTACCGTGCCGATGCTGCGCCTTACGCGGCGAATGGTGCCGTGACCCGCTTCCAAACCGCAGCAGGCTGGATCGACGGCATCAGTCTCAGCTACAAAGGCCCCACCGGCGGCGGCTATGCACCGGCACTGGCCAGAGATCCGGTCTATATCATCGAAGACCTGGGCAGCGAACGCCCGCCTGGCGTAGGTGGCTTGCATGAATCGGGCAGCACCGGTCCGAACAACGGCGGTCAGCTTGACACGCATCTTTACCGCATCACTGCGCGTGCCACGGGTGGCAATGCCAACGTGGTGAGCGTGGTGCAGAGTACGTTCAATGCGCCGCGCCCTTGAATATTCCGTTCGATGGCTGATGTGGCTTGGCGCCGTGTTGATGCCCACGGCGCCGGTTTTCGCCGAGAGTCTTGCCGGCACGGTGGAATTGAGTCCGACACCGTTGGACCGCACACGCGCCGCGCCCTCGTTGGCCACGCTTGCCTTGAACGAGAACGTGCTGACCGGTGGAACGCTTGCTTTTCTCGGTGGCTACGATGCTGCCGATGGCTCCGGCGTACTCAAGGCCGTCGCGTTGAATGCGGACGGCATCACGACGCGCACCGTGTGGGATGCTGGTGCGTTGCTCACCCATCCGCTGGTTACGCCACCAACCGGCCGCACGATACTCACCGCAAGCAGGCGGGGCACGCTTGCCGGCATCGCTTTCGAGCCTGCAGGGCCGTTCGATGATGACGAGAAACGCGGCCTGATGACGCCGGCGCCGGAAGTCCCTGCCGATACGCTGGAAGCGCGCGTCGACTACCTGCGCGGCGTTCGTTCGCTGGAACAGGACGGCACGCTGCGCCTGCGCGGCAGCGTGCTGGGCGCGATCGTGCATTCGCAAGCGCTGTATGTGGCTTATCCCACCGGCAACTATGCCGATGCCTGGTCGAACGTGCATGGCGCTGCTCCGGAAGCTGCACCCGCTGCGCAGCGCTATGCGGATTTTGTAGCCATGTATGCAGGGCGTGTGCCCACGCTTTATGTTGCCGCCAACGACGGCATGCTGCACGCGTTTCATGCGCCTGTTCCCGCATGCCAGACGCACGACGAGCAAGGCGCCTGCGCGGCGTATGCAAGCGACCCCGATGCAGGCAAGGAACGCTGGGCTTACGTACCGCGCGCCGCCTATGCACACCTTGGCCGCCTTACGCAGGCGCGGGCCTTTCAGTTCCAGCCGACCGTGGATGCCACACCCGTCACGCGCGACGTGTTTTTCAGCGAGCAAGGCCGGCGCGAATGGCACACCCTGCTGGTCGGCGGCTTGGGCCTTGGCGGTCGTGGCGTGTATGCGCTGGATATCACCGACCCCGGCGACGCCAGTCAGGCCCATCCCGGGCGCACGGTGCTGTGGGAATTCGACGCCGATTCACCTGGCGGCGAACTGCAAACCGGGGCCAGCTATAACCCGGCAGACCTGGGCTACACCTATGGGCAACCGGCCATCGCGCGGTTGGCGAACGGCCGCTGGGCGGTGCTGGTGCCGAACGGCTACTTTGCCGATTGCAGCAAGCCGGACCAACCCGCCGATTGCGAAGCAGCGGCGGGTACGGCACCCGGCTATAGCGCCTTGTTCGTGCTGGACGCGCAAACCGGTGCGGTCATGGCCGAACTCAAGACACCCGCTATCGATGGTGTACGCAGCCATGGATTGAGCACGCCGGTGCTTGGCGACTACGACAACGATCAGGTCGATGACGTTGCTTTTGCGGGCGACCTGGCCGGCAATCTGTGGCGTTTCGACCTGTCCGCGCCGAACCCGGCCAGCTGGAACATAAGCCTGGCGTATCGCGCAGCAGCGCAGGGTGCGCAGCCGGTTACCGTCATGCCGCGGCTTTTCCCGGATCCTGCGACGAATCGTTTCATGGTCGTGTTCGGCACGGGCAAATACCTTGGCGAGGGCGACAAAACCGACCGAACCGTACAATCGATCTACGGCATACGCGATCGGCTCGATAGCGCAGGCAAGCCGGTCACCGTGTCGCACGCAAGTCTGCAGCAGCAGATATTGAGCGAGCATGCGGTGACCGATCCTGCGTCGGGAAGCAGCGCCAGCCTGCGCAGCCTCACCTCCGACCCTATCTCGATGCAGGCGGGCGGTTGGCGTATCGATCTGGATGTCGCCGCCGGCGAGCGCGTGGTGGTGACGCCAACGGCGTTGTTCACGACCAACACCGTGTTGATCAGCACGCTCATTCCTAACGGGGATACGCCGTCAGGCGCGATCATGGCCATCGACGCGGCCACCGGTGGTGCGCGATCGATCTTGGGTTTTGGTGGCGGTTCGTATGCAGGTGCCCAGGTGGAAAACCCACCGACCAGCGGCAGCTTGCCGGTGGTGATGGCGGCAGGTGGCGGCCAGTTGATCTTGCCTGGCATCACCTTGAAGGGAAGCGGTGGTGCGATGGAGGTGCCGGTATCACTGGACGCCCCGTTGTGGCGCCGTCGTTCGTGGTCGTTGTTGATGCCAGGTTCTTGAGGAGTAACGATGGATCGTACGCGTGGATTCAGCTTGATCGAAGTGATGATTGTTCTGGGCATAGCCGCCATCCTGGCCGCACTCGCATCGCAATCCTATTCCCGCTACGTGATGCGTTCGCACCGCGCGCAGGCGCAGCACATGCTGATGGCGATCGCGCAGGCGCAGGAGCGCTGGTACGCCACCTACAACCGTTACGCGGATAACCTGGACAAGCTTGGCGATGCCAGGCCAGCGTCGGCTCAGGGTTATTACGAACTGGCAATGAGCGTGGTGGATGATGACGGGCAGGGCTTTGTCGCGATGGCAACGCCGATCGGCCGCCAGGCCGGCGATGCATGCGGAAGCTTGTCGATCGACAACGCCGGGCGGAAATTGCCGGGCAAAGACGATGCCGCGGCCAATGCGAATGGAAGTTGCTGGTAGCGCATGGCGCAGATGTAGGCTGGGATGCGATCCCGGCTTTTATGTGGATGGTGATGCTGGGATTTCATCCCAGCCTACAGTCGCTCTCCCAGTCCCGAATACCGCCGCGTGCGTTGCGCCAATGCATGCTCGATCGCCGCTTGCGTACCCACCAGGGTCAACCAGCGCCGTGCGCGCGTAATGCCGGTATACAGCAGCTCCCGCGTTAGCACGGCGGGTGCGTCGTCGGGCAATACCAGCATGGTGTGTTCAAACTCCGAACCCTGCGATTTGTGCACCGTCATCGCGTACACGGTTTCCACGTCGCCTAGCCGCGATGGCAGGACACAGCGCACCTGTGCGCCCGTCTCTTGCGGTGCAGATGATGACGCGCCACGGGTCATCGGAAACGCTACATACAAGCGCAGCTCGCCATCGGCCCCGCGCATGCGCAGCGTGATGCCGACGTCGCCGTTCATCAGCCCCAGGCTGTAATCGTTGCGCGTCATCATCACCGGCCGGCCTTCGTACCAGCCGCGGTCGGCGTCGATCAAACCCGTGGCGCGCAGTGCGGCAGCAATCTCCCGGTTCAAACGGTCGACGCCGGCAGGTCCCTGGCGCACGGCGCACAGCATCTGAAAACGGTTGAAGGCGTCCAGCACATCGTGCGCCCATTGCCGATATGTCGCATCGTCGGCATCGAAGGCAGGGCGGTGATGCCGCAGTCGTTCCAGATAGAACCGGAACCCTTGCGGCGCGTGCTGTGCCGATCCATCGGTTTGCCCATCGATCACCAGCGGCGCGATCGGCACGCTGCTGACGCTGGCAGCCAGCCAGGCCATGTCGGGCGATGGCGCCGCAAGCAAGGTATTTACCGCCGCCGCATCACCCGCGTTTACAGCTACCGCCAGTTGCCCGATACCGCTGGCGGCGTCGAAGCGATGACTGGCACGCAACATGGCGATGTGCTGGTCGAGGGCATGTGCATCGCGGTGCACGAATGCGGTGACATCGTCGCCGCTAGCGGCAAGCAGCCATTGTGCGGTGGCGGAGGTGTAGCAGCCTTGTTCGGCGCGCTGGCCCAGTTCGCCCAACACCGCGCCGGCTTCCACCGAGGCGAGCTGGTCCTTGTCGCCGATCAAAATCAAACGCGCATGCGGCGGCAGCGCATCCAATACCGCGACCATCATCTCCAGATCGATCATCGAGGCTTCGTCCACCACCAGCACGTCCACGTGCAGTGGATGGCGGTTGTCGTGTGCATAGCGGCGGCTGTCCGGACGTGCGCCCAGCAGGCGGTGCAGGGTTTCCACTTCCAGTGGAATGGCCTGGCGCACCGCTTCGCTGACATCGAGCATGGCGATCTGGCGCGCAATCGAGGCATTCAAGCGTGCGGCGGCCTTGCCTGTTGGCGCAGCCAGGCGGATCCGCAAGGGCGCATCGTGTTGGCGCAGCTGCAGGGTTTGCAGCAAACCGAGCAGGCGCACCACGGTGGTGGTTTTGCCGGTGCCAGGTCCGCCGGTAATAATGCTGAAAGCCCCGCGTGCCGCTAGTGCGCACGCCACGCGCGGCCATGCAACGCCCTCGCCGGCGGCAGCAGGAAACAGGCGCTGCAGCTCATCGCGCAATGTCTCCGCCGGCAGCATGCTGTCAACCAGCCGCGCGGCAATGCCGGCGGCGACACGGCATTCGTAATTCCAATAGCGGCGCAGATACAACCGATGCCCGTCCAGTACCAGCGGTGCGTCAGCGGGCAGTCCATCGACACCGGCCATGATGCGCGAGGCCGGCATGGGTGTCGTGGCCAGCAGTTCCAGCCATGCCGCCGGCCAGGCCTGTTCCAACGCCAGGGCATCCAGTGCGCGCAAGTCCAGGCAAGGATGGCCATCGCCGAGCTGCCGGCTCGCCAACGCCGCCAACAACTGCAGGGCTGGCTCGGCGTAGGGATCGCAGTCGCCGATGAACTGCGCAAAGGCCAGGTCCAACGGACGCAGCACGCGCCGCGCGACGGCATCGGCCAGCGTCGCCAGCAAGGTTTCACGCAGCATGGGCGGGTGCCTCCTGCGCAAACAGCCGATCCATCGCATCGATCAAGGCGAACGGCAAACGCTCCGTATGCACGCCATGCCCGGCCTGGTCCACGCCGCGCAAATACAGATACAACACGCCGCCGACATGCTGTTCGTAGCGGTAGCCCGGCAGCCGCGCGCGCAACAGGCGATGCAGGGCCAGCGTGTAGATGGCGTACTGCAAGTCGTAGCGGGCTTGCAGCGTGGCTTCGCGCATCGCTGCCGCGGTATAGGCCGCGGCCGTATCGCCCAGCCAGTTGGACTTGTAGTCGATCACGTAATAACGGCCCGCGTGCTCGACGATCAGATCGATAAAACCTTTGAGCATGCCATTGACGCGGTTCGGCGGCAGCAACGGGCGCGGCAGGCCACCCAGGGTGTGACGGGTGACGAGCTGATCCAGCTGTTGCGTGTCGACGCGATGGGCTTCGAACCAGAATTCCAGCTCGGCCTGGTACCGGCTGTGATCGTCGATGTGCGCGAGCGCCAGCGGATCGCCGTCCGGCAACGCCAGCGGCGTCTGCAGCAGCGCCGGCAGCCATTGGGCGAGTGGTGCGATCCACGCCTGCCATCCACGCCGTTGGCAACGGCGCGCGATCTGTTGTTCCAACGCGGCGGGCGCGTTGACCACGGCAGCGAAACCGCTTTCGGCGATCCATTCCAGCAGGTCGTGCAGAAAGGTGCCGGCGTCGGCGCCACGCGGAAAAGCGTGCATGCCGTAGTCGATGCTTGGCCCGGTCCATTCCACCGATTCGCGCACGGCTTCGGCCAGCACGTCCTGGGTGGCGGTTTCCGGTGCGGTTGGTTGCATCGTTTCGCCTTCGCCGTGGGTCAGCGCGCTATAGCTGGATATCCACCAAGATTCCGGCGGCGCGAGCGGATACACGCGCGCCTGGCGTTCGCCGCTGGCGCGATACGGCGGACGATGGACGCGCACGCCGGCCGATTCGCCGGCTACCTGCACCTGGATGTCAGGCGAACCATCGCGCAGCGCATCGAGGTGCGCCAGCAGATCGACCGGTTCGATCGCTTGCTCGCCGCCGCACAGCACGTAGCCTAGGGCCGAGCGATGCAGCAAGGGTTTATTGCGATCGGCCACGCAGGCGACACCCAGCCAGCAGGCGTGTTCGGCGCGCGTCAGCGCCACGTAGAACAGACGCAGGTCTTCCTGCAGGCGCTCGCGCTCCATGCGTTGCTGCGCTTGCGCATCGGGCTGCAGGTCGATCCATGCCGTGCCGGCGTCGTCGTGCCAGGGTTGCATGCTGCCACGTGGCGCATCCTGGAAGCGGCTGACGAACGGCAGCATCACCACCGGATACTGCAGGCCTTTGGATTTGTGGATGGTCACCACCTTCACTAGATCGGCTTCGCTTTCCAGGCGCACGACCTGTTCTTCGCCGGTTTCCATATCGCCTTCGCAGGCGCGCGTGATCTGCGCCGCCAAGTGGCGAATCAGCGCGTATTCGCCATCGAGATTGGCCGCAGCATGCTGTAGCAGTTCGGCCAGGTGTTGCAGGTTGGTCAGTACGCGTTCGCCATTGGCGGTGGCCAGCAAGCGCGCCGGCAGGTCGAATACGTGCAGCAGGTGGTGCAGCATCGCCAGCACGCCGTGCCGCTGCCACAGCCGTTGCAGCTCGCGGAAGCGCTCGCCGCACCATTCCCAATAGGCTTCGTCGTGATTGAGCCGATCCAGCTCCTCCAGGCTGCGCTGCAAGCTGGCGCTGGCCAGCGCGGCACGCATGGCACGGTCGGAAGTGGGCATGGCGCAGGCCTGCAGCCATAGCAGCACATGCGGTGCTTCTTCGGTGGCAAATACCGAATCGTTTTCCGACAGATAAACGCTATGCACGCCACGCTGGCGCAAGGCCGTGCGGATGCATGCGGCCTCGCGCCGGCTGCGTACCAGCATGGCGATGTCGCGTGGGCGCAGCGCCGTGTGCGTGCCTTGTGGGTCCACGAAACCGCAGCGCCCGGCCTGTGCGGCGTCGAGCAGATCCACGACGTGCGACGCGGCATGCGCGGCGGCCATTTCCATATAGGCGCCCACGCCCAGCGGCTTGTCGCTGGCGAGCACTTCCAGATGGAGCGCGGCGACGGGCTGATCGTCGTAAAGCAGGCGGCGCTTGGCGCCCGCGGCATGGATGGGCTGGAAGGGCAGGCCGTGTGCGCCATGGCCAAATGCAAACGCACCCTCGCGCCATTGGTCGGCGTACTGGAAAACGCGATTCACCGCCGTGACCAGCGATGAGGTGGAGCGGTAGTTGGTGGTGAGCGTCCAGGTGGGCGTTTGCGCCTGCTCCCGCGCGGCGAGATAGGTATGAATATCCGCGCCGCGGAATGCGTAGATCGCCTGTTTGGGATCGCCGATCAGCAGCAGCGCGGTGTTCGGCCGCTGTGCGTAGATGCGCTGGAAGATGCGCCACTGCAGCGGATCGGTGTCCTGGAATTCGTCGATCAGGGCCAGCGGATATTGCGCGGCGATGGTGCCGGCAAGCTGTGCGCCATGCGGGCCGAGCAGGGCGGCATCGAGCTGGCGCAGCATGTCGTCGAAACCCGGCTTGGCCTGGCGCTCGCGGATCTGCTCGACGCGCGCGGTTATCCATGGCAGTGCGTGCGCAAGCAGCAAGGGCTTCAATGGCGGCTCGGCGTTGCACGCGTCGAGCAACAGCTGCACGGCGGCAAACGCCGGATGCGCAGGCGGCGACTTGCCCTTGCTGACGGCGCTATCCAGCTTGGCCTGGGTATAGCGTTGCAGGGTTTCCTCGTCGATGTCGGCGCCGTTGGCCCAGGCGCGCAATGCCGGCCATTCCCGCTCCACCGTCTTGGGCTGGAAGATGTTGTTCTTCAGCACCTTGGTTTCCACGGCGGTGCGCAGCAGCGTTTCGATCGCCTCCGCATCGGCTTGCCACAAGGTAC
>NZ_DATJMN010000332.1:0-5626 GCF_035508675.1 Dyella sp.
GTGATTCGAGCTTAAGCGTACTGCCGTCGCCGGTGACGCCTTGCAGCTTGGGGACTTTCTTGCCTAGTTCGGGCATGGGCTCTCCGCTAGCCAGCTTGGGTGTTGCACTTGCTGGAGCGGAGACTAGCGCGTGTTGTGTGACGGAAACAGCCTTGTCAGATTACTTCTTACGGAGCATCCTAGAATTTCACCGGATCCATGATGGCATCCAGATTCAGGCCATCGCAGAACTCCAGGAAATCGTCGCGCAAGGCGGCGATGTGTAGTCGGTCCGGAACACCAATCGTGAACTGGGCCTGGAACATCGCGGCGCCGGTCTGCATGGCCTGGTAACGCATCGAGCTCAGTTGCTCCACGCTGATGTCGTGGCGGCTGAAGAAATCGACGATCTTGACCAGGATGCCGGGGCGGTCGGACGACACCACTTCCACCAGATACGGCAGCAGGTGCCCACTCGGTTCGCGCGGGTTGGTGCGGTAATGTGTAAGACGCAGCTCCTCCTCGCGCGCCAGTTTGGCCAGGGCAGTTTCAAGCTTGGCCACCGCATCCCAGGCGCCGCTGGCGAGCAGGGTGAGCGAGGTATCGGCACCGATGGTCGACACGCGCGCATCGGAAAGATTGCAGCCGGCATCGGCAATGCGCCGGGCCAGTGCGAGCAGCGGTGTACGCGTGGCCGGCGTCAGCGTCTGGATCAGCAGTTGATGATCATTGCTGGATCGCGCGGAAAAAGGGTTGGTGGACATGGATGGTGGCGACCCCGCGTCGTGCGGGATGACGACGAACGATACGCCAGCTTACTTGCCCGTCCCGCGAGCCCGCAAGTAAGATGCCATGTCCATATTTTGTACTGTGCGGATCGCGCCATGAAGATTCACGGAAGCGTCTGCGCGCTGGTCACTCCATTCGGCTCGGATGGGGCGCTCGACCTGGCGGCATTCGGCCGCCTGCTCGATTTCCAGATCGCGGGCGGCACCCAGGCGGTGGTCGTCGCTGGTTCCACCGGCGAAGCCCACATGCTCGAACACGATGAATACGATCGCCTGCTGGCCTTTGCGGTCAAGCATGTCGCCGGCCGTATTCCGGTCGTCGCCGGCACCGGCGAGGCCGGCACCGCCAAAACCGTGGCGCTGACGCAGCGCGCCCGTTCGCTCGGCGCGGATGCCGCCCTGGTGGTGGCGCCGTATTACGTGCGCCCCACGCAAGAAGGCCTGCGCCGCCATTTCCTGGAAGTGGCCGATCGCGGTGGCCTGCCGGTGATCCTCTACAACGTGCCCAGCCGTACGGCGTGCGACCTGGCGCCGGAAACCACGGCGGTGTTGCGTGATCACCCGGCCATCATCGGCATCAAGGAAGCGCGCGCCGATGCCGAGCGCATCCAGCGCAGTGCGGAACTTGCGCGGCCGGATTTCGTCTATCTGTCCGGCGACGATGGCAGCGGGGCGCAAGCCATGCTGGCAGGCGCCGCCGGCGTCATCTCGGTGGTAGCCAACCTGGCGCCCAGGGCTTTCCGTGCGTTGTGCGATGCGGCCACTTCAGGCGACCGCGCCGCCACTGCACGCTGCAATGCCGCGCTCGAACCGCTGGTACAGGCGCTCAACTGCGCGCCCAACCCGATCGCGGTAAAGGCCGGTTTGCCGGACCTGGGCCTCGGCACGGCGATGCCGCGCCTGCCGCTGGTGGAGCTGGAGCAAGGGCCGGCGCGCGAGCAGCTACGCAAGTCCTTGGCGACTCTGGCATCCTTGGCGGATGCCGCTTAGTCTGGCCGGCTTCTCACTATCCTTTCGGAACACAACGGAATCCATTACATGAAGAAATCTTCCCTAGCCGTCGCCCTGCCGGCCTTGGTTTTGACTGGCTTGCTCCTTTCGGGCTGCGGCATCTTCCGTTCCGAGAAAGCCTGGCAGTCGGCCAAGCAGGAATCGCCGCTGGAAATTCCGCCGGGCATGGACACGCCCAACGCCAGCGCTGCGCTGGTGATTCCGCCGCAGGGCAGCAACCAGCCGACCGCGAATGGCGCGACGGCGCGCGTGGGCAATAACCCCGGCACGATCACCGATGGCTTCATCCTGGCCGATACGGTGGACAACACCTATCGCCGCGTGGGCGAGGCGCTGAGCAATGGCGAAATCGGCACGCTGAAGAGCCATGACGACGCTGCGCACAACTACACCCTGAGCGTGCTGGCCTCCGACCAGCCGGCGGAAAAGGCGGGCTTCTTCAGCCGCATGTTCGGTCACGGCAGCAGCAGTTCGAACGGCCCGGGCGTAGCCCCGCGCGAAGTGGTGGTGACCGTCGCCAACAGCGGCCAGGGTTCGAGCGAAGTGCGCGCGCAGGGTGATGCAGCGGCGGTGGCCAAGGTGGTCGACAGCCTGAAGTCGCGGCTGGGCGGCAAGGGTTAATTGGCGGGAATCGCCAATCGGAAAAAGCAAAAGGCCCCGTCATGCGGGGCCTTTTTGCGTTGGGTGCGTCGTCGTCGGCTGTTATCGATTCCCGATTCCCGATTCCCGATTGACGATTTACGGCTTCAAGCCTCAGCGCTCAAGCAACTTCAACTTGTCCGGCTTGCCTTCCCATTCCTTCGCATCCGACAAGGCATCCTTGCGCACCGTGATCACCGGCCACGCCTTGGCGAGTTCCTTGTTCAAGGCCGTGAAATGTTCCTGGCCGGCCGGCACGTCGTCCTCCGGATAGATCGCGTTGATCGGGCACTCCGGCTCGCACAGCGTGCAGTCGATGCACTCGTCAGGATCGATCGCCAGAAAGTTGGGGCCTTCATGGAAGGCGTCGACCGGACAGACTTCGACGCAATCGGTGTATTTGCACTTGATGCAGTTGTCGGTAACGACGAAGGTCATGCTGTCGTGTGCCTACTATGGATCGGGAAGCCGATCATACTGAATGGGCGGTGGCGCTCCCAACGAGGTTCGAACTCGTGTTCCCGCCTTGAGAGGGCGGTGTCCTGGGCCACTAGACGATGGGAGCGGATTGTCGCGAAGCGCGCTAGTATAGCTGAATTGTCTCGCCCGGCAACGCTTTGAGACAGTGCCCTCGCCCAAGCGGGAACGCTTGCAGGACAATGTTTTCAAGGCCGGCGCAGGATGGGTATCGACACACGTCGGACGTGCTCGGCCAGACTTCTTTCAGATGTGGAAACTCGTAAGGATTTCGATCGCTTGAATCCCACAGTCAGCTCGCATTTCTCGCACTCCTTCCATGGCGGCCAACGATCCGCGCGGCCTGCGGCGCGCAGCTCCCTCGGTCGAGCCCGACATGCGGTGGAGCACGCCTTCATTCGCTTTCAGTGCGCATCGCGCCATGCGCTGATGGCTCGCCGCCCTCGCGGAGGGGCGTGAGAATGCGGGCTGGAAACGACGCCAAGCTCGCCCTGCGCATCTTTACGCGCGAGCAGCACACGATTTCCCGCAAGAACATCAGCAAGGCTGCCTTGCGTGTGCTCTATCGCCTGAACGAAGCCGGCTACAACGCCTATCTGGTCGGCGGCGCCGTTCGCGATCTGTTGTTGGGCGGGCATCCGAAGGATTTCGACGTGGCCACCAACGCCACGCCGGACCAAGTGAAGAAGCTGTTCCGCAACTGCCGCCTGATCGGCCGCCGCTTCCGCCTGGCGCACGTGGTGTATGGCAACGAGATCATCGAGGTGGCCACATTCCGCGGCACCAGCGATGAGGAAAGCGAAGGCGATCGCCACATCGTGGACGGCCGCATCGTGCGCGACAACGTGTGGGGCTCGATCGAAGAAGACGCGCTGCGCCGCGACTTCCGCGTCAACGCGATGTACTACGACATCAGCGATTTCTCCGTGCGCGACTACGTTGGCGGCATGCAGGACCTGCAGAACCGGGTGCTGCACCTCATTGGCGATGCGGCCACGCGTTACCGCGAAGATCCGGTACGCATGCTGCGCGCCGTACGCTTGGCGGCCAAGCTGGATTTCCGCATCGACCCGTCCGCTTCCGCGCCGTTCGCGGAACTTGGCCCGTTGCTCAGCAGCGTGGCGCCGGCGCGCTTGTTCGACGAATCGCTGAAGATGTTCCTGGCCGGCTACGGCCGCAAGAGTTTCCGCATGCTCGAGGAATGCGGGCTGCTCAAGTTCATGTTCCCGGCCACCGCGCGTGCACTCAAGCGTGGCGACAAGCCGCTGCGCCTGCTGATCGAGCATGGCCTGGAAAACACCGATGCGCGCATAGCCGAAGGCAAGTCGGTCACACCGGCGTTCCTGTTCGCCGTGCTGTTGTGGGGAGAGGTGCGCGATCTGGCGCACACCTGGGTGACGCAGGGCAAGGATGCCAACGATGCCTGGGCGCGTGCTGCCGTGCACGTCGTTTCCGAACAATGCCAGCGCGTGGCGATCCCGCGCCGTTTCACCATCACGATGGAAGAAATCTGGTCGCTGCAGCCGCGCTTCGAGCAGATCCAGCGCAAGAAGGTATTCCGTCTGCTGACTCATCCCCGTTTCCGTGCCGCCTTCGATTTCCTGCTGCTGCGCGCGGCCGAATCGCCCGCGATCGGCGAATTGGGCCAATGGTGGGCGCACGCGCAGCAACTGCCGCACGAATCGCTCGCCGCTGCGCTGCCGCTGCACCACTCCAATGCCGCGGGCGAAGCAGCGGAGCCGGCGCGCGCAAGTGCGCCACGCAAGCGCAAGCGGCGACGCAAGCCGGCTGCCGGCAAATCCGGGACGGCCTGATGCGCGCTTATGTCGCGCTGGGCAGCAACCTTGGCGATTCAAACCAACACCTGCTCGAAGCCATCGAGGCGTTGGCGGCATTGCCGGACACCGAGATGGTTGGCCGTTCGCACATCTATCGCACCCCGCCGTGGGGCAAACTCGATCAGCCGGATTTTCTCAACGCCGTGGTGGCGCTGGAAACGCTATTGGAACCGCACGATCTGCTCGATGCCTTGCTGAACATCGAGCGCACCGCCGGGCGCGAGCGCAACGGTGAACGCTGGGGGCCTCGCACGCTCGATCTGGATCTGCTCCACGTCGCCGGCAAAACCGTGAACAGCGCGCGCCTGACCTTGCCTCATCCGCACCTCGCCGAGCGTGCCTTCGTGCTGTTGCCGCTGCATGATGTTGCGCCTGAGCTGGACATTCCGGGGCAAGGCAGGGTGGCAGAGCTTCTGCGGGCCGTTGATACGCAAGGCTGCACACTCTTTGCTTGAGCGCTAGCCGTTTCGCGCCCGATAATTGTTCACCGTAATGCATGAAGGAATGGCCGTGTACGTGGAAAACGCCAGCGCTCCCGCTCGCAAGCCGGTCACGGTACCGAGCCTGCACGCCATGAAGGCGCAAGGGCGCAAGATCGTGATGCTTACCGCATACGATGCCAGCTTCGCCACGCAACTGGAGATCGCCGATGTCGACGTCGCCTTGGTCGGCGATTCGCTGGGCATGGTGGTGCAAGGCCAGCGCAGCACGTTGCCGGTGACGCTCGATCACATGGTTTATCACACCAGCATGGTGGCGCGCGGATTGTCGGCGTCGTTGCTGGTGACCGACATGCCTTTCATGGCCGATCGCAACGTCGACTATGCCCTGGAGGCCGGCGCGCGCCTGGTGGGCGAGGCGGGTGCGGCGATGGTGAAGATCGAAGGCGCCGCG
>NZ_DATJMN010000333.1:0-2337 GCF_035508675.1 Dyella sp.
GTCGGTCGGCGTGTTCTTGGAAGCGTTCGCCGCAGTCGTCGTCACCGGATTCGCCGCCGGCGGCGTACCGGCATTCGGCTTGGCGGCAGTCGGTTGTGCGACGGTGTTCGGCGGCTGGTTGCTGAGCGCACCGGCCACGCCGCCGGCCGCGTCGTCCTGCTTCTGTTCGGTGCTGGTTTGTTCGCTGCGCAAGGCCGGGTTGGCGCTGTCGTAGCTTTCGCTGGCTTTTTCGGTCTGGCTGAAATCCAGATCGACATCGACCTGCGCGCGCACGCGTCCCTGCCCCACCAGCGGCGTCAGCAGATCTTCGATGCGTTGCGCGTAACTGTTCTCCATGCGCGTGACCAGGCGCATGTGCGCATCGCCCACCGCGCCGGGGCTATCGGGATCGGACACGGTGAGCAGCGCGCCTTGCTGATCCACGATGGAGACCTGCGAGGGATCCAGGTCGGGCACGCTGGAAGAGACCAGGTGCACGATCGCCTGCACCTGGCTGCCATCGAGCTGGCGGCCCGGATACAGCGTCAACAACACCGACGCGCTGGCCGGGTGATTGTCGCGGATAAAGGCGGAGGCCTTGGGCAAGGCCAGATGCACGCGCGCGGCGCGCACGAACTGCAGGCCGGCAATGGTGTTGCCCAGATCCGTTTCCAGCATTTCGCGATAACGCGTGCTTTCGGCCAGGTCGCTCATGCCGAACGGCGAGTCGCTTTGCGGCAGCGTGGCGCCGGCGGTGCTGCCTTGCGGCAGGCCTTGGCTCGCCAGCTTCAGGCGCGTATCGGCCAGCACCTCGGCGGGCACCGAAATGGACGCGCCGTCGGCGCCGAGACGGAACGGGGTGTTGCTGCTCTGCAACGCCTGCGTGACGGCGGCGGCGTCTTTCGGATCGAGGCCGGCATACAGCAAGGCGTAGTTCGGACCGCGCGACCACAGCACGATGCCCACGCCCAGCGCAACCGCCGCCGCAACGGCCACCAGCAGCAGCAGCAAGCGTGTGGTCGGATTGCGCAACAGACCCTTGAGCTGATCCTGGCGCGTATTCGAGGTGGTGGGAACGTTGTCAGCCATGGGGTCTAGAAATGAATCACTGCATGGAAACGATCGACTTGCCTTGTTGTCGTGCCGCCGCGGTGCGCTATCGAGCCCTTACCGGGCGGCGCGATGCACACCGATTCTCTTGTTCTTCGGACGCGCTGGCTGAGCGCAATGGCCGCCTGCGCGGGAATGACGCCGCGGCACGCGTCACACCGGCATATTCATGATGGTGGTGTAGGCATCGACCAGCTTGTTGCGTACTTCCACCAAGCCGCGGAAGGCGAGGTCTGCCTTCTGCCCGGCGATGGAGGTCTTCACGATGTCGGCGCCCGGATCGCCGCGTTCGAACGCATTGACCTGCGCTTGCGCGTCGTTCTGCTGCGCCGCCACCGAGCCGATGGTCTGCTTGAACAGCGTGCCGAAATCCACGCCCGAACCGCCGGATGCAGCCGGCAGCGCAGCGCTCGGCATCGCGCCGGTTGCCTGCGCGCTGAGCGCGCGCATTTGAGAGAGCACACTATTGACGTCGATCTGACTCATGTCGGTTTTCCAACGCTTGAGCGGTTACAAGGTGCTTCAAGCAACGGCCGTGCCACTCTCCGGCGACGTATCGTTGCTGCGGCACGCCGCCTGCAGGCCGTACTTGCGCAGCTTTTCCACCAGCGTGGTGCGCTGCATGTGCAGCAGCTTCGCCGCGTGCGCCACCACACCGTCGGTAATGTCGAGCGCCTGGCGGATCAGGCCTACTTCGATGTCGGCCAGGTGATCCTTCAGGTCCACGCCACCTTCCGGCAGCAGCACATCGGTATCGAGCAGGTGGCGGTGCTGCGTCGACGCGGGCTTGGCCTGGCCATCGAGCATGGCGCGGACGACGCCGCCGGCGACTTCGTCCATCGCCTGCACGCCGCGGTATTTCTCCGGCAGGTCGGTGGCGCGCACTTCGCTGTTTGGATAAAGAATGGCCAGGCGCTCCACCAGGTTGGACAGCTCGCGCACATTGCCCGGCCAGGTGTGCTGGCGCAGCGACTGCATCGCGCTGCCGCTGAAGCGCACGCTGTTCAGGCCGCGGCGCTGCAGGCGTTGATTGAATTCGGCGATCAGCTCGGGCATGTCTTCCAGGTGCTCGCGCAGCGGCGGCATTTCCAGCGGGAACACGCTGAGGCGGTAATACAGGTCTTCGCGGAAGCGGCCTTCGGCGGTGGCCGCTTCCAGATTGCGGTGGGTGGCGGCAATGATGCGCACGTCGCAGCGCTGCGTGCGGTTGCTGCCGACCCGCTCATACATGCGCTCTTGCAGCACGCG
>NZ_DATJMN010000334.1:0-7871 GCF_035508675.1 Dyella sp.
TTCGACGTGCTGGTGAAGCTGCTGCGCCGGCATTACCCAGGCGTGATCTACGCCCGCAACATCACCGACGTGGACGACAAGATCAACACCGCCGCGCTCGAGCAAGGCGTGCCGATCGGCCAGATCACCACCCGTTTTGCCCAGGCCTACCGCGAGGACATGGCCGAACTGGGCAACGCCGCGCCGGATGTCGAGCCGCACGCGACGGCGCACATCGGCCAGATCATCGAAATGATCCGCCGCTTGATCGGCAACGGCCACGCCTATGAAGCCGAGGGACACGTGCTGTTCGACGTGGCCGCCTACCCCGCCTACGGCGCCCTGTCCGGCCGCGACACTGACGAACTGATCGCCGGCGCGCGGGTAGAGGTTGCGCCGTACAAAAAGAATCCCACCGATTTCGTGTTGTGGAAGCCCTCCACGCCGGAACTGCCCGGCTGGGACAGCCCCTGGGGGCGCGGCCGGCCAGGCTGGCATATCGAATGCTCGGCGATGAGCGCCGCGCACCTGGGCGAAACCATCGACATCCATGCCGGCGGCGTGGATTTGCAGTTTCCGCATCACGAAAACGAAATCGCCCAGTCCACCTGCGCACACGGCGGCAAGCTGTTTGCGCGCTGGTGGCTGCACAACGGCATGCTTACCTTCGATGGGCGCAAGATGTCCAAGTCGCTGGGCAATGTGCTGCATGTGCATGAACTGCTCAGGCAGCATCCACACGAAGCGCTGCGCCTGCTGCTGCTGCGCGGCCACTACCGCCAGCCGCTGGACTGGTCCGATGCGGCCATTGCCCAGGCCATCAGCACGCTGGATGGCTGGTACCGCGTGCTGCGCGAGCTGGGTGACATCCCCATGGATATGACGCAACCGCTGCCAGTGCCCGAGCGCGTGGAAGCCGCCCTGTGCGATGACCTCAACACACCGCAAGCGCTGGCGGAGCTGTCGACGCTGGCCGACGCCGCGCGGCAGGCGCCCAGCGCTGCCGCCAAAGCCGCCTTGCTCGGCGCAGGCGCGGCGCTGGGCCTGCTGCAACAGGATCCGGAAGCCTGGTTCAAACAGGCCGGCGCTGCGGTCGACGCCGAGCGCGTCGAAGCCCTGCTGGAAGCACGCCGCGTCGCCCGGGCCGCTCGCGATTTTGCGCGCGCCGACGAAATCCGGAACGAGCTGACGGCCATGGGGGTATTGATCGAGGACAGCACCCAGGGCACGCGCTGGAGCGTGGTGAAGCATTGAAACGGCGGGGTTCGACCCCGAGCTAAACAGAACCGCGCGATAATCCAGCCATGAACACTCTTGCCCCCGCCAGCGCCGCCCAAGCTCAACAGGATATTGCCGAGGAGTTCGCCTTCTTCGGCGACTGGACCGAGCGCTACCAATACCTGATTGACCTCGGCAAACAGCTTCCGCCGTTTCCGGAAGACAAGAAGACCGAGGACTACCGCGTGCACGGCTGCCAGTCGATGGTGTGGCTGGTGCCGAGCGGGAATGCCTCGAACATGCACTTCGATGCGGCCAGCGATTCGGCCATCGTCTCCGGCCTGATTGCGCTGGTGCTGCGCGTGTACTCGGATCGCGCGGCGGCCGAGATCGTCGCCACGGAGCCGACCTTCATCCAGGAAATCGGCCTGGCCAGGCATTTGTCGCCGACGCGCTCGAACGGCCTGGCGGCGATGCTGGCGAAGTTGAAGGCGTATGCGGCCGCAGCCCAATAGGCTGGTGGCTGGTGTGAAATCCCAGGAGTAAAAAAAGCCCCGCGCAACAGCGGGGCTTTCGTTACGCCGGCCGGCGCCGCTGAACCCGCATCAATCGCCCATCTGCTTCTGCAGATGCTCGCGACGCTCCTGCGCATCCAGCGACAGCGTGGCGATCGGGCGCGCGTCGAGGCGCTCGAGGCCGATTTCCTCGTCGGTCTCTTCGCAGTAACCGTAACGGCCTTCCTCGATGCGGCGCAGCGCCTTGTCGATCTTGGAGATCAGCTTGCGGTAGCGGTCGCGGGTGCGCAGTTCCAGCGAGTTTTCCGTCTCGCGGGTGGCGCGCTCGGCTTCGTCGCCGACGTCGCGCACCTCATCGCGCAGGTTTTCCATCGTCTGGCGCGACTCTTCCACCAACTGCTCACGCCAGACGCGCAGCTTGTTGCGGAAGTATGCAAGATGACGAGGGTTCATGTACTCCTCGTCGGACGAAGGACGATAGCCCGGAGGCAGATCGATATTCGTGGTGATGGGCAGGGCGTAACGGCCGTCTTCGCGGGTTACACCATTATCGAGCGTTGTAGCGGAGCTATTCATTGATGACTGCGTTGTCTTCTGCTTCTTGCTGGATGAGTTGTGCGCAGTGGCATTCGCTACGCGCGGCGCCGGGGAAGGTCCCACGGCGCTGGCCACCTTGCCCACGATGGGCCGGGCGGGGGGGGATGATACGGCTTTGGGTGTTGCAGTTTGTGTGGAGGTAGGCGCTGCCTTCGACGCCGCGACCGGTGCCGGAGCGGGTTTCGGCACCGCCGGTTTGGCTACGGCTTTCTCGACGGCTTTCTTGGCCACCGGCGCCGCCTTGGCAACGGGTGCGGCGTGCTTGGGTTCGGGCTTCTTGGCCTCGGGCTTGGCTGCCTTCTTGGCTACAGCCTTGACCGGTTCGGCATGCTTCGGGTGGGGCTTGGCGGCTGGCTTGGCCACGGCCTTCTTGGCCGGTGCAGCCTTCTTGGCAACCGCCTTGGCCGGGGCTTTCTTAGCCTCGACCTTCTTGGCCGGCGCCGCTTTTTTCACGGACTTGGGCGCAGCTACCTTGGCCTTGCCGACCTTGGTGTCGTTGCTTTTGCCCGCAGCCTTTCCTTTTGCAGCGTTCTTGGCGGCGGTCGAATTATGCATGGTTTTCGCCATTTACCTTCACCGTTTTGGCCTTGGCGGCCGGCTGTTATAGCCCAATACCCTTCACACCGGCAACCATCCTTCTGGGATACTTACATTCCTGGGTCTCAAAGCGGTTTCGATCATGTGAACGTCGTGAGTCGATGGATTATCGTTCTGCTCGATCTCTACAAACGCCTCGTGAGCCCGCTGTTAGGACAGCGTTGTCGCTTTTACCCCAGTTGCTCCGATTATGCACGCATTGCTGTCTCCCGCTTTGGTCCGTGGCGCGGCGGCTTGCTGGCCGGATGGCGGATACTACGCTGTCAGCCGCTGTGCTCGGGTGGTAACGATCCAGTACCCGAGCACTTCCACTTTCCTGGCTGCCATGCCACAGGCAAGGGACCGGAAGATGGGGCTCCTTGAGCCCGGCACAAGTCCAACGCCTTTCAAGTTTTCCTTTTCCTAAGGAGTTCGCATGTCTACCGATTGGCTGATCAAGAACGCCGAACTGGTCAATGAAGGACGGCGCTTTCACGCCGACTTGCGCATAAAGCACGGCCGCATCGAGGCCATCGGCGACAGCTTGAGCGCCCGTCCCGGCGAGCAGCTGATCGACGCCGCCGGCTTATGGCTGCTGCCAGGCATGGTGGATGACCAGGTGCATTTCCGCGAACCGGGGCTTACACACAAAGCGGACATCGCGCACGAGTCGCGTGCCTGCGCCGCAGGTGGCATCACCAGCTTCATGGAGATGCCGAACACCAGGCCGCCGGCACTGGACCGCGAATCGCTGGAAGCCAAATACACGCGTGCGGCGGAGACCTCGGCGGTGAACTACGCGTTCTACCTTGGTGCCAGCAACGACAACCTTGAGGCGATCCGTGCGCTGGACCCAAAGGCGGCGCCAGGTATCAAGGTATTCATGGGCGCTTCCACCGGTAACATGCTGGTGGACAATCCCGACACGCTGGACGGCATCTTTCGCGAAGCGCCTACACCGATCATTACGCACTGCGAAGACACGCCGATGATCGATGCGCTGCACGCCAAGGCGCGCGAAAAATACGGCGACGCCATTCCTGCGTATGAACATCCGCTGATCCGCTCGCGCGAGGCCTGCATCAAGTCCACCCGGCTGGCGATTTCGCTGGCGCAGAAGCATGGCACGCGGCTGCATGTGCTGCATATTTCCACCGCGGATGAACTGGCCCTGTTCCAGCCCGGACCACTCAAGGGCAAGCAGATTACTGCCGAGACCTGCGTGCACTTCCTGCATTTCAGCGACGAGGATTACGAACGGCTGGGGTTCCTGATCAAGTGCAACCCCGCCATCAAGACCGCCGCGGATCGCGAGGCCATCACCAAGGCCGTGGCCGAATGCCGCATCGACGTGCTCGCCACCGACCATGCCCCCCATCTGCTGGAAGAAAAGGCCCAGCTGTACGACAAGGCCCCGTCCGGCCTGCCACTGGTGCAATTTGCGCTGCAGGCAGCCTTGCAACGCGTGACCGAAGGCAAGCTCACGCTGGAACGCGTGGTGGAAGCGGTCAGCCATGCGCCAGCGACGCTGTTCAGCGTGCACGAACGCGGCTTTTTGCGCGAAGGCTACGCGGCTGACCTGGTGCTGGTCGATCCACGCACGCCGCACACCGTGCGCCGCGAGGAAGTGCTATCGAAGTGCGGCTGGTCGCCGTTCGAGGGTTACACCTTCAGCCATTCCATTGCGGCGACGTTCGTCAACGGACAACGCGTGTGGGATGGCTCGCGCGTGGACGAAAGCGTGCACGGCGAGCGCCTGGCGTTTGATCGTTGATTGCACCTGCCGCCATGCTCGCGTAGGCGGACATGGCGGCACGCAACCGTCAGTGCAGCTCGGAAATCACGACGGAAATCGGTCCATTGTTGCCGGAGTCGCCCAGCACCCTCGTCTGCGTATCGGTGGTCGCCAGCGTGCGATCACCCTGCTTGATGCTTGCCGACACCCTGAAATCCGTGCCGTTGGCGATGTCTCCCGGCTCGTAACTCAACACGAACGGCACCGGTGACGGCCCGATCGGCGCAATACGGTCGGTGGCGATCACGCCTGCCGGGGCATCATGCCGGTTGAGCGTGACGATCAGATACGCATCGGGCGGCAGATCGTGCATGAGGTGATAGTCGACTTCACCGGTCAACGACTTCATCAGCGCCTGCTGCGGCGGCGGCGCCTCATGCTTGCCGAAGTGCGGCATCCAGCTGCAACCGGCGAGGGCATATGCGCCGGCCAAGAGCACTCCGTAGCGGACCTTCATGGGAACTCCTTCAATCTGCGAAGGCCTGGATGATAGCAACCACGCCCGCAACCGACTGAATCAGCCACGCCGATGGCCGTACCCGCCGGCAACGCCCTTGCTGGCATAGGCCACCGCGTCGTGCGGATGCAGGCTTTCCTGGTGTTCGAGACGCACGTGGAAGTCGGCGATGCGGTCGTCGGCGTCCAGTGCGCGTTGAATGCGACGCGCGGCGTCTTCGCAGAACATCAGGTTGCCGCCGTTGGCGAGCGCGAAGGCCTGTTCGTCTTCCCGCTTGACGGCGGTCTGCACTGGCGTGCCCAGCGCCTGCTCGACGCGATCGAGCAGGTAGACCAGGTTCAACGGGGTGTCTTTCACAAAACGCACCAGCAGGCGCGCCACACTGCGCTGAGCGTGGGGTGTGGCGACGATGCCTTTCTCACTGCCCAGCCAGGCCAGCACCGCAGCGTGGTCCAGCGGCTTGCCGGCATCGAAATCCTTGGCGAATTGGTCCTGGATCAATTGCCGCGACAGTGCGGCCGAGGCGGGACAGGTCGAGGAGTAGACGACCTCCGTGCCTAGTTCCAGGCGAAAGCCTTCCTCACCGAGGCTGGCTTCAATCGAGACCGGGTACGCACGCCAGCCGCTGTTGCTGCTGCGCAATGCGGCGCGGCGCACGAGCTGATCGAAACGAATACTGATGCGCGCACAATCAGCCAGGTCGCGATGCGATTCGAGAAAGGCGCGCAGCAATGATTGCAGCATGCCGGCGTCCACTGGCTTGGTGCTGAGGTATTCGTCGGCCAGCAGATACAGGCGCGACATGTGGATGCCGCGCTTGTCCGGCCGGGTCAGGTTGACGAAGGCCCCTACCTGGGCGCTGGACTGCTGCACGCGGCCGTCGCCGGCATCGAACAGCACCGGCACTTCGATGCCGTCCATGCCGACCCAATCCAGTGCGCCAGCCAGATGCGGCTGCGCCTGGCTGGCAACATCGGGCATCAAGCGGGCGGTGTTTTCGTGGGCATGCATGAGGAATTCCTTCGGTCACCCTCCCCGCGGCGCTCAGGAGAGGCTGGATGGGCACAGGTTGCCGGGACGCGGCAACGTGCCTAATGTTGAGGCCTGTTGCTGCGCGGCAACAGGCCCCGCTCCGGAAACAGTGTGTTTTATGGCGCTTGCCGCACGCTTTGCTGCCACCGCCGCGCCGCCCGCCAAGCGCGCAAGGTGGCCATAAAGCCACTGCCTGGCGTGCCTTTTTGCAGCGTCTTCAAAGGTTCGCCGGCCTGAACCGCCCTGCGCACCAGCCGCTCGCCCTCGCCCGCCTCCAACGCCCGGAATACGCTGAGCGGTCCGTCGAGGCGCGAGGCTTCGCCCCACGCCGAACGTAAATCACCCAATTGAGCCTTGATCGCCTGGTCGCGCTCATCGCTGCGCTGGCGAAGCTTGGCCCGGCTCAGGCCGAAGCGCGCCAGCCGGGCCATGGGCAGCGGCAGACGGTCCCGCTCCACGTCGTCCTGCAGGCGACGCAGGGCAAACAGCAGGTGGCTCAACGTGGCCACCCGTGCGGCGCGCGCCGGTGATGCGGCTTCACCGTACCACCAGGCCGTTTCCAGCGCGGCCAGCGCGCCGTGCAGCGCGGCAGCGGCATTGAGCTGGGCGCTGAAATCGACCGCCGTACCTTCTTCCAATTGCGCCATCGCGGCCAGCACCGGGGCCAGCCAACGTTCCGGCGGTATCGCATGGGCACGTTCGTCATCGAACAGCACGCGGGTCAGCGGATGCCTGCCTCCGCTGGCGGCAGCACCACTCAATTCTTCCGCCCACCAGTTGAGCTTGGTGGCGGCAACATGCGGCTCGCGTATGCCATAGGCGGCGGATAGCAATTCCTGCTCCCATGCCGCAAGCGCAATGTGTCCGGGATATTTGGCCGGATCGACGAACACCAGCGCGGTGCGTTGTTGCGGCTGCACGGCCAGCCATTTGTCGACGTAACTTTGCAAGGCACCGTGCAGCGAAGTCTCATCGCTCACGCCGGGACCTTCAACTTGAGCAATTCGATCAAATCACGCGGATGCGCCACCACCACGTCGGCGCCCCAGGCGTGCGGATCGCCGCCATCCAGATAGCCCCATTGCACGGCCACGGTGTAGAGGCCGGCGTCATGCCCGGCCTGCACGTCGCGGCGATCGTCGCCGACGAAAAAGCAGTGGGCAGGTGCCAGCCCGGCACGTTCGCATGCCAGCAGCACCGGCGCCGGATCGGGTTTGCGCACCGGCAGCGTGTCGCCGGAGACCACCGCGCACACGCGCTCGCCCCAGCCGATCTGGTTCACCAGATCATCGGTGAGATAGCCGGGCTTGTTGGTAACGATGCCCCAGGCGATACCGCTTGCTTCCAGCGTATCGAGCAGTGGCTCGATGCCTTCGAACGGACGCGTGTGGCGCGCCATCATGCTGTGATAAAGCTCCAGATAGCGCGGCATGCGTTCGAGCAGGGCCTCGTCGCTTTCATCGAATGCGCAGCGCAGGATAGCGCGCGACCCGCGCGACACCACCGTGCGCACTGCTGCATAAGAAGGTGTGGCAACACCGACCTCGCCGCAATAGACGGCCAATGCGGCATGCAGATCCGGCGCGCTGTCCAGCAAGGTGCCGTCCAGATCGAACAATACGCCTTGAGTCGAGACAGGCAGCTGTTTCATGCAGGTTTGCGCGCGCAGATGAGATAGTTGACGGCAGTGATACGGCTCAGC
>NZ_DATJMN010000335.1:0-7308 GCF_035508675.1 Dyella sp.
GCCGTACGACTTGGAGAACACGTAGTCGACCTTGGCGTACCACTTGCCGTCCCAGCTGTGTTCCAGGTAGTTCTCCAGCGCGTAGTATTTACGCGACGGTTCCGGCATCGAGCAGTTCCCCGGCGATGAGCCAAAGGCGCCATTGCAGACCAGACCTACGCCCGTGTTCGGATTCCAGACGACCGGACCGCCTGGCTGCGGGATGTAATTGGTCTTGCCTGGATTGACCAGGCCCGGAACGATGTTAATGACGTTGCCGTTCGCATCGTAATTGGCGACGTCGGTGTCATCGACGAGATTGCCCGCCTTCTCCCAGGTCGCCTGCTCGCCCCACACCAGGCCGGTATCGCCCAGCGTCTTTTGGAAGCCCAGCACGTATTCGTCCTGGTACTGCGGCTTGAGGTTGGTCGAGGCGTAGTTCTTGATATTGCCATGCGAACCGCCGTTCTCGCCGTCCGCCGAGAAGAAGCCCGGCACCGGACCACCGGTCGGCGCGACGGGAACCACACTCAAGCCGGTCGGCTGGCCATTCGAAGTGATGCCCGTGTAGGTGTAGACCACGGAACCGTTGATCGAACCGAATTGCGGGTTGCGTCCGGCCAGACCCGCCGGCAACGCGAGATAGTAGCGCCCTGCGTTACCGAAGACCTTGAACGTGCTGTCGCCAAACACGTCCCAGCTGGCGCCGATGCGAGGCGCCCACTGCGGGCTGTTTTCCTTCACGTAGGCTTCGCCACCGGGTCCGGTGTTTTCGAATTGATCGTTGCGCAGACCCAGGTCGAGCAGCAGGTTGGGCATGATCTGCCAGCGGTCTTCCACGTACTGCGCCTTTTCGCGCGAAGCAATCGTCACGTCCGTCTGCACGATGGATTGCTGAACGTAGTTGCCCGTGACGTTGCCGGCACCATTGAGGAACGGCGCAGCGGAGACGGTCGATGGCGTACCGAAGAAGTAGTTCCAGGTGCCGCCGCCGATGGTCGTGGCGCCGTCGTTGTCGTCACGATACTGGACGTTGTCGATACCGAACTTCAGATCGTGACTGTCGGTGATCTTCCAATCCAGGTCGATGCGCAGGTTCTCGGTCTTGGTGGTGTGCTGCGGATTGGGAAGGGTCTGACTAACCAGTTGTGGCGCGGCAACACCCGGCGGCACGACAAACCCGGTGCCGAACGTGACGGGAGAAATATCGCCGCCCGCGAAGCTGCTGTAGTAATCCGCACCCATCAGTCCGTACATCACTTCGAGCGTGAGGTTGTCGGTGATGTAGGAGGTGTACTTCAGGATACCGATGTTGTAGGTATTCTTGAACAGTACATTCGGGGCGTAGTAGTTGGCGACCGACTGGTCCGAGTAGTTGTACTGGTAGAAGTTGCTGCTGGTTTCATTTTGCTGGCTTCTGACGCCGGTCAACTCCAGCACGTTGTTGTCGCTGATGTTCCAGTCCAACTTGCCATACAGCTTCGGACTGTTCGTGGCGCTCGTTTCATAGTAGCCCGAAGGCGACACCATGCCGTAGTTCGCCGCCACGCCAGTCGCCCCGGCGTGATCGTTGCTGTCGTGCTGCCATTCGGCCGTCAGGAAGAAGAACAGCTTGTCCTTGATCAGCGGGCCGCTGATGTAGGCGTCATACACATTTTCCCAGTCGCTATCCTGCTTGCGGCCCCTTTCGATCTGGCCGTAGCCGGGCTGATAGTTCGTGGTGCCCTGCGTAGGCGCCATGTAAGGCTTGCCGGGACTGACAACGCCGGTTGCCGGGTTGACGGTATAACCAAGTGCGCCTACCGGTGTCAGCGGATTGCTGTAATAAATGTTGTCGTACTGGCTTTCGGCAAAGGACGGAGCCCAGGACACGTACGCACCGGCATGCCACTGGTTGCTACCGCGCTGACCGATCTGGCTGATCACGCCACCTGTCGAACGACCGTATTCCGGGCCGTAACCGCTGGTGATGGTCTGCTGCTCGGCAATAGCGAAGTACGGCAGCCCGATGCCGCCTGCGCCACCGATCGGATCGGTGGTGTTGAAACCGTTGAGGTAATAGGCGTTTTCCACAACGCTGTTGCCGCCCATCGAAACCAGCGGCGAGCCGGTCGGACCCGTGCCCAGGCTCGAGCCACCCTGGCTCACGCCGGGGGCCAGCAGCGCAATGGCTTCAGCGCTGTGAGCGATCGGCAGGGTTTTCAGCTGCTGCGCGGTGAGCACAGAGGTTTGGCGGGTGGAGGATACGTCGATCGCAGGCACCGCGTTGGCGGTAACCGTGACGGTGGAGAGGTTCGCCACGTTCTTTTCCGCAGCAGCAGCGGCAAACGTCACGGGCGTGCCGCCTTGCACCGTCACCTGCACATGGCTCTGTGTAGACACCACGTTGCCGTTCTGCATCAGCGATACGGTGTAGTCACCCGTCGGCAACTGGTTGGCGCCGTAGCGGCCATCGCTGCCGACAGCGACAGTGCGGGTCAAACCAGTCTGGTTGTTGACGATGCGAACCGTTTCACCCGCCGCCACCGGCGCGGTACCAAATACGGAACCTGTTGTGGCCTGCGCCAGTATCTGTCCGGAAAACCCAAAACCCATCGCAACTGCAACAGCCAGCGCAGTGTGACGTACCTGCATCCTGTTCGATGCAGGCAAAAATTTCCTGTTGCTCATTAGACGCTCCCCAGCGGCAAGAAAATCAAAGAGGCAAGAAAACCACAACAAACATCTCGACCGACCGGTCCCGCCCGGCAGATCGAGCACAGACAGTTTTCCTTCCCCATCCCCAATTGCTTGAGCCGAATCTCTTAACGGCTCATTAGCATTTGGCACTCAGCCGCAACAGAAAGTCAACGACAAATAATTACGGGTGTAAGCAATATTCCATCGATCGCAATATTTCACGAAACGCAAGAATTAACGACGACCCCATAAAAGACTAAGGTCACTCCCCTGGTTCGTCCTCAAAGCGCAGGTGCTTGACGCTGCGGCCATTCCGTCGCACCAGCTTCAGCGCTTCAATGCCGATCCGAATGTGCGCCTCCACGTACTGCGTAGTAACGCTGCGGTCGCTCAATTCCGTCTTCACCCCTTCCGGAATCATGGGTTGATCGGAAACCAGCAACAGCGCACCGCAGGGGATGTGATTGGCGAAGCCAGCGGCAAAGATGGTAGCGGTCTCCATGTCTACCGCCATGCAGCGTGTGCGACGCAGGTATTCCTTGAAGCTCTCGTCGTGTTCCCACACACGGCGGTTGGTGGTGTAGACGGTGCCGGTCCAGTAATCGTGCCCCAGGTCGCGGATCATGGTGGAGACACCGCGCTGCAACTGGAACGCCGGCAGCGCCGGCACCTCGGTCGGCAGGTAGTCGTTGCTGGTGCCTTCACCGCGGATGGCGGCAATCGGCAGGATCAGGTCGCCGAGCTGGTTCTTCTTTTTCAGCCCACCGCATTTACCGAGGAACAGCGCAGCACTGGGCTGGATCGCGCTCAGCAGATCCATCACGGTGGCGGCATTGGGGCTGCCCATGCCGAAGTTGATAAGCGTGATGCCGTCAGCGGTCGCGCTGGGCATCGGCCGGTCGCGTCCCTGAACTTCCACGCCATGCCACTGCGCGAACAGGTCGACGTAATGACCGAAGTTGGTGAGCAGGATGTGGTGGCCGAATTGCTCCAGCGGCACGCCGGTGTAACGCGGCAACCAGTTGGTGACGATTTCGTGTTTGGTCTTCATGCAAGGCTCTTGTGTCGGCGCAGCGCACCGGTGTTGCGCCCCGGACGGTTTCACGCGCGCCACCTCGGAGCACGTAGGCTGGGATTTCATCCCAGCCTACGAAGCTGAAACTTCGCAATCGCTGTTGAAATCCCCGATCGCAGCGACCAGGTCGGTCACCGCGGCGCGCTCGGCTTCACTCAGGTCCGGATTCCAGCAGTCGAAGATCAGCACCACGCGCGTCTCGCCGCTGCGGTTCCACGCTTCATGCTCGAAGGTATCGTCGAACGTAACGCACTGGCCCTTCTGCCACGTGTGCACCTCGCCACCCACGCGCAACGCGCAATCGGCCGGCACGATCAGCGGCAGGTGGGTGACCAGGCGCGTGTTGGTCACGCCGGTGTGCGGCAGGATGTGCGTGCCCGGCCGCAGCACCGAAAACAAGGTTTCCGGCGCGTGATCGCGGATGCGCGACAACGGCAGGCGGTCGAGCAGCGAGGACGTGCGCGGGCAGGCCTGGTAGTGGCCGTCGTAACGCTCACCATGGCGCTGGAAGAAGTAGGCATCCCACGCCGCCGGCTGCGCCCCCGAGGAGCGCAGCATGTCTTGTGTTTGCGCTTCGGATGTTTCACCCAGAAAGGCTTCAAGTTGCTGCTCTGCCTGCAGCACGGCATGGAGCTCCTCGCACACCTCGTCGGTGGCCGATTCCAGCATCTCGTACCAGGGAAAACGCTCGCGCGGGTAATAGGGCTGGCTGGGGATATCCGGAAAATACAGAAACTTGGGCTTCTGGCGCGGATCGGGAATGCTGCCCGGCTGCAACCCAAGATAGATGTCCAGGCAGCGATGCACGCGGCGTAATTCGGCCGCGCCGTAGCGCTGCTGTAACGGTTCCAGCGCTTGCTGGAACAGCTCCCTGCGGCCGACGATGGCATAGCGCATGGCATGCTTGACGGCGTCGCGCAAACCGGGCGCGGTCGTTTCGTCGCTGAGCCAACGCCCTTGCGCCTGCGCGGTGCGCACCGCGGCGAAGTAGGCAGCGGTCGCTTCGTGCGTGCGTCCCAGCTGTTCCAGCGCCAGCCCCAGCCGCAATCGCATCTGAAACAGGGACGGCGCCTGCTGCAGCGCACGCCGCAAGGTATCGACCACACCGGCGAAGTCGCCTATCTCCCATTGCACGGCGCCCAACGGCTGGAGCACGTCCAGGTCGGATGGCCGAAGCCTTGCCGCGGTTTGCAGATAGCCCAGCGCGACCGCCCATTCACGGCGCTCATGGTGGCAGCGGGCCAAGAACTGCAGCGCTTCCACATCGTCCGGCGCACGTTCCAGCACGCCCCGGAATGCGCGCTCGGCCTGTGGCAACTCCCCCTGATTCAAGTGTGCGTGCGCAGCCTCGCGCCATTGCGCGAGGTCACCACCCCACGGTGCATTCATCGTTTCTACCCTCCCCAGGGCTTCAAGGCGCCCGCTCCGCTTGCGCGGCATGAAACCGGGCACCCTTGATGCATACTAGCTGCAATTTATTTCCGCACAATTCCGGGGAAACGGTTGGTGGGACGATTGACGGATCTGGATCCGCGCACGGCGCAATCCATCCAGGCGGCGGGCGCAGCCCTGGATGCGGGGAAGGCGGATGAAGCAAGCCGCCATCTGGCCGATGCAGCGGCTCGCCATCCGCTGCATCCGGAAGTACTGCGCATGCGCGCCGGCCTGCACGGCATGCGCGGCGAACACCAGCAAGCCTTGCAGTGCATGCGCCAGGCGCTTGCGCAGCGTCCCGACGACGCGCTTTACCACAACACGCTCGGCTCACTGTTGGGCCAGGCCGGCGATTACGACGCCGCCATCGCCAGCTTGCGCCGCGCCTGCGACATGCAACCGCAGTTGGCTGATGCCTGGTACAACCTTGGCATCATGCTGACGCGCAGCGTGCGTAACGACGAAGCCGCCGACGCGCTGCAACGTGCCGTGTCGCTGGCACCGCAGCATATGACCGCCCGCGCGCAGCTCGCCGATCTGCTGCGCATGCAGGGCCACTCTGCGCAAGCGGCCGAGCACTATCGCCGCATCATTGCCGAAGCACCGTGGTCCGGCATGGCGTGGTGGGGTCTGGCGGATTTGAAGACGCTGCGCCTGACGGACGACGACATCCGGCAGATGCAAAGCGCACTGGCTACCACTCAAGCGACCGACGAAGACCGGATGGCCATCGGCTTCGCGCTCGCCAAGGCGTTTGACGACCAGGGCCGCTATGCGCAGTCGCTTAATGCACTGGCCAGTGCCAATGCCATCGCACGCCGCCGTTACCGGTGGCCGCGCGAAGCGTTTTCCACCGGCATATCCATGGTGCTGCAGGCGTTCGAGGCGCCGGTCGCGAGCGCACCGGAGTCGTTCGGCCGCGAAGTGATCTTCGTAGTGGGCATGCCGCGTTCCGGCACCACGCTGGTCGAGCAGATACTGGCCTCGCATTCCAAGGTCGACGGCGCCGGCGAACTGGCGGATCTACCCGCCGTGCTGGCCGAGCAGTCGCGGCAAAGCAAGCTGCCGTTTCCGCGCTGGGCTGCAGCCATGACGCCCATCGATTGGCAACACCTCGGCCAGCGTTACCTGGAACGCACCGCGCATTGGCGCAAAGAGCGCCCGATTGTCGTCGACAAGCTGCCCGGCAACTGGATGTACATCGGCGCCATCCGCTCGATGCTGCCGGCGGCACGGATCATCGGCTGCCGCCGCGATCCGCTGGAAAACTGCTTCGCTTGCTATCGCCAACGCCTGCACAACAACGAGTACACGCGCGACTTCGAAGACCTGGCTGGTTTCTGGCGGGACTACGACCGCAGTCTTTCGTTCTGGAGTGCACGTGCGCCGGAGCGCGTGCTTGAGCACCGCTACGAAGCGCTGCTCGCCGAACCGGAAGCGCAGATCCGCAAGCTGCTGGATTTCTGTGATCTCCCGTTTGAAGAGCCGTGCCTGCGCTTCCACGAAACGCGCCGCGAAGTGCGCTCGCCCAGCGCCAACCAGGTACGCCAACCCTTGCGTGGCGATACCGCCCGCGCACCGCAATACGGCGCCTTGCTCGATCCTCTGCGCCGTGCGCTAGGGCTGTCGCCATGGCAAGCCTGACGCCCGCGGCCATGCACCCACTGGTTAGCCAGCTTGCCGGTTCATCGGCATCAGAATGGCTGGCCAATGCCCGCACGCTGATACTGCAGAGGAACCTGACCGATGCACTGGCGGTGCTGCGGGCCGGCGTGCAGGCGCATCCTTCCTCGACAGAACTGCAGCTGGCTCTTGGTGGCGCACTGCTGGAACAAGGCATGCCGCGCGACGCCGAGGACGTATTGCGCGCATTGCTCGCCGACCATCCGGCGCAGGCCGCCGCGGCGTTTTTGCTCGCACGGCTGCTACACAGCGAAGGCCGCGTTTGCGCGATGGCGCAAACCTTGTGCGCGCTGTTCACTCAGCCCGGGCAGGATCTCGAACATCGCATCCAGGCCATCGAACTGCTGGATGAAAGTGGGCGACAGGAAGACGCGATGGCCCTGTGCGAAGACTGCATCGCTACCGGCTCCACCGATGCGCGCCTGCACGTGCACGCCGGCCGATTGGCCGCGCAACTG
>NZ_DATJMN010000336.1:0-2933 GCF_035508675.1 Dyella sp.
GCGTTCTTCAAGGACATCGGCAATTACATCGCGCAGGAAACCTACACGGAGACCTACAACAACCAGCAATGGTCGGTGACGCGCCCGTACAACATCGGCACCGGCATGGTGCGCGGCGCCGAGGTGGGCTACAACCAGTTCTTCGATTTCCTGCCGGGTGCACTGAAAGGCCTCGGCATGCAGGCCAACTACACCTACGTGCACAGCGAGGGCGGCGTCAACACGGCCACCAACCCCTACAGCGGCGCCGTGGTCACCGGCTTCCCGCTGCCATTGGTCGGCCTGTCCAAGAACAGCTTCAACCTGACCGGCATGTACCAGCTCGGCAACTGGCAGGCGCGCATGGCCTATAGCTGGCGCTCGCGCTACCTGCTCAGCACCAGCGACGCCAACACGCACTTGCCGATGTGGTCGGACAGCTACGGCCAGCTCGACGCCTCGGTGTTCTACACGATCAACAAGAACGTGCAGGTTGGCCTGACCATGAACAACCTCACCAACGCGACGGTGAAGACGATCATGGGTCCGACCAGCTACGGCAATGGCGTCGTGGACTACAACCTGTACCCACGCGGCTGGTTCGTTACCGACCGGCGTTATGAGCTGGTGATGCGGGCGACGTTCTGATGCAACGGCGTGTCACTCCCGCTCCCCCATGCTTGATCAAAGAGGGGGGAGCGGGTTGCGGTGAGGGGCGAATTTCGCGGCAAACCCTCACCGCATCGTTCCGGCGAAGCCGCGTAGGCTGGGATGACATCCCAGCATCAAATGCCACCACCAGCAAGCTGGGAAGCCATCCCAGCCTACGGCCGCCTTCTTCGCATCGGAATGACGGCGAAGCGAGAAGGGGCTTTTTAGATATGCTCAGAAACATCGGCATGATTGCCTGCTCACTGTTCTTCACGTTGAGCGTGCAGGCCAGCCAACCCACCGCTACGCCCTACCACTTCACCAGTGTCCGCATCGGCGGCGGCGGTTTCGTCAGCGGCCTGGTTTACCAGCCCGCCGCACAGGGTTTGCTTTACGCCCGCACCGACGTCGGCGGCGCGTATCGCTGGGATCAATCGGCCATGCGCTGGACGGCGCTTACCGATTGGCTCGGCGCGGCGGACAACAACCTGCTGGGCATCGACAGCCTTGCCGTCGATCCGCACGACGCCGATCGCGTCTATCTGCTATCGGGCACCTACAACGATCCGCACGTCGGCAATGCGGCCGTACTGCGCTCGACCGATCGCGGCGCGCATTTCCAGCGCACCAACCTGCCGTTCAAGATGGGCGGCAACGAATTGGGGCGCGGCGATGGCGAGCGCCTGGCGGTGGATCCCAACGATGGCCGCATCCTGTTCCTCGGCTCGCGTGATGCGGGCTTGTGGCGCAGCGATGACTACGGCGCGCACTGGAACAAGGTCGACAGTTTTCCGGCGGTCGCCACGTCGCTGTCGGCGAGCGCGAAAAACAACTGGCGGCGGCAGGCCATCGGCATCGTGTTCGTGGTGTTCGATCCCAGCAGCGGCACGCCGGGCCAACCAACCGGCACGCTCTACGCCGGCGTTTCCACCCGGCAAACCAGTCTTTTCCGATCCATCGATGGCGGACGGACCTGGAATCCCGTCTCCGGCCAACCGATCGGCTTGCGTCCCAATCACATGGTCCGTGCCGGCGATGGTGCGTATTACCTGAGCTACGGCGACGAACCCGGCCCGGACACCATGCACGACGGTGCGGTGTGGAAATACGTAGCGGCGACCCAAAGCTGGACGGACATCACGCCGCTGCCGCATGTGATCGGCACGCCGAGCGGCTATGGCTGGGGTTCGGTCGCCGTCGATCCCAGCCATCCGAACGTGGTGATGACGGCGACCTTCGCCCATTACACGCCCAAGGACGAGCTGTTCCGCAGCACCGACGGTGGCCGTCACTGGCAGGAAATTTTCGCGCGCTCGCAGTTCGACGACAGCGACCCGGTATGGGTGCGCGAACACACGCCGCACTGGCTCGCTTCCATCGCCATCGATCCGCACGATTCGGATCGCGTGTGGTTCGTCACCGGCTACGGCGTGTGGATGTCCACCGATATGCGCCGGGCCGATCATGGCGGCGACGTGCACTGGCAGTTCCAGGATCGCGGCCTGGAAGAAACCGTGGCGCTGGACTTGATCAGCCCGCCGCAAGGTGCGCATCTGCTGAGCGCGATCGGCGACCTGGATGGCTACAAGCATGATGATCTTGATGTGGCGCAGCTGCAATTCACTGCGCCGCCGCGCTATGCCAATAGCGAGAGCATCGATTTCGCGCAAAACAAGCCGGCGTGGATGGTGCGCAGCGGCTATCTGCGCAAGCCGTTCGATCCGGCGATCCGCGCCGCTTACTCCGAGGACGGCGGCGCGCATTGGCATGCGTTCGCCAGCGAGCCGGAGCCGTCCGGTGAGGGCGCCGGCACCATTGCCATCGCCGCGGATGGTTCGGCGGTACTGTGGCTGCCGCGTGGCGCCGCGCATGCCTACCTCACGCATGATTTCGGCAAGCATTGGCAGGCGGTCGACGGCTTGCCACAGCATGCACGCGTGCTCAGCGATCGGGTCGATCCCAAGCGTTTCTATGCTTATGAAGGGCGTTTCTTCGGTCATCAAGGCCATGCCACGCAGGTGCTGGTGAGCCGCGATGGCGGTGCGCATTTCCAGGTGATTGGCGGTGCCCTGGGCGAGCGCTTGAATCACGGTTCTATCGCGTGGATACGCGCAGCGCCCGATGCCGCCGGTGTGGTGTACGTCGGCGGCGAAGGTCTTGGCCTGCTGCGCGCACATGACGATGGCAGTGCGCTGACGAAGCTCGGCGAGCTGGCCGATGTGCGTGACTTCGGCTTCGGCAAATCGGCGCCGGGCAGTGCAGCACCGACGATCTTCGCGGTGGGCCAGCTCGGCAGCGTGGAC
>NZ_DATJMN010000337.1:0-2495 GCF_035508675.1 Dyella sp.
CGCCGAGCGCACGGCCGCGCTGCAGGCCGAGATGCTGGCCCGCTCCGAAAGCGAAACGGCGCTGAGGCAAGCGCAGAAAATGGAAGCGGTGGGCCAGCTGACCGGCGGCATTGCGCACGACTTCAATAACATGCTCACCAGCATTATCGGTGCCCTCGATATTGTCGACCTCCGCCTGCAGGCCGGAAACACCGATCGTTTGGAGCGCGTCATCCGGGCGGCGCTGGATTCGGCCAACCGCGCCGCGGCGCTCACCCAGCGTTTGCTGGCGTTCTCCCGGCGCCAGTCGCTGGATCCCAAACCGGTCGAACTCAATGCGCTGATCCGCTCGATGCACATGCTTTTGCGGCAGACCCTGGGCGAACGGATTCACATCGTGGTCGACCTGGGCAAGGGCCTGAACCACGCCCTGGTCGACGTCAATCAACTCGAAAGCGCCGTTCTGAATTTATGCATCAACGCGAGGGATGCCATGCCCGATGGCGGCCAGCTGCGGATTGCCACACGGACCGCATCGTCGATTCCCTTTCCGCACGATGACACGGCGCTCAATGCCTTGGGCTACGTGGTGGTCGAAGTGGCCGATACCGGCGTAGGCATGGATTCCAGCGTCAAAGAGCGTGTCTTCGAACCCTTCTTCACTACCAAGCCGCTCGGTCAAGGCACCGGCCTTGGGCTGTCGATGATCTACGGCTTCATGCAGCAGTCCAAGGGATACATCGATATCCAATCCGCGCCGGGCAAGGGTACGAGCATCGCGCTCTACCTTCCTGCCACCGCCGATGGCAACATCGACAACGCCGTCGCGCATCCCCGCGCTCCCAAAGGCGAGGGCCAGCAAGTGCTCGTCGTTGAAGATGACGATCAGGTGCGGGTGCTGGTGAGCTTCTTGCTGGAGGAACTGGGCTACGCGGTGAAGACGGCGCGCGATGCCATCACGGCAATGCAGCATTTGTCGCCGTCCGAACATATCGATCTACTTATTTCAGATGTGGGCCTGCCCGGCATGAACGGACGCCAGCTCGCCGAGCTCGTGCGCGAGCGCCACCCGTCCGTCCCCGTGCTCTTCATGACCGGCTACGCCGAAAACGCGGCCGTGCAATCGGAATTCCTCGGCGAGAACATGGCGATCATCACCAAGCCGTTCGCGATGGACGATTTTGGCCGGGCAGTGCGGCGAGCGCTCGGAAACTGATCCACGTCAATCCGCGAGGCGTTTGCAGACATGCCGCAACCGGTAGGGGAAAACTAACTAGCTTGGCGATAACAGGCCGGCACGATCCGTGATCGCCCGCACATAATCCGCGTCCCCTGATCCGCCGGACAAACGCGCATAAGGGCTGCGCCGTTGGCGCTGCCCGCTTCACTGGAAAACGACGGCTGTCGTCCTAATTTCTCGCGGCCATTCGGCACCCCTGGGGAGGGGAGCATTGTTGTTTCCTCGATTCTTCTCTCAGTGACTACTTATAGGAGTAGCTTCCCATGACGAGCACAGATTCGACTGGAACATCTTTCTCGCACGAGCATTCCGGCCTTGCACGCAAGGCGTGCGCACTGTCCATTGCCATCGCCATGGCGTTCGGGGCGAGCACGGCTGCCAACGCCGCACAGGTTTATACGCATCACGTGCGCGATGCCGTCAGCACCAACGCCGCGCAACAGGTGGGCAGCCTGCCCGCAACCAAGTTGATGAGCCTGGATGTGGTACTGCCCTTGCGCGACAAGGCAGGCTTGGATGCATTCGTGGCGGACGTCAACAATCCTGCCAGCGCCAACTATCGCCACTTCCTCACGCCGCAAGAATTCACCGCGCGATTCGGTCCGACGCAAAACGACTACGACACCGTGGTGCAGTACCTCACGCGCTATGGCTTTGCTGTCACCGGCGGCAGCCGCGACGGCATGGATATCCAGGTGATCGGCCCGGTGTCCGCGGTGGAAGCGGCGTTCAACGTAAAGATGCGCACCTACAAGCATCCCACCGAAAACCGCACGTTCTACAGCCCCGATCGCGAGCCCACCACCTCGCTGGCGATTCCGCTATGGCACGTATCGGGCCTGGATAATTATTCGATTCCCAAGCCGCTGTACGTGAAAAGGAGCGATTACGCGGCGGCACACGGCATCAGCCCGCAGGCGGTCGTGTCGCACGCGACAACGGGCTCGGGTCCTTCGGCCTCGTTCCTCGGCAGCGATATGCGCGCGGCCTATTACGGCGGCACCAGCCTCACCGGCGCCGGCGAAAACCTGGGCCTGCTGGAATACTACGGCACCGATCTGGCCGACTTGAACACTTATTTCAGCAACGTGCACCAGACCAACCATGTGCCGATCACGCTGCTGTCGACCGACGGCACCAGCACGTCCTGCGTGTATTCCAGCGGCTGCGACGATACCGAGCAGACCTTGGACATGACACAGGCCATCGGCATGGCGCCGGGCCTTGCCAGCCTGACGATGTATGTGGGCTCCACCGACACCGCCATCATCAGCGC
>NZ_DATJMN010000338.1:0-4084 GCF_035508675.1 Dyella sp.
CATGAACTCTTTGGTTTCCGTGTGGGAAAGAGGGTTCTGAGTCGTCCACAGAACGAACGCCAGCCTATCGGGCGGGCCAATGACATGCATTGATGAGCACTGAGCCAACCGAGTCTCAGCCTATACAAGCAACGCAAGACGCGTTTGCCGGGGTTCCGCAGCAGCAGGAAATGCCGCTGGCCATCGTGCGCGGCGAACCCATGCTGCAAATGCCGCAGGATCTGTACATTCCGCCGGATGCACTGGAAGTCATCTTGGAGGCGTTCGAGGGGCCGTTGGATCTGTTGCTGTACCTGATCCGCCGGCAGAACCTGGACATTCTCGATATTCCGATTGCCGAGATCACCCGGCAATACATGGAATACATCGAGATGATGCGCGACGTGATGCGCCTGGAGCTAGCCGCCGAATACCTCCTGATGGCGGCGATCCTGGCCGAGATCAAATCACGGCTGCTGCTGCCGCGCCCCCCCACGGAAGAAAATCTGGAGGAAGATCCGCGCGCCGAGCTGGTACGCCGCCTGCAGGAGTACGAGCGCTTCAAGAAGGCCGCGGAGGATATCGACGCCCTGCCCCGCCTGGAGCGCGACACCGTGCTGGCGCAGGCCGATACGGGCGAGCGCAACGTGATCAAGCTGCCGCCGCCGCTGGATCTGAAGGAAATGCTGCTAGCCCTCAAGGACGTGCTGCACCGGGCCGAGCTGTTCGGGCATCACGCCATCAAGCGCGAAGCGTTGAGTGTGCGCCAGCGCATGGGCGAATTGCTCAGCCGCCTGGAAGGCGACCAGTTCCACCGCTTCGAAAGCCTGTTCGACCCAAGCGAGGGACGGCTGGGCGTGGTGGTCACCTTCCTGGCCATGCTGGAGCTGGCCAAGGAGTTCCTGGTCAGCATCGTGCAGGAAGAACCATTGGCGCCGATCTACGTAAAAGCCAATACCTCGGCCGCAGGAGAAGCGGCCATGGTGGAAGAAGAACACATCGGCGGCGACGACGTGTTCGAGCCATCGGAAGCCGCCTCGGGCGGCGAGTAACGACCATCCACGCAAACATCGCAACTGCTATGGATACCTGATCCCAAGGCTATGCAGATCGAGCAACTCAAACCGATTATCGAAGCCGCCTTGCTGGCCGCCAGCCAACCGCTGAGCCTGGCGCAGCTGGGCGAGCTGTTCATCGAGGAAGACGAGGTCGACCGCGCGCAGATCGCGATGGCGCTCGAGCAACTGGCCGAGGACTGCCAGGGCCGCGGCGTGGAACTGAAAGAGGTCGCCTCCGGCTTCCGCTACCAGATCCGGCACGAGGTGCACACGTGGGTGTCGCGCATGTGGACCGAAAAGCCCAGCCGCTACTCGCGCGCCCTGCTGGAAACGCTGGCCCTGATCGCCTACCGGCAGCCCATCACCCGGCCGGAAATCGAACAGATCCGCGGCGTGGTGGTGTCTTCCAACATCGTCAAGACGCTGGAGGAGCGCGAATGGGTTCGCGTCGTCGGCCACCGCGACGTACCCGGCAAGCCCGCGCTGTACGGCACCACCCGCGCCTTCCTCGACTATTTCAATCTCAAATCGCTGGACGAATTGCCGCCGCTGTCCGACATCCGCGACATGGAAGATCCGCAAATGCGGCTGGACAATGAATCGGAGCCGCCCCGGCCGGTGCGCAATCTACCGATCGACCCGGATGCGGAAGACGCCGATGCTGAAACGCCTGTCGACCAAGCGCACACCGAACAAACCCATACCGAAGAAGCAGCGGCTCAAGCAGAGCAGCCACCCGAACAACACGTGGCAGCGGAAGAAGTCAACCACGCACCCACTGACGAAGCACCTTTGGACGAGGCACCGGAACATCCCGAGCCTTCGCTCCACGCAGAAGCAACAGTAGACGCTCCATCCCATACCGGCGAGCCCGCTGACGAAGCGAACACGGTCGCCGACACCGACACCCATCCCGCCACTGCCGACGAGGCAGCGGAATCCGCGGACGCCGCCCCTGGCTCCGCCGAGCAAGACACCGAGGAGTACCGCGCATGAATGCGCCACAAAAATCCGTATTGAGCCTCAAGCGCGCCACGCCGCCTGAAAACACCCCACCGATCGAAGAGCGCCTGCACAAGGTGCTCGCCAACGCCGGGCTCGGCTCGCGCCGCATGCTGGAGCAACGCATCCAGGCCGGCGACGTCGAGGTCAACGGCAGCTCGGCCAACATCGGCGCCAGCGTACGCGCCGGCGACCGCGTGGTGATCGATGGCAAGCAATTCGTCGTCGCCACCGACAACCGCGACGACGCCGAAGTGCTGGTCTACCACAAGCCCGAAGGCGTGGTGACCACGCGCGAAGACCCCGAGGGCCGCCCCACCGTGTTCGAACAGCTGCCGCGACTGAAAGGCGCGCGCTGGGTCGCCGTGGGCCGCCTGGACATCAACACCACCGGTCTTCTGCTGCTCACCACCGACGGCGACCTCGCCAACGCGCTGATGCATCCGCGCAGCGGCATGGAGCGCGAATACCTGTGCCGCGTGCATGGCGAAGTGCCGGACGAGGTGATCGAAAAGCTCAAGGCCGGCGTGGAGCTGGAAGACGGCCCCGCCCGCTTCGACGAAATCGCCATCATCAGCCGCGGCGGCAGCCATAGCTGGTTCCGCGTGGTGATCCGCGAAGGCCGCAACCGTGAAGTGCGCCGCCTGTGGGACTCGCAAGGCTTCCTGGTCAGCCGCCTCAAGCGCATCCGTTACGGCAGCATCGAACTGCCGCGCATGCTCCGCCGCGGCGACTGCGAAGCGCTCAACGAAGACGCCGTCAAGGACCTGCGCAAGACCGCCGGCCTCGGCGCACCACAACCGGTGCTGACCTTGAGCCCGGTGTTGCACCAGCGCCGCGCGCCGCGCAATGTGGTCGAATATCGCCCCGAAAAAGGCGGTACCGCAGCGTGGAGCGGCGGCTATCACGACGAAGCTCGCGAACTGCGCGCCTTCGATCGCATCCGCGAAGAACCTGCACGCGGCAAGCAGAAACGCCGCAATCCGAATCGCGAAGTGAACGGCAACGTCGCCGCACCGGAGCGGCCGAAGAAGATGCAAAAGAAGAAGCGCGGCATCGCCCCCGGCCAGGAATTGCCACCCGCCCGCACCTGGTTCGCCGGCGAAACCCGTGAAGGCGGCGGACGCAGCCACAGCGGCGGCCAGGCGCCTGGCAATCGCCGCGGCGGTGGCGGTGCGAATCCGTATGGCGGCTTCAACGCCGGCGGCACCAACAATCGCAACAACCGCGGCAATCGTCCCGCCGGCGGTGGCGGCGGTGGCGGCGGTGGCGGCCGGCCGCAACGCGGCAATCGCCCGCACGGCCAAGGCGGCGGCGGCAATCGTTCCGGCAACCGCTAAGCGATCGTGATCCGCATCTATCACAACGCGCGCTGCTCCAAGTCACGCAGCGCGCTGGCCTTGCTCGAGCGGCACGGCCAGCCGTTCGAGGTGATCAACTATCTCGAAACCCCGCCTACCGTTGCCGAATTGAAAGCGCTGCTGCGGCAACTCGGCATCACGGCGCAGCAATGGCTGCGCACGGGCGAGGATGAATATCGGCAATTGAAGCTCGATGATCCACGCCTCGGCGAAGACGCGCTCATCGCCGCGATGGCGAAACACCCGCGCCTGATCGAGCGACCTGTCGTGGTTGCAAACGGCAAGGCCGTGATCGGGCGGCCGCCGGAGAAGGTGCTGGAAATTCTCTGAAAGGCGCTGCGATAAAACGACGCCAGCTTTCCCGGTTCGGCCAGCGGTTCGTTTATCGCTCCAACGCCCATTGCCGATAGCAGTCGTCGATGGCGCGCGCGGACCCCAGGTAGACTTTGGGCAGATCGACGTTCCGGTAGAGCGCCGCATAGCGCTTGCGGTTTCGTGGAGTGACGACGGCGATATGGTGGATCATGTTCCACTTGATGTGGTCGCGACCGCCTTCCAACGCCCCCACCCTGGCTTCGCTGGACGATGCCCTTCTGGCATACCGGAACAGGCTGCGCAGCGTCGATATCTCCAGCACGATCATGCCGGTTGCCCGCGACAAGCGCTGCGGCACGCAGGCGAAGT
>NZ_DATJMN010000339.1:0-17020 GCF_035508675.1 Dyella sp.
CATCGGCTTTTCGTCCACCCGATCGAGCGGTGCCTGCCGCAATGCCTTGTGTGGCAGCACCGTGATATCGAAGGGAAGATGGTCGGCAGCGAACAGCAGTACCGGATATTCGACCTGTTCGTCGCGGGTCACACGCAAGCGGCGCGTCTGCATTTCGAACGGCACGCCCTGCTCGCGCAGATAGATGCCGACGGCTTCGGGATCGTCGCTGAAGACGTGCAGGCATACCGCCGAATGCGCATCGGCTGTGCCTTCCAGCACGGCGCCGACCAGGCGCGGTTCGAAGCGTTGCAGGAAACGCATTGCTTCGACTGCGGCTTCACGCCGTTCTCTGAGCAATTTGGGTTGGCTTTCTGACTGGAACAGGCGCTGATGCTCGCGCAGGGCCTGTTCGATCTCGTGGTTGCGGGGAAGCGCTTGCTCGTCCAGTACGCCGAGCCGTTCGGCGGCCTTGCGCTTGGCGCGGTGGAAGTCGCGGATGCCGTGTTCGCTCATCAGGCGCGCCGCCTCCTGGGCGACGCGTAGCCGATTGCGCTGCACACGGTCTTGCGCGTGGATACGATGATGCTCACCTCGTGCCATGCTGCGACCCTCTTGTAGTGTGCGGGGGCAGGGCAAGCCTACAGCAAAAAGTTAGAAGATATCGTTAGTCTGCTGTTGATCCTGGTTTTGTTGCTGCTGCTGCGTGGCCAGATTGTGCAGGCGGTCGATGTCTTCCACCTTGAAGATTTCCTGCATGGCATCGGGATCGCCCTGAGTGGTGGGCAGGCCGCTTTCGCGGTTGATCAGCATGGTGGTGATGCCTGGTGGCATGGGCAGGCTCTTCTCGGGCAGGCCCTTGAGCACGTCACCCATGTAGTCGATCCAGATCGGCAAGGCTGCCTTGGCGCCGAACTCACCCTTGCCCAACGAGCTGAAATCGTCAAAGCCCACCCACACGGCGGTCGACAGATCGCCGTTGAAGCCGACGAACCAGGCATCGCGATGGTCGTTGGTCGAGCCGGTCTTGCCGGCCAGGTCCTTGCGGTTGAGTGCTTTTGCCGCGTAGCCCGTGCCCATGGGCGACTGGATGACGTCCTTCATCAGCGAGGTGACCAGGTAATCGTTGCGAATATCGATCACATGCGGAGCCAGCGCCGGTGGTGCCGCGCCGTTGTTGTGCACGTCGGCCGGCAGTGCTGTTTGGCCGGCCATGGCCACGCTGGTGGCAGGCGCGGGGGCATTGGATGAGCTTGCCGATACGCCGTTGGTCAGCATATTGGCCGGCGGCGGCGCAGGCGGGCTGTTTTGCAGCAGCCGCTCCGAGCAGTCCGCGCAGGCGCGGGCCGGATTGGCGACGTAGACCGGCTTGCCGTCACGGTCGTCGATTTCGTCGATGAAGTACGGCGTGGTCAGGTAGCCGCCGTTGGCGAATACGGCAAATCCGCGCGCCATGCTCAGTGGCGACACCGAGGCCGTGCCAAGCGCCATCGACAGGTTGTTCGGCAGCGCATCGAGCGGGAAGCCGAAGCGCGTGACGTAATCGCGCGTGTAGCGCACACCGATCGCATCGAGCAGCCGCACGGAGACCAGGTTTTTCGATTCGATCAGCGCCTCGCGCAGGCGCATGGGGCCGGCAAACTTGTCGTCGTCGTTGTTCGGCGTCCACAGGCCGTTCGGCTGCGAGGGGTCGGGCAGGGCAATTGGCGAGTCGTTGATGATCGAGGCCGGCGTATAGCCGCGCTCGAACGCCGCCGAGTAGATGAAGGGCTTGAAGCTCGAACCCGGCTGGCGCGCGGCCATCACCGCGCGGTTGAACTTGCTGCGCTGGAAGTTGAAGCCGCCGACCAGCGACTGGATCGCGCCATTCTCCGGGTCGAGCGATACCAGCGCAGCCTGGGCCTTCGGAATCTGCGTCAGCTGCCACGCACCTTTGTCGTCGTGGATCACGCGGATGATGTCGCCCGGCTTGAGCACGGTGTCGACCCGGGTGGGGGTGGCGCCCACGCGGTTTTCATTGATATAGGGGCGAGCCCAGTCCATGGCCTTCAGATCCAGCTTGATCACCTGCTTGTCGGGCAGGAAGACCGAGGCTTCGGTGCTGGAGGAGGCGATGACCAGGCCCGGCGTCAGCCCCGCCACGTCCATGTAGCTGGAGAGCAGGTTGCTGTAGTCGCTGTCGCTGGCGTTTGGCGGCAGTTCCTCGTGGGCTTCCGGCCCCCGCCAGCCATGGCGATGGTCGTAAACGGCCAGGCCGTCGCGTACGGCAGCTACTGCCGCTTGTTGTCGGGTACTGACAAGAGTGGTCTTGATCACGTAGCCCTCGGTCAGCGCGTCGTTGCCGAGGCGGTCCAGCGCCTGCAATCGCGCCATTTCGGCTACGTAGGGGGCGTCTACCTGGATCGGCTGCTCGTGCGGGGCGGCATCGTCCGGCGCGTGGATCGCCTCATCGTATTGCGCCTGGTTGATGTAACGGTGTTCCAGCATCTGGCCCAGCACCCAGTTGCGGCGGGTGACCAGGCGGGGGATGTTGGTGAGGGGGTTGACCGCCGAGGGCAGCTGGAAGGTGGAGGCAATGGCGGCGCACTGGGCAATCGTGAGCTGGTCGAGCCGTTTGCCGTAGTAGTACTCCGCCGCCGCCGCGACGCCGTAGGAGCGGTGTCCCAGGAACATCTTGTTGAGATACAGCTCCAGGATCTGGTCCTTGGTGAGCGCACTCTCCATACGCAAGGCGATGAACATCTCGATCAGCTTGCGGGAATAGAGCTTTTCCGGGCTCAGGAAGAAGTTGCGCGCCACCTGCTGTGTAATGGTAGAGCCGCCCTGGGTCTTGTTGCCGCCGGAGGCCACCACATGGAAGCCGGCGCGCATCACGCCGCGCCAATCCACGCCAGGATGAGTATAGAAATCAGCATCTTCCGCCGATAGCACCGCATGCTTGAGCATGTCCGGCACCTGCTCGATGGAGACCGGGATGCGGCGCGTCTCGCCGAATGTGGCGATCAGCTTGCCGTCCGCGGTGACCACCCGGAGCGGAACTTGCATGTGATAGTCCTTGAGCACATCCACCGACGGAATGCGCGGAGAGACTAGCCAATAGGCCACCCCGATGGCCGCGGCGACCATCAGGAGTCCGCTGAAGCCCAGGATCAGCAGCCAGCGCAGCAGGGCTTTAAAAAATCGCGTCATGTGGTTGTTGTAGCGAGACTTGAGTCAAAACAGACCAAAGTATAGATGTAGCAGTATGGGGGGTATCAGCAGCCGGTTAGCAAAACCTTAATCGCGGCACGGGCGGATTGGTCCAAATGTGCAGGACATCACGCCAAAAGTCTCGAAGAAGATCGCGTAGGCCGTTGCTATTGCGTCAATTTTTGGATTTAATGGCCCGGCAATCCTGCCAGTAACTGGCGGAAGCGCCAGGGGTCAAGGGGGAAACGTCGTGGGGCTCTTTACACCCAAGAAGCCGCCGCTGGTCGGCGTCGACATTAGCTCGACTGCCGTAAAGCTGCTGCAGCTCAGCCAGGCAGGAGGTCGCTATCGCGTGGAGCACTACGCGATCGAGCCGCTGCCCCCTAATGCCGTGGTCGAAAAAAACATCGTCGAGGTCGAGGCGGTAGGCGAAGCAGTCCGCCGCGCGTTGTCGCGATCCGGCGCCAAGGTCAAGCACGCCGCCGCGGCGGTTGCCGGTTCCGCCGTGATCACGCGCATCGTGCCGATGCCCGCCGAGTTGTCGGAGGAGGATCTGGAAGGTCAGATCCAGGTCGAAGCGAACCAGTACATTCCGTACCCGATCGAGGAAGTGAGCCTTGATTTCGAGGTGCTCGGGCCGGTGCGTGACAACCCCGAAATGAACAACATTCTGCTGGCTGCCTCGCGCACGGAGAATGTGGACATGCGCGTGGCTGCGCTGGACCTGGGCGGTCTCACCGCGCAGGTGATCGACGTGGAGGCCTTCGCGATGGAGAACGCCTTCACCCTGATCGCCGATCAGCTGAATGTCGGACGCGATGCGCTGGTGGCGGTGATCGATATCGGCGCCACCATGACGACGCTGTCGGTGCTGAAGAACCAGCGCACCATCTACTCGCGCGAGCAGGTGTTCGGCGGCAAGCAGCTCACCGACGAAATCATGCGCCGCTACGGCCTTTCCTACGAGGAAGCCGGCCGCGCCAAGCGCAAGGGCGGCCTGCCGGAATCCTACGAGACCGAAGCACTGCAGCCGTTCAAGGAATCGCTGGTGCAGCAGATCAGCCGCTTGCTGCAGTTCTTCTATGCTGGCAGTGAATTCAGCAAGGTCGATCAAGTGGTGCTGGCCGGCGGTTGCGCGTCGATCGAAGGGATCAGCGCGATGCTCGAAGAGCAGCTTGGTCTGCCCTGCGTGGTGGCCAATCCGTTGGCGCGCATGTCGCTCTCCAGTCGGGTGCAGGCACAGTCGCTGACCCAGGATGCCCCGGCACTGATGATCGCGGTCGGACTCGCCATGAGGAGTTTCGACTGATGGCACACATCAACCTGCTTCCTTGGCGTGCCGAGCGCCGCAAGATCCGGCAGCGCGAGTTCTTCATGCAGCTCGCCGCCGCGGGTTTGGTCGCCATCGGCGTGCTGTTCCTGTGGTGGTTCTGGATGGACATGCGCATCGATAACCAGAATGACCGAAACGCCTACCTGCAGGATCAGATCAAGCAGGTCGATGCACGGCTGGACAAGATCAAGGATCTGGAAAAAGTCCGCGCCCAGTTGCTGGCACGCAAGCAGATCATCGAACAGCTGCAGGCCAACCGTTCGCAGATGGTGCACTTGTTTGACGAGCTGGTGAAAACCGTTCCAGGCAGCGTACGCCTGACCTCGATCAAGCAAGCGGGTGATCAGATGGCGCTGGGTGGCGTGGCGCAATCCAACGCCAGCGTGGCCGAGTACATGCGCAATATCGAAGCGTCGCCGTGGATGGGGCAGGCCGATCTCAGCAAGACCGAGAACAGCCATGACGCCACGCGCATGCCGTATAGCTTCGGCCTGACCGTGACGCTGTCCAAGCCCAAGGATGATGGTGCTGGGCAGGGTGCTTCCGGTCTGGCCTCGTCGAGCACGAGGGAGTATCGCGATATACCCCCGGCACCGGTTCCGCACACGCCAGCAGAACGCGCGATGACTGATGCGATGATAAAGGCGCTGGAAGAGGGACAGAACAAACCTGGCGCCACGCCAGCGATACGCGCGCGAGACGCTGCGATGGTAAAGGCGTTGAAAGAGGCGGAGGCGAAAGCCGACCAATCCGCACAAGCGAAAGCGGGAACGGCACCGGCCAGCGTGACGACCGCGGGAGGGGCCAAATAATGAAACTCCTCGACGATCTGCGCAGTCTCGACCGCAACAACATCGGCGGCTGGCCGAAGTCGGTCAAGACGTTTTTCACGGTGTTGCTGTTCCTCGTGCTCGGGCTTGTCGGCTGGTACACGGTCATCAGTGACCAACAGGACCAACTACAGACGCTTGCCAACAAGGAAGTGCAGCTCAAGAAAGAGTTTTCCGAGAAGCAGGCCAAGTCGGTCAATCTCGAAGCCCTGCAGCAGCAGCTGGATGAAATGAAGGACATGCTGCGCCAGCTGCTGCGTCAGTTGCCCAGCAAGACCGAAATGCCCGAACTGCTGGTGGACGTATCGCAGACTGCCTTGTCGGCGGGCCTGCAACAGGAACTGTTCCAGCCGGGTACCGAAATTCCGAAGGACTTCTACGCGGAAAAGCCGATCCAGCTGAAGATGATCGGTACGTACCACCAGTTCGGCGCCTTCATCAGCGGCGTGGCTTCGCTGCCGCGCGTAGTGATCCTCACCATGCACGATGTCTCGCTGACGCCGCTCAATCCGCCGGCCAAGGGCGCGGAACCCGCGTCCAACCAGCTGCTGGTCTTGCAGGGCACGGTAAAGACCTACCGTTACCTCGAGGACTCCGAAACCAGCGAGGGGAACAAGGCGAAGAAGGCCGGGGGGCGGAAATGAGAGTCATGACTGCCATGAAGCCGATTAACCTGGCCAAGCTGTCATTGCTGATCGCTACCGCGCTGGTGTTGGGTGGTTGCACGAGCGGCATGTCCGACCTGCGCGACTGGGTGGCGCAGGAAAAAGCCAAGCGCGGTGCGCCGATCCCACCGTTGCCGGTGATCAAGACCTTCGAAAGCTTCACCTATAACGACCAGGACAAGCGCGACCCGTTCAGTCCCAGCCAGGACGAGTTGAACCAGGGCAGCGGCCCGCGTCCGGATGCAGGCCGGCCACGCCAACCGCTTGAAGCCTACTCGCTGGATAGCCTGAGGATGGTTGGCACGATTGGTGCCGGTTCCACCATGGAAGCACTCATCAAAGATCCTGGCGGAGTGATCCATCGCGTGCACATCAACGAATACATGGGCCAGAACTACGGCCGCGTCACCGCCATCAACGGTGACCACGTCGACCTGGTCGAATTGGTTTCCAACGGCAATGGCGGCTGGATGGAACGTCCGGCCAGCATCGCGCTCGAGGCGAAATAGGAATACAGGGGCTGTGCAATGACTAATCCAAATCAACCAGTCCGGAGTCGCGCCATGCACCTGGCCAGCCGTTGCCTGATTACCATCGTGGCGTTGGGTTCGGCCGTCTGGGCAACGGCCGCCGCCGCCAGCACGCTGCAGAACATCACCTACAAGACGCTGCCGGGTGGCCGCGTCGAGTTGCGCATGAGCTTTGACAGCAACCAGGTGCCGCAGCCGAATATCTTCACCACCGAAACGCCGCCGCGTATCGCAGTCGATTTCCCGGATACCACCAATGACGCAGCACGCCATCAGGATATCGGCGTGGGCACCACCACTGGCGTATCGGCAGTGTCCGCTGGCGGACGCACCCGCGTCGTGGTCGAGCTCATGCAGGCGTCAAGCTACAAGTCTCGCGTGGAAGGCAACAGCCTCGTACTGGTGGTCAACAACGGCACGCAGTCGCAGCCGGTGACGACGGCGGCCACTATCGATCCGTCGAAGGCACTGCCGTCGGCGCTCAACGGACCGGCAGTCAGCAACATCGACTTCCAGCGTGGTGCGAATGGCTCCGGTCGCGTGCTGATCAACTTCAGCGGTACCGGCGCCACGGCCAACATGCGCCGCGAAAACGGCGACATTGCCGTGGACATTACCAATGCGCAGCTTCCAGCCAGCCAGGCGCAGCGCCTGAACGTGCTCGACTTCGCCACGCCGGTGCAGTCGATTTCGCCCAAGTCCACGCCGAACGGCGCGCATATCGACATCGCCTACAGCGGCGACGTGGATGTGTCTTCCTATCAGACCGGCAATCAGTATGTGGTCGAAGTGACGCCGAAGAAGCAGGAGGCGAAGAACACCAATCCTGCATCCATGGCGCAGCCGGTCTACACCGGTAGCCGCGTGACCTTCAACTTCCAGGACATTCCGGTGCGTTCCGCCTTGCAGCTGCTGGCTGACGTGTCGGGCTTGAACCTGGTGGCTTCCGACACGGTAGGTGGCAGCGTCACGCTGCGCCTGGTGAACGTGCCATGGGATCAGGCGCTGGATGTGATCCTGCGTGCCAAGGACCTGGACAAGCGCCGTGATGGCAACGTGATCTGGATTGCGCCGCAGAAAGAGCTGGCCAATTACGAACAAAGCCTGGCCGATGCGCGCTTCAAGGCGCAGGACACGGCGCCGCTGATCACCACCTACATCCCGATCAGCTACGGCAAAGCACAGGACATTGCCAAGCTGCTGACCACCGGTGCGCAGCAGAACAGCCTGGGTGGCGGCGCTGCGGCGAGCGGTGCAGCGGGCGGCCATATGGGCTTCCTCTCGCCGCGTGGCAGCGTCACTTTCGACCAGCGCACCAACACCTTGCTGCTCAACGATACGGCGGAAAAGACCACCGAGATCCGGGCGATCGTGGCTGAGCTGGATCGTCCGGTGCAGCAGGTGCTGATCGAATCGCGCATCGTGATCGCGACCGACGACTTCGAGCGTGATTTGGGTGTGCAGTGGGGGATCAACGGCACGCACATCAATCCGAGCGGCCAGCAGCTGTCGGTGGGTAGCGGCCTTCTGCCCGCCACCACGAGCGGTACGACCACCACCACCTACAACGGTCTGCAGAATTACCAGCAGGTCAATCTGCCGGCGACACCGACCACCGGCACGGCCTCGACCATTGCGGCCGCCATCCTGGGCAAGAACTATGCACTGGACCTGGAGCTGTCCGCATCGCAGGCCGAAGGGCGCAGCCAATTGGTGTCCAGCCCGCGTGTGATCACTGCCAACCAGCAGGAGGCGGACATCCGCCAGGGTCAGGAAATCGGCTACGTCACCTATCAGAACAGCGTGGGTGGTGGCGGTGCCAGCGGTACGGCCACCGTGGCGTTCAAGGATGCGGTCCTGGAACTCAAGGTCACCCCGACCATCACCGCCGACAATCGCGTTTTCCTGGCGATCAACGTCAACAAGGACTCGCTGCACAACTACATCACGGTGCCGGGCAGCGGCCAGGTGCCGGTGATCGATACGCGCTCGCTCAATACCTCGGTGCTGGTAGATAACGGCCAGACGGTGGTGCTGGGCGGTATCTATGAAATCACCAAGACCGACACCTTGAACAAGGTGCCGTGGCTGGGCGATATTCCTGGCGTTGGCTTCCTGTTCCGCAACACGCAACGCGTCAACGACAAGGACGAGCTGCTGATCTTCGTGACGCCGCGCATCCTCAGCGACAGCCTGCAATAAGCGCGAAGCTGCATCAGAAACCAAGGGGCGGCCAGTGTGCCGCCCCTTTGCGTTGCAGGAAGCAAGCGACCAAACTTTCCTACAACACTGTGGTCTCAACCCCCACCAAGCAGTACAGGATTCTCGGATGGACATGCCCCAAATCCCCACACTCGGGCATCTGCAACACGCGTTTTCCCGCCTCCGTGACGACCTGAGGCAACAGATCATCGGCCAGCCGCGGCTCATCGACTGCCTGCTGATCGCCTTGCTGGCGGACGGTCATCTGCTGGTGGAAGGCGCGCCCGGCCTTGCCAAGACCACGGCGGTGAAGGCCTTGGCCAGCCGCGTCGATGCCGACTTCCATCGCGTGCAATTCACGCCGGACCTGCTGCCCGCCGACCTTACCGGCACCGACGTGTTCCGGCCGCAATCCGGCACGTTCGAGTTCGAGCGCGGCCCGCTGTTCCACAACATCGTGCTGGCCGATGAAATCAATCGTGCGCCGGCCAAAGTGCAATCCGCGCTGCTGGAGGCGATGGCCGAGCGGCAAATTACCGTAGGCCGCAACACCTGGCACCTGCCGGGCCTGTTCATGGTGATGGCGACGCAGAACCCGATCGAGCAGGAAGGCACGTTCGCGCTGCCCGAAGCACAGCTCGACCGCTTCGTCATGCACGTCACCATCGGTTATCCCGATGCGGCAGCCGAATTGGCCATCCTCCGGCTCGCCCGGGAGCAAGCGGGCAGGCCGGTCAGTGCAGCGGTCCCTGCTGCGCCGCTGGTGTCGCAAGAAGAGGTGTTCGCCGCACGCGCAGCCGTGCTGGGCGTGCATGTAGCGCCCGCTCTGGAGCAATACCTTGCACAGCTGGTGCTCGCTACGCGCGATGCAGGTCAATACGGTCCTGAGCTGAAACGCTGGATCGCCTGGGGCGCCAGCCCCCGCGCGACCATCGCGCTGGACCGCTGCGCCCGTGCGCAGGCATGGCTGAGCGGGCGCGATTTCGCGCTACCGGAAGACGTGCACGCCATCGCACATGAAGTACTGCGCCATCGCGTGCTGCTCAGCTTTGAGGCGGAAGCCGAAGGTATCCGCAGCGATAAGGTCATCAACCGGTTGCTCGATCTCGTTCCATTGCCGTGAGTGCAGTTGTATCCAATCCATCGGATGGCGACGGACGCGTCCGCGTTTCGCTGGCGGAGCTGATTGCCTTGCGCGGTCGCGTAGCGCGTTTGCGCATGCCGCCGCAGGATAGCCGTGCGACGCGAATGGGTCCGCAAACCAGCCGTCTATACGGCCGCGGCATGGATTACGCCGAATCGCGCGCTTATCAACCCGGTGACGACGTACGGCGCCTGGACTGGCGCTTGACCGCACGCAGCGGTCGCCTGCATACCAAGCTGTTTCAGGAAGAGCGCGAGGGACAGCTGCTGATCCTGCTCGACCAGCATCCAAGCATGCGCTTTGGTACTCGCGTGCGCTTCAAGTCCGTGCAGGCTGCCCGTGCCGCCGCGCTGGCGGCATGGCATGCGGTCAAGGCCGGTGAGCGCGTGGGCTTGATGGTGTTCGGCGAAAGCAGTCATCTGCAACGTCCGCGTGGCGGCTTGCGTGGCGCATTGGATGTCTGTGGGGCGCTGGCCAACTGCGATGCGGTCGCCTCCGGCCAAAGCCAGCCGTTGTCGCAGGCGCTACAGCACGTGATCAAGCTTCGGCACGGCGCCAATCGGGTATTGTTGATCAGCGATGGGCAAAGCAGTGATCAAGCCGCACGTGACCGGCTGCTTGAAATGATGCGCCATACGGCCATACGTTCGCTCATCGTCGCCGATGCGCTGGAGCTACAACCGGCGCCAGCCGGTAGTTACCCCGTCGAACATCACGGCGAACGCCGGCGCTTGATCCTGCAGACGGCACATCAGCGCGAAAGCTTCCAGCACAGCCTGGGCGAAGGACTGGCACGGCTCGCAGGCACGCTCACATCGCTCGGCATTCCTTATCGCACCATCGATACCGCCGCCGATCCGCTGGAAGCGGTCTGCGCACTGCTGCGCCATGCCGGAGAACGGCGATGAGCATGCCATTGCCGCAAACTCCGCTGCCGTTGCGTGACATCCATCTGCCGCCCAATCCGCCGTGGTGGCCGCCAGCACCGGGATGGTGGGTATTGCTGGCAGTGGTCTGCGTGCTGCTGGTGGTGGGCTTCGGGCTCTATCGCAGGGCACGCCGCGCGCGCATCTGGCGGGAACGCGTCCTCGCCGAGATCCGGCAATTGAGTGATCGCCATCCGCGCGACGATATGGCTTACGCTGCCGCATTGCATCAACTGTTGCGGCGAGCCGCATGGCGCTACTCGGCTGATGCGCATCATCTACAAGGTGAGCCATGGCGACGCGTGTTGGCCCAGGTACCGATCGATAGCGCAACGCTCGATACGCTGATGACGCTCGAAGCGCGCATGTACCAGCCGCATGCCGAGTTCAATCGCGTCGCCGTCGAAGCGGCTGTCCATCGCTGGTTGCACGCGGCCTGGCGACGCATGAAACCGCTGGAGCAGAACCATGCCTGAGTTCGCATGGCCCTGGGTGTTTGCGCTGCTGCCGCTGCCGTGGCTGATCTGGCGCGTCCTGAAACCTGCATCGCCAGGACAGGCGTTGCGTTTGCCGCATGCCTCGCTGTCGTGGAGCATCGGCGAGCATCCATCCACACGTAGCGCGGCGTCCTGGCTGTTGGTATTGGGATGGCTCGCGCTGCTCGCCGCTGCCGCACGGCCGCAGATCATTGGCCCGCCGCAAGCGCAAATGCATAGCGGGCGTGCCATGATGATCGCGGTCGATCTTTCCGGCAGCATGGAGACGCCCGACATGGTGTTGGGCGGCCAACAGTTGAGCCGCTTCGGCGCCGTGGAAGCGATCGCGGGCGATTTCATTGCACGTCGCAGCGGTGACGAACTTGGCCTGGTCTTGTTTGGCACGCATGCTTATTTGGTAACGCCGCTCACCTATGATCTCAACGCCGTGCGCGCGCAATTGCGCAGCGCCGCGGTGGGATTGCCTGGTACCGAAACCGCCATCGGCGATGCGATTGCCGTCGCCGTGAAGCGATTGGCCGCGCTGCCGGTGCAGGCCCGCGTGCTGATTCTGTTGACCGATGGCGTCAACAATTCCGGCAGCATCTCGCCGCAGGATGCCGCGCGCGCCGCCAAGGCTGCCGGCGTGCGCATCTACACCATTGGCATCGGCGCCACGCGCATGGTGGTGCCGGGTTTTTTCGGCGACAGCGTGGTCAATCCATCGGCCGATCTGGACGCAGACATGCTCACCTATATCGCGCATGAAACCGGCGGCCAGTTCTATCGCGCGACCGATGGCAACCAGCTCGCCGATGCCTATCGCGCTATCGACGCCTTGGAGCCGATGCCGCAGCAAGGACGTGAATTTCGCCTGCACCATGAACTGTTCCGCATACCGCTTGCCGTGGCGGGCATCTGCCTGCTGCTGGGCTTGTGCTGGCCGCGCCTGAAAGGAGTTGGCGCATGAGCGAAGCCCTGCATCAGTTTCATTTTCTGCAACCACTATGGTTGTTCGGTTTGCTCGCGCTGCCGTTGTTGATAGGGTTCTGCATGCGCGGCGATGCGGCGCAACGTGCGCTAAGCCGGTTGGCCGATCCGGCGCTGCTGCCGTATCTGATCGGCGGCGAAAAGCGTCGTACCCGCGCTCCCTCCGGATTGCTCGCCCTCGGTTGGACCTTGGGCATCTTGGCCTTGGCCGGCCCTACGTGGAGCCGGGTGACGGAGCCGATGTTCAACGATCGCGCTGCGCAGGTGGTGGCGCTGTCGCTGTCGAAACATATGCTGGCCCGCGACGTGCAACCCAGCCGCATCGAACGCGCACGCTACAAAGTGCGCGATCTGTTGATGGCCAACCGGGATGGCTTGAATGCGCTGATCGGCTACGCTGGTCAATCGTTCGTGGTCGCGCCGTTGTCCAGCGATGCGCACAGCCTGGATTCACTGCTGGAAGCGATGTCGCCGAGCGTGATGCCGGTCGACGGCGATAACGCTGCCCAGGCCATCGAACAAGGCGTGAAACTGATTCACGACGCCAAGCTTGCCGGCGGCTCGATCGTGCTGGTGACCGACGATGCCGATACCGCGGCGCAAGCTGCGGCACGTGCGGCGCTGGTTTCCGGCGTGCACGTTTCCGTGCTGGGTATCGGCACCACCCAAGGCGCGCCGATCGCCAGCGGCGACGGCGGTTTCGTGCACGATGACCAGGGCAACATCGCCATGGCCCGCCGCAACGATGGCGCTCTGCAGGCGCTTGCCGCAGCAGGCGGCGGCCGCTATGTGCCGATGAGCGACAATGCCGACGACATTGCCGCCCTGCACGCGCAATTGCATCCTGCGCAGCATGCGTCAGTGGCGGAAGGGCAGGAAGCCGACGTGTGGCAAGACCGCGGCCCCTGGTTGCTGCTGCCGCTGCTGCTGGTGGCAGCCATGGCGTTCCGCCGCGGCTGGGTCTTGCTGGTGGTTCTGATCCTGCTGCCGCTGCTGCCGCCGACCGCCAATGCATCCGGTTGGCGCGATTGGTGGCAGCGTCCGGACCAACAAGCAGCGAGCGCATTGCGCCAGGGCCATGCCGCCAAGGCACAGCAGCTGGCCAAGGACCCTGCGTGGCGTGGCGCGGCGGCCTATCGTGCCGGCGACTACACAGCGGCGGAACAGGCGCTGCAGCAAGCCAAAGGTGCGGACGCGCCTTATAACCTCGGCAATGCACTTGCCAGGCTTGGTCGTTATCACGATGCGATCAAGGCGTACGATCGCGCGTTGCAAATCAACCCGCATAATGACGATGCGCAAGCCAACCGCAAGCTGGTCGAAGAAGCGTTGCGCAAGCAGCAGCAAACCTCGTCCTCGTCGCCGCAACAACAACACGCGGGCGGACAGAATGGCCAGAGCAAACAGAACGGACAGGGCGGGTCGTCTTCCGGCCAGCCACAGCAAGATCAAAATCAGCAGAACGGCCAGTCCGGGCAGCAACAACAAGGTGACCAGCCTCAAAACGGCCAGGGACAGGGCCAGCAGCAACAGGCCGACGCACAACAGGGCAATGGGAAACAGAACGCGCCACCAGCCGCAAGCACACAACAACCACGCGATGCGCAACACGACATGAGCCGTTCGACAGCGCAAGACGCATCCAGGTCCCCAGCCCCGGCCTCCAGCAGCGAACGGGCACAAGCCAGCAAGGCGCAGCAGGGCTTGCAGGCGCAGATGGACCAGGCGCTGGCCGGCGAGCAGAAGAAAGCGTCCACCCCGCCTGCGCATGAATTGGGTGCGGTGGACAGCGACGATCCGCTGTCGAAACTACCCAACGATGTGCGCCGCGATCTGCAGCGCGTGCCGGACGATCCTGGTGCGCTGTTGCGAAGAAAATTCGAGCTGGAATACCGCGAGCGCATGGGCGCGCAACCGGTGGAAGGAGATCAGCCGTGAAATACCGTTGGCTGCTGTGGCTTTGCCTGCTATTGCCGTGGACGGCCATGGCCGCCCAGGTGCAGGCCACGCTGGACCGCAATGACGTGCATCTGGGCGAAACCGTCACGCTCAACCTGCGTATCACCGACGCCGTCACGGCAAGCACGCCGGATCTCAGCGCCCTGGATCGCGATTTCGAAGTGCTGGGCACCTCGACCAGCAGCTCGCTCAGCATCATCAACGGCAAGCAGAGTGCCCAGCTGATCATCGGCGTCGCGCTGCGTCCCAAGCATCAAGGCGATTTGCAGATTCCGTCGTTGACAGTCGCCGGCAGCCAGACCCAGCCGTTGACCTTGCATGTCGACCCGCCCGATAGCTCGGCAGGCGGCCATGCCGGCCAGGATGTGTTCGTCGAGGCACAAGCAAGCACACAGCATGCTTATGTCGGGCAGCAGATTCTCTACACCGTGCGGCTGTTTTATGCCGGCGATCTCAGCGGCGGTAGCCTGCCCAATCCGGATGTCGCCGACGCCGACCTGCGCCAGCTTGGCAACGACGTCAATTACGAAGCAGAACGCAACGGCCGCCGTTATCACGTCGTCGAGCGCCGCTATGCCATGACACCGCGCCATGCCGGTTCCCTGCTCATTCCGTCCATTGAGTTCCAGGGCGAGATGCTCGATCGCAGCAATCCCAATGATCCAGGCGGCTTTTTCAATCCGGGCGGTCTGTTCGGCAACACCACACCGGTCACGGCCGATTCGCCCGAGGTAAAGATCGACGTGCAGGCGCCACCGGCGGATTGGGGCCAGACCACCTGGCTGCCCGCGCGCTCGCTGACCCTCAGCCTGCAAGGTCTGCCCAGCGACGACAAACTCACCACGGGGCAGCCGCTCAATCTGCGCCTCGTCGGGGATGCACAAGGTTTGTCGGGCGATGCACTTCCGCAACTGAGCCTGCCAGCCATCGATGGCGCCACCGTCTACCCTGATCAGCCGACCATCACCACGCATGACGACGGCGAATGGCTGACCGGCCACAGCGAACGCAGCTTCGCGATCATTCCACAGCATGCCGGCACGCTGACCATTCCGGCGATCACGCTCACCTGGTTCGACGTGCAAAGCGGGCAGAAGAAAGTCGCCACCATTCCCGCGCATACTTTCACCGTGCTGGCGGCCAGTGGCGCAGCGGCGCCAGCGGCTGCCGCTAACCCATCCATAGCAGCTTCGCCGTCGGCCGCAAGCAGCGCCACGTTGCCGGCGAACAACCTCACTGCGCCCGCGGCTGTTTCATCCGTGCCTTGGCGTTGGATCGCACTGGGCAGCCTCGCGCTCTGGCTGCTGGGTGCGGCCGTCGTCGTGTGGCTCTACGCCCGGCGCAAGCGCTCGTCCGTGGCCGTCACGCCGAAGCCTAGCGCGGCACCGGACAATTCCACTTCGGCGCAAGGGTTGCGCCAGGCTTTCCTGGAATCGGCACGTGGCGATGATCGCGCCGTGCAGGCGCGGCGCTTGCTCGCGTGGGCGCGCGCGGAGCGTCCTGGTTTGCGCAGTCTGGGCCAGGTGGCCGAAGCCTTGGCTTCCGCTGCGCAGCGTGCGGCGATTGAGCTGCTGCAGCGCGAGCAATATGCCGGTGTATCGGCGGACAGACGCACCGATCTCGCGGCGATCTTCGCCAAGGGGTTCGTGTGGCAGCAAGCCGAAAACGCCGACGCCGACTCGCCGCTGCCGCCGCTTTATCCGTTCAAGCTCGACTGAACCGCGGCATCGCCTACAACGCTGCTCGCCAGATTGCCGCCATGCGCTCGTCAAAGCAGCAAAGCTGCACCTCCATGGCGGGATGGATGGCCAGCAACTCGCGCAAACTGGCCATCGCCACCCGCGCCGCTTGTTCCGGCGGATAGCCGTAGACACCGCAGCTGATGGCGGGAAAGGCGATGCTGCGTACCTCATGTCTGGCGGCCAAGGCGATGGACGAGCGATAGCACTGCGCCAACAGCTCGGCTTCTCCATGGTGGCCGCCTTTCCATACCGGCCCCACCGTATGGACTACGTAGCGCGCCGGCAGCAGAAAGCCCGGCGTGATGCGTGCTTCGCCGGTCGGGCAGCGTACGCCGGGGGCGACCTGCGGCAAGGCTTTGCAAGCTTCCAGCAAGCCTGGGCCGGCGGCGCGGTGGATGGCGCCATCGACGCCGCCGCCGCCCAGCAACGTGGGGTTTGCAGCGTTCACGATGGCGTCCAGCGCCAGCCGGGTCAGGTCGGAAGTGACAACGCTAAGGGCCATATTTGGGCTTATGCTTGGACCACGTGTTGCTTTGCTAGGCGTCTGCATCATGCCAAAGACGGAAGATATCTCTTTCGGTTACTTGCTGAATGACATCACCCTGCTGTTTCGCAAGCATTTTGACCGCCGGGCGGTGAAATTCGGTTTGACGCGCGCCCAATGGCGCGCCACCAAAATGCTGTATCACCGCGAGGGCTTGCGGCAGACCGAGTTGGCTGAGTTCCTGGAAATGGAGCCGATTGCTGTGGGCCGCGTCATCGACCGCCTGCAAGCGGCCGGTTTCGTGGAACGCCGGCCCGATCCCAAGGATCGCCGTGCCTGGCGCCTGTATACCACCGCGCAGGCCAGCGAAGTGATCGACGACATGGAACTGATCGCCCGCGAGTTGCGGCGCGAATGCACGGCAGGCATCACCTACGAGGAAATGGCGCAGGCGATGGACGTGCTGACGCGACTGAAGGAAAACCTGCAGGCGCTCGATACGGCCGAAGCACCGGCCGAGCGCGAGGGAGACGCCGTGGTGGCGTCGCCTTTGAACGAAGAAGGTTAGGGA
>NZ_DATJMN010000340.1:0-3819 GCF_035508675.1 Dyella sp.
GCCGCACGTGCATGAAGGCTTCGGGCTGGGCGCGATCGAATCCGGCGTAGAGCGCTTTCGCTATCGTGGCGCCGAGCATCTGGCGCCGCCCGATTCGCTGGTGCTGATGAATCCGGATGAATTGCACACCGGCTGCGCCGAGACCGACGGCGGTTGGCGCTATCGCATGGTCTACATCGAGCAAGCCGTGGTGGCCGAAGTGATGGGTGAATCCGGCTGGTGGTTCGGCGATGCGGTGCATGCCGATGCGGCGCGCGCGCGATCCATCACCGTGCTGCTCGACGCACTCTGGCAGGCGCGCGAGCCGCTCGCTTTCGACAGCCTGCTGTTTCGACTTTTAGATGAGTTCCGCCGCCATGCACGCGTACCGCATGCAGCGCATGCCGAACCGCCGTCGCGCTTTGCACCAGTGATCGAATACCTGCGCACACATCTGGCCAGGCGCGTCACGCTGGACGAACTCGCTGCCGTCGCAGGCTTAAGCCCCTTCCATTTTCTGCGCCAGTTCCAGGCACGCCATCACGCGACGCCGCAGCAGATGCTGATGGCTTTGCGATTGTCCGCGGCCAAGCGCCTGCTGGCCACCGGGGAAGCGCCGGCCCAAGTTGCCGCGGTGACCGGGTTGACCGACCAGGCCCATCTCACGCGCGCCTTCGCGCGCCGCTACGGCACCACGCCGGCACGCTACCAGCGCGCCTTGCAGCGATAGCAATCTCGTACAAGACGGCGATTGGCGTAGCGCCGATACTGCACGCCATGTGGATAGGAACACTTTACGCACTCATCGCCGGCTTGATGTGGGGGCTGGTTTTCGTCGGCCCGCTGCTGCTGCCCGAATACCCGGCTGCGCTGCAATCGGTGGGCCGCTATCTTGCTTTCGGCCTGATTGCGCTGCCGCTGGCGTGGCTGGATCGCGCCGCGTTGCGCCAGCTCAGCCGCGCCGACTGGGTGGAAGCCTTGAAGCTCGCCACGGTGGGTAACCTGGTTTATTACGTATGCCTGGCTGCGGCGATCCAGCGCGCAGGCGCCCCACTGCCCACCATGATCATCGGCACGCTGCCGGTGGTGATCGCAATCGCCGCCAATCGGCGCAATGCGCACCGGGATGGCCGTTTGCCATGGGCGCGCCTGGCGCCGTCCTTGCTGTTGATTGCCGTGGGCGTCGGCTTGGTGAACCAGGCGGAGTTGTCGGCGCTGCGCATCCAGCACCATGCCGAATTAGTGCGTTATGCCACTGGCGCGCTGCTCGCCCTCATTTCCGTGGCGTGCTGGACGTGGTATCCGCTGCGCAACGCCGACTGGCTGCGTCATCATCCCGGCCGCAACCCGCGCACCTGGGCCACTGCGCAAGGCGTTGCCACCTTGCCATTGGCGCTCACCGGCTACGCGCTGCTGTGGCTCAGCATGCATGCCGGCGGCAGCGGGTTTTCCATGCCGTTCGGCCCGCGCCCCGCCGCTTTCATCGCGCTGATGGCGGCCATCGGCCTGTTCGCTTCGTGGCTGGGTACCACCTGCTGGAACGAAGCCAGCCAGCGATTGCCCACTGCGATCGCCGGACAGCTGATCGTGTTCGAAACCCTGGCGGCGTTGAGCTACGCCTTTGCCTTGCGGGGGAAACTGCCGGGTGCACAGTCCATGCTCGGCATCGTGCTGCTGGTGGCGGGCGTGGTGTGGGCGGCAAGGGTGAAGCCGGTACCGGTGGAGTACGGGGAGGCAGAGCGTTTGTGAGCCTCGCGCAGGCCTCGATATCTGCCATCAACAAAAAAGCCCGGCATGAGCGCCGGGCTTTTTTCATCCATTCGTCGCTATTGGCAATTCAAGCCGATTGATCCACCGCGTCCGGTTTGCGCCACGGCGAGCGCGCCGCATCCCACGCCTTCAGGCCGCGCAAGGCCAGCCCCGCAACTGCCGGCAACAGGCGCGGCTGCATCAAATCCGGATCGAACACGCTCATGCGGCGTGCATTCTCGCGATAGCAGTCTTCGACAAAGCTCTTGAACGAAAAACCTTCCAGGAACAGGTTGGTCTGTGTCACGGCGAAATCCTTGCCGTCGTTCGCATCCTGGCCGCGCTTGACCATGCCCATCAGCCGATTGCCGGCGCGGCCGTAGAAGCGCAGGGATTTCATGGTGCGCCGTACCGGCCCCAGGCCACGTTGCTTTTCGCGCCAGGCCATGTAGTTGATGAAGAACACGATGTGCCGGGTTTCCTCGAACATCAGCATGTCGAAGATATCGAACAGGCTATCGGGCAAAAACTCCGACTGCCGCGCTGTCTTGAACGCGCCGAAACCCAGGAACGAATCCAGGCATTCGCCGAAACCGAAATCGATGAACGCGGTTTCCAGATCATTCGGCAATGTTTCCAGTGGTTGCGCCGTCGCTTCGATGTCATAGCGCTCGATCATCACGCGGATCAGATCCGCATGCCGGCGCTCCTCGAAACCCTGCAGGGCGATGGCTTCGCGCACCGCCGGATCGGTGACCTGTGGCGTAAACGCATCGACGATGGCGCCGGCGCGGCGCTCCGTGTGATAGACCTCCTGCCAGAAAGGCACGCCGCGCAGGCGTTGCAGGTCGGCATCGCTCAGCGTTGGCCATGGCAAGGTTTCAGGATCGTAATCCTGGTATGTGTCCATGAATTGCTTGCAGAAAAGCGCCTTGTGCGCTTCCGAACCGGCTTTGATCTTCGTGGTCATGGGCAAAATGTCGGAGTCGAGGGAGGAAGTGAGCCAATTGTCCCAAATAGGGGCAAGGACGATGCATGCAAGGGGGTGACAGTATGGGCCGGCACAAGACATATCGCATGTTTGCTGTCGTGGACGTTTCAATGTGGATTCAAGTGAGCTCAGCCACACCCAAAGTCACTCCATGCCATCCAGTGAGGTGTGCCAGCGTTCGCGCCTTCATCTCGCGAGCCCATCAACACTTGCACGAGCAGCGACTCCACATTCCGTGCTGAATCGCTGCCGAAATGCGCGGGATATTGCAACTGGAATGCACATCATGGGGGCAGACGTAGATCAGCAAGCCCAAGAGCATCGCGGATGACGGGCGGCTGACCCGTGTCTCAGGTACTAGAAGCCCTGCACCCACAACGAAAAAGACCACTCCTCGCGAGATGCCCTAAGTCGTTGAATTAATGTCGCATCGGGCATGCTGCACGACCCACGCCACGCGACGCATCCCATAACAAACGCATGTATCCCGTCAAGCCGGCTCTCGACCGCTGCTCTTGCAGAGCAACCACGTCCGCACCCAGATCCTTGACGAGCTCTCCCGCCGGCGTTCAAGTGGCATTCGAGCGGCTGTAGTAGATGATCAGTTTGCGGCCCATGGTCGGCCTGCCTTGCCGTTGATCGTGCAACGCATGGTCGCGCGCCGTATACACGGCTTGATCGCCATCAGGTCCAATGAATGCTCGAAAAAGTTGGGGTCGTGTCCTTCGCGCGCCTCATAAGAGAGCGCTTTCAGTGATATGGATCAATACGCGGAAAACGACTCTTTCTACATTGAAGCGACGGTTTTGTCTCTTTCGTTGAGGAGGACTGTCCCATGCGTTCCTATCAACGTGTTGCTTATGTGGGCCTGGGCGTGCTGACCATCGCACTGGGTGGATGCCAGGGTTACGTCAAGAAGGCCGATTTCGATGCATCCATCGCCGAGCTGCGTTCCAATCAGCAGAAACAGCAACAGGAAATCGATAGCCTGACGCAGCAGATGCAGCAGCGCTTCGCCCAGTACGATGCAAGGATTGCGCAAATGAGCGGGCGCATCAGGGTGGAGACGGCGTCGCACTTCGCCTTTGACAAAGCCGATC
>NZ_DATJMN010000341.1:0-12877 GCF_035508675.1 Dyella sp.
GCGGAAAACGCCGCGATCAAGAACAACACCGCGCCGGCCAAGTGGACCTACAAGAACATCGACCACATGCGCGACCAGCTCAAGTCGCTGGGCTACGCCATCGACTGGTCGCGCGAGTTCGCCACCTGCCGTCCCGATTACTACCGCTGGGAACAGTTGATGTTCACCCGGCTGATGAAAAAGGGCCTGGCCTATCGCAAGAACGCGGTGGTGAACTGGGATCCGATCGACCAGACCGTGCTCGCCAATGAGCAAGTCATCGACGGCCGCGGCTGGCGCTCCGGCGCACCGGTGGAAAAGCGCGAGATTCCGCAGTGGTTCCTGAAGATCACCGATTACGCGCAAGAGCTGCTCGATGGCCTGGACACGCTGCCCGGCTGGCCGGATGCGGTGAAGACCATGCAGCGCAACTGGATCGGCCGCAGCGAAGGCGTGGACATCCAGTTCGCGGTGGAAGGCGAAGTGGAGCCGCTGACGGTGTTTACCACGCGCCCGGACACCTTGATGGGCGTGACCTTCGTTTCGATCGCAGGCGAACATCCGCTGGCGCAGAAGGCGGCGGGAAATAATCCGCAGCTGGCTGCGTTCCTCGATGAGTTGCGCCACGGCGGCGTTTCCGAAGCCGAGCTGGAAACGCAGGAAAAGCGCGGCATGGCCACCGGCCTGTTCGCGATCCATCCGATCACCGGCGACAAAGTGCCGGTGTGGGTGGCCAACTTCGTGCTGATGGGTTACGGCACCGGCGCGGTGATGGCCGTGCCCGGCCACGACGAGCGCGATTTCGAATTCGCGCACAAGTACGACTTGCCGATCAAGCAGGTCATCAGCGTAAGCGGCGAGGACGCCAGCTACGATCCGCAGCGCTGGAAAGAGTGGTACTCGGACAAGACGCGCGCCGACATGCGCGTGATCAACTCCGGCGACATGGACGGCAAGAACCACCGCGAAGCGTTCGACTTCATCGCCGCCAAACTGGAAGCCGCCGGCAAGGGCAAGCGTCGCGTCAATTGGCGCCTGCGCGACTGGGGCGTAAGCCGCCAGCGCTACTGGGGCTGCCCGATTCCGGTGATCTACTGCCCGCATTGCGGTGCGCTGCCGGTGCCGGAAGAGCAGCTGCCGGTGGTGCTGCCGGAAGATGTCGCTTTCTCCGGCGTGCAATCGCCGATCAAGGCCGATCCGGCGTGGCGCAAGACCACCTGCCCGCAATGCGGCGGCGCGGCCGAGCGCGAAACCGACACCTTCGATACCTTCATGGAATCGAGTTGGTATTACGCGCGCTACACCAGCCCCGGCGCCAACGGTCTGGTGGACGAACGCGCCAACTACTGGCTGCCGGTGGACCAGTACATCGGCGGCATCGAGCACGCGATCCTGCATCTGCTGTACTTCCGCCTGTATCACAAGCTGATGCGCGACGAAGGCCTGGTCAAGACGGACGAGCCGGCCACCAACCTGCTGTGCCAGGGCATGGTGATTGCCGAGACGTTCTATCGCCAGAACGCGGATGGTTCCAAGGATTGGATCAATCCCGCCGACGTGGAAATCCAGCGCGACGAAAAAGCGCACGTGATCGGCGCAGTGCTAAAGGCCGACGGCAAGCCGGTGCACATCGGCGGCACCGAGAAGATGTCCAAGTCCAAGAACAACGGCGTCGATCCGCAGGCGATGGTGGAGAAATTCGGCGCCGACACGGTGCGCCTGTTCTCCATGTTCGCCGCGCCGCCGGAGCAATCGTTGGAGTGGAACGAAGCCGGCGTGGAAGGCATGGCGCGCTTCCTGCGTCGCTTCTGGCGCGAGGTGCTTACGCATGTCGGCCAGCCGGATCACCCGCAGGTCGATCCATCCAGTCTGGATGCCGGCCAGAAAACGCTGCGCCGCCAACTGCACGAAACCATCCAGAAGGTCAGCGACGACTTCGGCCGCCGCCACGCCTTCAACACCGCCATTGCCGCGCTGATGGAACTGCTCAACGCGCTCGGCAAGTTCTCCGACCAGAGCGAGCAAGGCCGCGCCGTGCGCCACGAAGCGCTGGAAACCATGGTGCTGTTGCTCAACCCAGTGGTGCCGCACGTCAGTCATGCATTGTGGCAAGCCCTGGGCCATCCGCAGGCCGTGCTGGACGACCAGCCGTGGCCGAAGGTCGACCCTGCCGCGCTGGTGCGCGACACGCTGACCCTGGCCGTGCAGGTCAATGGCAAGCTGCGCGGCACCATCGAGGTGGCCGCCAACACGCCCAAGGAAGAAGCCGAAGCGCTGGCGCGCGCGCATCCCAATGTGGCAGCCTTTCTGGAAGGGCAGACCGTGCGCAAGGTGATCGTGGTGCCTGGCAAGATCGTCAACATCGTCGCAGGATGAATACATGAACCGCATGCTGAAAATCGTTGCGCTGCTGCCCATGCTCGTTCTGGCGGCATGCGGTTTCCACCTGCGCGGCAGCGCGGCCTTGCCGGCAGGCATGCAGCGGGTGCACCTCACGGTCGGCGGTGGCGGCGACTTCCAGCGTAAGCTGGCGCGCGCCTTGCTCGCTTCCAACGTAACACTGGAAGACAAGGCCGGCCCGGGCATTGCCGAACTGCATGTGCCCGCGCAGAACTTCACCGTGCAGTCACTCACCATCAACGGCGCGGCGCAAGTCACCGAATTCGCGGTGCGCTTGCATGTGGTGTTCACCGCGACCGATCCGGACGGCAAGGTGATCGTGCCCGCACAATCCATCGACCTGCAGCGCGAATACAGTTACGACGCCAGCCAGCCGGTCGGTACGCAATCGCAGATGGAACAGATCCAGGGCAGCCTGATCGACGACGCCATTCAATCCATGCTGTTCCGCTTGCAGGCTGTGGCGAAGAACGGCGAGACCGCGGCGGCGAAAGCGGTCGGCCCGCTGCCGGCCAACGCAAGCACCACCCAGCAACCGCTGCAGTACATGCCGACGCCGACCGGCAACTAAGACCCGAAGCAGGCGCCGATCATGCCGCTCAATCACCTCCAGTGGCAAAAAGCGCTGGCTGCGGATCAGCTAAGTCCCGTCTACCTGCTGGCCGGGGAAGAGCTGCTGGTGCTGGAAGCCGCCGATGCCTTGCGCGCACAAGCGCGAAAGCTCGGCTATAGCGAGCGCCAGGTACTGGATGTGGGCGCGCATTTCGACTGGGATGATCTGGCGCGTTCCGCGGCGGGCATGTCGCTGTTCGCCACGCGCCGCCTGCTCGATCTGCGCCTGCCCACCGGACGCCCGGGTGTGGAAGGCGCCAAGGCGATCAACGAGTTTTGTGCCAATCCGCCGCCGGACGTGAGCTTGCTGATCACCGCGGTGGAGTGGAGCAACAAGCATGAAGGCGCGTGGACCCGGCAGATCGACAGCGCCGGCTGCGTAGTGATCTTCAACGCGCCGCGCCCGAACGAGTGGACGGCATGGATCGGCGCACGCCTGGCCTCGCGCGGCCTTACCGCGACAGCCGATGCGGCCGCCCTGCTGGCCGAACGCGTGGAGGGCAACTTGCTCGCCGCCGCGCAGGAAATCGACAAATTGGCCGTGCTGCATGGGCAAGGCAAGATCGATGCGGCCGAGATGGAAAGCCTGGTCGCCGACAGCGCCCGCTATGACGTGTTCAAGCTCACCGATGCCGCACTGGGCGGCGAAGGCGCGCGTGCGCTGCGCATTCTCGACGGTTTGCAGGCCGAAGGCGACGAGCTGATCGCGCTGATGGGCTGGCTGGTGAATCAGCTGCAGCTGGCGTTGCGCCTGGCCAATGCACACGACTTTGCCGCGCAGGCGCGCGCCGAGCGTTTATGGCCGGCGCGCGAGCAGTTGTTCCGCAAAGCCTTGCGTCGTGCGTCGCGCGAACACTGGATGCAATGCCTGGCGCGCGCGGCGCGGATCGATCGCATCGCGAAGGGACGCGAGAGCGGCGATGCGTGGCTGGAAACGCAGCGCCTGATTGCTGCGATGGCGGAGCCGAGGGCGGCGCAGGCGCTGGTATGAACATGAAACCGCTGGCCCTTTTTGGCGGCACGTTCGACCCGATCCATATCGGCCACCTCAGCGTCGCCTGGGAAGCTTCCGAACTGCTCGACGCCGAAGTGCGCCTGATGCCGGCCAACGTGCCGCCGCATCGCTCGGCGCCGACCGCCAGCGCGACACAGCGCGTAGAGATGCTGCGCGCCGCCTTGCGCGGGCAATCGCGGCTTGCGCTCGATACGCGCGAATTGGAGCGTGGCGGGCCGTCCTACACCATCGATACCTTGGAAGAGCTCCGTCGTGAAGTCGGCGAACGGCCCTTGGTCTTGCTGCTTGGTGCGGATGCGTTTGCCGGTTTGCGCAGCTGGCAGCGCTGGCGCGATTTGTTCCGCGTCACGCATATCGGCGTCATCAACCGGCCCGGCATCGATGCATGCGTTCCTGCCGAAGTGGAACGTGCGGTGGCGACGCGGCGTACGGATGATCCGGAAGTGATTCGTTCGCAAGCCGCAGGGAAGGTGATCGAGCTGGCAGTGACGCCGCTGGAAGTTTCCGCCACACGCATTCGCGAACTGCTGGCGGCGGGACGTGATCCGCGTTACTTGCTGCCGGCGGGGTTGTTCGACGATCCGGCGTTGCTGGCGCCTTATCGCGAAGCTATTGTCGATTCTCAGCAGTTTGACGCTTCCTGAAGCGCATCGGGAATCTCGTTTGTGAGCCACCAGCTACACGAAACGTAGAAGCCGGATGAGCGAGATGAGGGCCTAAGTCGCACGAAATGGGGGTGCGAAGGCCATGTCGTGTTCATGCCGAAGTATTGTAGAAAGAATCTACACGACAAATTACGGCTGCATCTCAAGGAGGCACTCCATGATCTTGCGAGACGTTGGGAAAATCGAGTCGAAGAAGGTTATCTGTCAGCACGATCATATACATAGACTGATCTGCATGGAGCCGAAGTATTCGATATCGCAAGTGATGCGATACATCCAAGGAAGGGGCCGTATGATGAGGTTGCTGGCGACGCTGTTGCTGGTTTGTCCATGGGTGCTGGCAACCAACCTCGCCCAGGCCGATGTGCTTATCAATGGACTGCATCACGATGGCAATGCCGTTGCCAGCAATACCGACGAAGCGAGGGAGGTGGTCGCCACCGCAGGGGAGGATCTTGCGGGCTACCGCATCTCCGATACCGATCCTGCCCCCAGTCTGGACTCGGAAAGCTACTACGCGCGAGTAAACACCAGCAGCCCCAGCCAGCTGCGCTGCTCGCTGCACGCAACGATCAAGGATCATACCGCCTACCCGTACAGCAGTCGCTCGGGTATCGATACCTGGATGATCTTGGAGATCGCCGACGAAGACCCCAATAACAGCGACCGCATCCTCGATGCCTACCGCAACCGTAGCTACGCCAAGGTCAGCGAACGAGCCGGCCGCGGCAGAGGCTTGGTTTACAACCGTGAGCACACCTGGCCGAATTCCTTGGGGTTTGCCAGCGCCATCGGCGACAAGGGGCTGCCGAATGCGCCCTACACCGATACCCACATGTTGTACTTGACCGACGCGATCTGGAACGCCGATCGTGGCAACAAGCCCTATGCGACGTGCGACAGCAACTGCGGTGAGCGCACCACCGAGCCCAACAACGGCCATGGTGGCGGTAGTGGCTATCCTGGCAGTTCCAATTGGGTGCGTGCGCCAGACGGTAACGGCGGCTCGTTTGAGGTCTGGAACCACCGCAAGGGCGACATGGCGCGTGCGGTGATGTACATGGCGATCCGCTATGAAGGTGGCGAGGACGCAACTACCGGCCAGTCCGAACCGGATCTGGAGCTGACCGACGACCGAAGCAAAATCGTCAGGACTTCGGCCTCGCCGGCCTATATGGGCCTGCTGTCGACTCTGATCGACTGGCACCAGGCCGATCCGCCAGATGCCGCCGAACGAGCCCGCAACGAAGTGATTTTCAGATTTCAGGGCAACCGCAACCCATTTATCGACCACCCCGAATGGGCTACCCCGGTCTTGTTCGCCTCGGCCAAGCCGATCAACTGCCAACTCCGGCCAACTGAGCATCGGCCAGCGGCCTCGCGGTAGCAGTTTGGCGCTACGGTCCTACCTAACCCTCCCCTTGTATAGACCTGGAGGGGAGTATTTATTGAAACCGTTCAAATCACCCGAAACGCCACAAACCGCATCGCCACTGAATTCATGCAATAACGCAACCCGGTCGGCGGTCGACCATCATCGAACACATGTCCCAAGTGACTGTCGCAACCGGCACAGCTCATTGCCATGCGAATCATGCCGTAAGCGGTATCGCGGCTCTCGATCACATTCTGCTTGGTAATCGACTGCTGAAAGCTCGGCCAGCCGGTGCCGGAATCGAATTGTGTAGCGGCGTCAAACAATGCCATGTCGCAGCCGGAGCAGCGATAGAGGCCCTTGCTATGGGGTTTCTCGTGCGGGCACTGAATGCCATCTCGGTGCCCGCGCGGCGAATCACATCGACTGCGGCATGTTTTAACTGGATTCCAGCGTTCGCCGGAATGACGAATTTGAAGATCCCGGCGACCCTCAACTCGCAAACGCCACAAACCGCATCGCCACCGAATTCATGCAATAACGCAACCCTGTCGGCGGCGGGCCATCGTCGAACACATGTCCGAGGTGGCCGTCGCAACCTGCACAACTCACCGCAGTGCGCTCCATGCCGAAGCTGCTGTCGCGGCTTTCGATCACGTTGCGTTTGGCAATCGGTTGCCAGAAGCTCGGCCAGCCGGTGCCGGAATCGAACTGCGTGTTGGCGTTGAACAGCGCCGTGTCGCAACCGGCACAACGGTACATGCCTTTGTGGTTCGGCTTTTCGTGCGGACCGCTGAACGCCATCTCGGTGCCGGCGCGGCGCAGCACGTTGAACGCCGCGGGAGAAAGGCGTTGCTGCCATTCCGCATCCGTCAGCACGATTTTGCGCACGTCGCACACGCCAAGGTCGCGGCCGTCTTCGTCGGCAAAGCACTCCAACTGCAAGATTTGCGGGGGAGCGGTTACCAACGGTGCTGCTGCTGCCATCGCGTTACCTCCTTTGCGGCCCATCAAGCGTGCGGCGGTCACGGCGCCGAGCGCCACCGCGGCGCCGCCGCCAAACAAGGCGAACAGAAATCGCCGGCGGTCCATCGCCTTGTCGTCGAATGCGGTTGTCATGCCAGTCTCCTGTGGTTGATTCAGCCGAACGTGAATGCGTAAACGTGCACGCCGGGATCGAGGAAAGTAATGTCGAATACACGCTCGCCGGTGCCATGCGCCTGGCGCACCAGCTGATATAGCCGCTGCCCGTCGACGACGCCGTTGCCATCGGCATCGATATCGGCGCCGTGATCAGCGCCGGGCGCTTTGCCATCGAGCGTGACGCGGAAGCGCACCGGCTTGCCGTTTTCACCGGGGCCAAGCACCAGATGCAGATCGCGGCCGCGGAAACGATAGACGACGCTGCCGTCCGGTTTGTCGAGCGTGGCCTGCTGCGGCTGCACCGTCCAGGTGCCATCGAGCGCCCATTGATTGGCGGCGAGCGTATCCGGTGCGCGATAGTGGAAGCTGTCATCGTGCGCAATCGGGCCACCGGCAAAACCTTCGCTGCGTGCATAGCCCACGTAGGTTTCCGGCGAGCGATACACATCGCCGGAGCCGGCCGCTTCCGCACCGGAGGCGCCGGGCTGCACATAGCCCGTGGGCAGATTCGTGTAACCCGCGTCGGCGAGCAGGCGGCGGATCACGTCCTCGCTGGCCGCATAATCGCCTTCGCCGAAATGGTGTGCGCGGATCTGGCCGTGTGCATCGATAAAGTAATGCGCCGGCCAATACTCATTGTTGAAACCCTTCCAGATCGCATAGTCGTTATCCATCGCCACGGGATAGGTGATGTGAAAATCCTTGATCGCCTTGGCGACGTTGGCGGGATCTTTCTCGAAGGCGAACTCCGGCGCATGCACACCGATCACCACCAGCCCGTGATCGCGGTATTTCTGCGCCCACGCATTCACGTACGGCAGCGAGCGGATGCAGTTGATGCAGGAATACGTCCAGAAGTCGACCAGCACCACCTTGCCGCGCAGCGCTGCGGGTGTCAGCGGTGCGCTATTGAACCATTGCGTAGCGCCGGCCAGCGACGGCAGTTCGCCTTCCACCGGCAGCGGCTCGCCGGCCTTCGGTGCTGGCGCGGCGCGTGCCGGGGCGGGACCCAGGGCATCGATCAGCTTTTGTTCGATAGCGCCGGTGCTGGCCACCGAAACGCGCGTCAGCCAACCCGTATCCACGCCCAGGGCGATGGCCGCCACGCCGGTCAGTACCAGTACGCCCAAGGCCCGGCGCAACCATTCGCCCGCACCCAGCGAGCGCTTCATCAGCGCGAACACGCGCCCGCCAACCAGCAAGGCCAGCGCGAGCGACATGGCGGCGCCGGCGGCATAGGTGAGCAGCAGCAAGCTGGTTTCCGCACTCGCGCCTTGCAGCGCAGCGCCGGTCAGCAGCAGGCCAAGAATGGGGCCGGCGCACGGTGCCCACAGCAAGCCGGTGGCGACGCCCAGGCCTGCGGCGGACCATGGTGAATCCTGCCTGGCGTCCGCTTTTTGGGTCAGCCGGTTGCCGAGGGTCACGAATGGATGGCTGATCCATTCGGCAACGCGCGGCAGCAGCAAGCTCAAGCCGAGCACCGCCAGCACGACCAGTGCGACGTAGCGCCCGTACTGGTTCGCGTGCACGGCCCAACCGCCGCCCACTGCCGCCAGCGTGGCGACCAGGGCGAACGTGACAGCCATGGCGATCAACATCGGCAAACCATTGCGTGCGAACGGCCGATCCGCGCGTGCAAACACGAACGGCAGCACGGGCAGGATGCAAGGGCTGAGGATGGTGACGATGCCGCCGAAGAAAGCAAGGATCAGTAGAAGCATGTCGTGCTCGTGTGTCTTGTTCTGTGGGGTTATTCGTTGCGCGGGTATCTGGGTTACATCGGTGCCGGCAGCCTGCCGGGACTGAAGGGGCCAGGCGTAGTGCGGGCGCGCGAGCAGGTAACCAAAGCGTCATCACGCGCGAATGGCTGATGTAACCCGATTGCTTGCAGGCCATGTCAGCGACCTCATCCTTGACCTTTGAAGGCCCATCGGTCTTACTACGCCAGCCTTCGCCGAGGAGGCTGGATAGCGACAAAGCCGTGCCTACCGAAACCCCAAGTGCGAGCGAACAGGCTGACCGGCAACGGGCAGCATGGATGGCCGCCGGGCAAGCGGGCGACCAGCGCGCTTATACGCGCGTGCTGGGCGATTCGGTGGCGCTGATCCGTGCCGTGGCTAGAAGGCAGGGCGTAGCAGTGGATGCGCTGGATGACGTCGTGCAGGAAACCCTGCTCACCGTGCATCGCGTGCGGCATACCTTCGATCCGACGCGTTCCTACGATGCATGGCTGTCGGCCATCGCCGCGCGCCGCGCCATCGATGTGCTGCGCAGCCATGGGCGTCGCGAGCACCGCGAGGTGCACGATGAGTTCGCCTTCGACACGCATGCCGATCGCGAGGATGCCAGTGCCGGCGCCGAGCGCCATCAAGAGGCGCAGCGCCTGCGCAAGGCCATCGACACCCTGCCGCCGGGGCAGCGCGAGGCGGTGGAACAGCTCGGCTTGAAGGAGCGTTCGCTGGCCGAGGCTGCCGTGCAGACCGGGCGCAACACCGGCGCATTGAAAGTGAATTTGCATCGCGCACTGAAAACGCTGCGCAATCGCTTGCATGGAGAATCCTGAGCCGTCATGTCTGATGTAGCACGCCACGAAGCCTTGATCCACGCGCTCGGTGCGGAGCTGACGCCGGTGCGGCGCCTGCTGCCGCCTTGGCGGCGTGCGCTCGGCTGGCTGCTGGTGGTGGCGATGGTCGCAGCGGTGCTGCTGATGCATCACGGCGCACGCACCATGTTGCATCGCTGGGTGGTGGAGCCCGATCTGGGCGTAGCGGCCTGCGGCGCGGTGCTCACCACTATCACCGCGGCGCTGGCTTCGTTCGTGCTGGCGGTACCCGGGCGCCCGCTGGCGTGGGCATGGCTACCGGTGCCCAGTGCACTGCTCTGGATCGGCGCCAGCGGACTGGGCTGCCTGCAAGCCCACATTCCGGGCATGCCGGTCATGGATCTGCACGGCGCCAATGACTGCCTGGTGTTCATCATCAGCTATTCGATCCCGCTGTCGGTGCTGATGATCTGGCTGCTTCGGCGTGCCTGTCCGTTGCGCCCGGTCCTTACGGCGGTGCTGGTGGGACTGGCCAGCGCCGCGGCCTCGGCCAGCCTGCTGGAGATCTTCCATAACTTTGATGCCAGCGCGTCGGATCTGCTGATGCATGCGCTGGCGGTGGTCATCGTGGTGGGCGTGAATGCGGCGATGGGCGGGCGCTTGCTGTCCAGGGCACGCACTCGGCCGTAGAAAGCGCTTGACGTCCCATCCTGGCAAGGCGGATATACTGCGCTTGCGCGATTCTGCGCTGCCGAAACGCCGAAGAGGCCCCAAGTCTTGACCACCATCCGCCATACCAAGGCCGTCAACACGGCCGCCCTGCGCAAGACCGTCATCGCCGCCCTTGAGGATCTCAAGGCCAAGGACATCAGGGAAATCGATGTACGCGGCAAAACCTCCATCGCCGACCTGCTCGTGATTGCTTCCGGCACCTCGGCACGCCACGTGAAATCCATCGCCGACGAAGTCGTCAAGTTCGCCAAGCAGGCGGGCGTGATGCCGCTGGGTGTCGAAGGCGAGCAGGAAGCCGAGTGGGTGCTGGTGGATCTGGGCGACGTCATCGTGCACGTGATGCTGCCGCGCATTCGCGAGTTCTACGGCCTGGAGCGCCTGTGGACCGTGGGTGACCGCGACGCCGAGGGCGAAGCTGCCCTGGCCACGGGCTAAGTTAATGAGCCTGCCCCATGTCCTCGCGTGGCCCGCGCCGGGATCTGTTTGCGCGCAGGCCAAGGAAGAACGAGGGCGTGTATGTCGATACACAACAGAGTGATGACGCAGGCATGCGGGCAAACAGACCCGGCCCGTAGGGTTGTTTTTGAGAGGCCGCCAGGCGGCAGCGCGCGGTTTGACCAGACGGCCAGTCTGGCGCTGCACCGCGCACTACCACCTGACGACCTCTCAAAAACAACGCGGGCTACGCGAGGGCATGGGGCAGGCTCACTGGCATGCGTGCCCGCCTGATCGCCATCGGCGAACGCATGCCTGCATGGGTTGCAGAAGGGTTTGCCGAATACCGCAAACGGCTGTCCCACGATTTGCCCCTCGAATTGATCGAACTGAAGCCTGGCGCACGCGGCAAAGGCCGCGACGATGCGCGCGCGGTTCAGGACGAAGGCGCCGCCATCCTCGCCGCCTTGCCACGCGATATCCATGTGATTGCACTCGATGGCCGTGGCAAGACCTGGTCCAGCGAAGAACTGGCTGAACAGCTGGCGAAATGGCGCATGGCCGGCCGCGACCTGGCCTTCCTGATCGGCGGCCCTGACGGCCACGCGCCGGAAGTGTTGGCCCGCGCCGATCAAAAGTGGTCATTGGGACCGCTCACGCTCCCGCATATGCTGGTCCGGCTGGTGCTGGTGGAGCAGCTTTACCGCGCCACCACCTTGCTGGCCGGGCATCCGTACCATCGCGCGTGAAGGCGGTGGCGCGTGCCGTCACTGCATTGTCATTGGAGTTCCCATGCGCTTTCAGGTTCGGCTGGCGAGCATTTACGATCTCGATACGCTGGTGCCGCTGTTCGACGGTTATCGGCAGTTCTATCGGCAGGCGGCCGATCCGGCGCGCGCACGCGCCTTTCTGGCGGAGCGTTTTGCGCATCTGGAATCGATCATTCTGCTGGCGTACGACGAGCAGGGCGCGGGCCTTGGCTTCGTGCAGCTGTATCCCTTGTTTTCATCGGTGAGCACGGCGCGTATCTATCTGCTGAATGATCTGTTCGTGGCGCCGTCTGCACGCAGGCAAGGCGTGGCCAGCGCCCTGCTCAGTGCCGCGGCCGAGCATGCGCGGGCACTTGGCGCTGCGCGTTTGTGGTTGCAAACCGAGCAGAACAACGCATCGGCGCAGGCCTTGTATGAATCGCTTGGCTGGCAACGCGATGACGTTTTTTGCGATTACGGCCTCGCGCTCGCCAAGCCGGCTTCCTCCTAGGCTGGATGTCTTCCTGCCGCGCGGCGCATGCCTGCTGGTTCTTCGGCGCAGCCCTGCAGTGAAACCATTGCCCGCGTTTTAGACTCCATCATCCGTGCAGGCAGAGGATGAAACGCGTGGGCAAGTTGACGGTTTTCCTGCTGGCGCTGGCAGCGCTGTCGACGTCCTTTGCCGCGCATGCGGGCGAAGTCAGGAATTTCCTGTTTCTGGGGCGGGACGACCTCGATAGTCATGCGTCCCTGCTGCAGCGGCCGGATATCGACGGCGCGCAGATCATCTACACCTGGCGGCAATTGGAGCCGCAAAAGGGCCGCTACGACTTTTCGCAGATAGAACGCGATCTCACGCGTGCCACGGCGCTCCACAAAGCGTTGTTCATCCAGATCCAGGATCGCTTCTTCAGCAAGGAGGCGCGTTACGTTCCCGATTACCTGCTTACCGAACCTGCCTACCGTGGCGGCCTGGTTGCGCAGCTCGATCGCCCGGGCGAGGGCGTGCCGCAGGCGCAGGGCTGGGTAAGCCAGCAATGGAACCCGCAGGTACGCCAGCGCTACCAGCAGTTGTTGCAAGCGCTTGCCAAGGCGTTTGACGGGCGCGTGGAAGGCATCAACCTGCCGGAAACTGCCGCCGACATCGACGAAAAACACGACAAGACAGGTTTTACCTGCGATAAGTATTTTGCTGCCGAACGCGAAAACATGCTGTTCGCGCGCAAGGTA
>NZ_DATJMN010000342.1:0-10255 GCF_035508675.1 Dyella sp.
CAGAAATCCAAGCCCGTCATTCCGGCGAACGCCGGAATGACGAATTAGAGTTCCCGGCGATAGATGGCCCTTAAGTTCGGAGCACTGACCCTAGCCCTCCCCTGCAAGTAGGGGAGGGAACAGCGCGCCCGCCGCCGCGCATGCTAGCCTGCCCCCATGAATCGGCCCGCCTTCGCGCTAGCCCTTATTCTTCTACTGCCCTGCTCGGCTGCAGCCACCACCACGGGCTTGCTCAAAGACGTGGTGTTTTCGCATGACAGCACGCTGGCCAGCAGCGACGAACTTGCCCGCCGCCTGTTGAGTCCCTTCGAAGCCATGCGCGTGCAAGTGCATGGCGAGAGCAAGCAAACCCTTTCGCTCAAGCAGGAACGCTTTGCAATGTACGTGCCGGCGAGGGAACCGCCGAACGGCTATGCGCTGCTGGTTTTCATACCGCCATGGGATCAGGCCGAAGTGCCGCCGCGCTGGGTGGGCGTGCTGGAACGACGCGGTATCATCCTGGTTACCGCAGCGCACTCCGGTAATGACGCCAGTGCGTTCGACCAGCGCGCGGCGCTCGCTGTGCTTGCCGCCACCAATGTGATGGCGCTTTACCACGTCGATCCGCAACGGGTGTATGTGAGCGGTTTCTCCGGCGGCTCACGCATGGCGATGCGCCTGGCGCTGGGCTATCCGGATCTGTTCCATGGCGCCTTGCTCGATGCCGGCAGCGATGCGATCGGCGACGTTATTCCACCGCCGCCCAAGCCCCTGCTGGAGCAGTTCCAGACTTCCAGCCGGCTGGTCTATCTCACCGGCGAACAGGATCGCTTTCATCTGGATATGGATAGCCAGAGCCGCCATTCCCTGCCCGAGTGGTGCATCACCGATGTCGAGACCGTCACCATGCCGTGGCTCGGCCATGAACTGGCCGAGCCACCGGCGCTGGAACATGCGCTGGTCGTGCTTGAACAGCATCACCCGCAAGCACCGGACAAGCTTAAGGCTTGCCGTAGCCGCCTGGCGCAAGCGCTGAACGCGCAGCTCGATCAAGCGCAGCAGTGGATGCAAAACGGCAAGACGGAACAAGCCTTGCGCTTGCTTCGCCACATCGACACGCACTACGGCGGATTGGCTGCGCCGCGCAGTGTCGAGCTGGCGACGCAACACTAGGGGTGGCCATCGCCCGCTACGATCCCGAGGCGGTCAATCCATACCTTGCAGCACGCGCCTCGATGCCTGGCTCGAGCTTGCGCGCAGCCGCCAGATCGGCACGGCCCGCGTCCGTCTGGCCGCTGCGCAGTTTCGCCAAGCCCAGTCCGTAGCGTGGCCACGCCGAACGCGGCGCCTGCGCGACGGCCCGCTCGTAGGCCTTGATCGCTTCGGGATAATGTCCCAATCGCAACTCCACCAAGCCGAGACTGTCGAGATAGGCCGGGTTGTCGCCATCGCGCCTGATCGCCTGGCGGCAATCCTTCTCGGCGTCGTCCAGCATCTGGTTGCTGAGGGCGCGCGCCCAGCAGCGCTCGTCGAGTGCGGCGCCAAGCCTGGCGTCGGCGCTGTGCAAGCGAATCCAGTCGTCGAGCAGGGGGAGCGCCGCCGCGGGTTGATCGAGCCGGAGGTAAAAGTCGGCAATCAAACTGGCTTGCGACGATCCGGCCGGGGCCAAGCTGCTTGCCGCCTTCACATCGGCCAAGGCACCGTCGCGGTCTTTGCGACTGAACCGAAATTCGGCGCGCAGCAGCAAAGTGTCGACGTTCTTCGGATCCAGGCTCAGCGATTTGCCCAGATCAGGGCGTGCCGCATCCGACTCCTTGTTCGCCAGATGGGCGCGCGCGCGGGCCGCATAATAAGCGGCTTGATCGGGCGCCATGCGGATCGCTTCGTCCAAATCGGCTATCGCGGCCTTCGGTTCACCTCGGGACAGATCGGCGTCGCCGCGCAATGCGTAATCGCTGTCATCCCTTGTCCACGCCGCCCCCTTCCCTGAGACGACAACTCAGGCACGCGCTTGAATCAGCGCCATCGATCTTAACTGTTGAATTGCCGAAAATTTTGCGCAGCGCAACCCAGCGAACAAACCGGCACCTTGCACGGCACAGTTGCGAGCGCCTCGCCACTGGTGTCAACTGCGCGGGTCTGCCAGCCGATCCATTCGTACCGGAAGCACCCACGACAGGAAGCGCGTATGCGGAATCTGGAGAACACCAAGCTCGCCATCATCGGACTCGGTTATGTGGGTCTTCCGCTGGCCGTGGAATTCGGCAAGCACTACGACACGGTCGGTTTCGACATCAAGCGCGAGCGTATCGACGAATTGCGCGCCGGCCGCGACAGCACGCTGGAGGTGGATGCCGCCGAACTGGCCAGCGCCACGCGGCTGCGTTTCAGTGCGGACTTGGCCGATCTAGCGGACCGCAACACGTATATCGTTACCGTGCCGACGCCGATCGACAATGCCAAGCGCCCCGATCTCACGCCCCTGGTCAAGGCGAGCGAAGCCCTGGGCAAAGTGTTGGCGGCCGGCGACGTGGTGATCTACGAATCGACCGTGTATCCGGGTTGCACCGAAGAAGTCTGCATTCCGATCCTGGAAAAAGTCTCGGGCCTGGTCTACAACCGCGACTTCTTCGCCGGCTACAGTCCCGAGCGCATCAATCCCGGCGACAAGCAGCATCGCGTCACCAGCATTCTCAAGGTCACGTCCGGTTCCACGCCTGAGGTAGCGGATTTCGTGGACCGCCTGTACGGCTCGGTGATCACCGCCGGCACCCACAAGGTAAGTTCGCTGAAGGTGGCCGAGGCGGCCAAGGTGATCGAAAACACCCAGCGCGATCTCAATATCGCGCTGGTCAACGACCTGGCGATCCTATTCAACAAGCTTGGCATCGACACGCTCGAAGTGCTGCAGGCGGCCGGCACCAAGTGGAACTTCCTGCCCTTTCGCCCGGGCCTGGTCGGCGGCCATTGCATCAGCGTCGATCCGTATTACCTCACGCACAAGGCGCAGGAAGTCGGCCACCATCCGGACGTGATCCTGGCGGGGCGGCGCACCAACGATGGCATGGGTCCCTACGTCGCCAGCGAAGTGATCCGCTTGATGGTGCGCAAAGGCATCAATCCGGTGAACGCTCGTATCCTGCTGCTGGGCTTGGCGTTCAAGGAAAACTGCCCTGACCTGCGCAATACACGCGTGGTGGACATCCTGAAAGCGCTTCGCGGTTACAACGCCGACGTCGACGTCCACGACCCATGGATCAGCGCCGCCGAAGCCGAACACGAATACGCGATCACGCCCGTGGCGCAACCCCAACCTGGCGACTACGACGCAGTGATCATCGCGGTCGGGCACCGGCAGTTCGTCGCGATGGGCGCGGAAGGCATACGCGCGTTCGGCAAGCCGTCCTCGGTGATCTATGACGTGAAATACGTGTTGCCGCGCGAAGCGGTGGATGGGCGGCTTTAGCGGGATCTTCCCCCTCCCCTACGTGTAGTAGGGGAGGGTTGGGGTGGGGTGAAGCAACCTCGCGACACGGTTCAACTCATGCTGCAAGCTCGAACAACCCCACCCCAGCCCTCCCCTACTTCGCAGGGGAGGGAGTCATACCTCGCGGTGATTTAGATGCTCGCTTGGCCTGAGTGCATGTATAGAAATGCCTTCAAGTTATTGCATTGGTCTAAACAGGATGTCACGCCATGAAAGTACTCGTTACCGGCACCGCCGGGTTCATCGGTTCGCATGTCGCGCTCAAGCTGCTTGAACGCGGCGACGAGGTCATCGGCTTCGACAGCCTCAACGATTACTACGACGTCCGCCTGAAAAAGGCGCGCCTGGCGCGCTTCATCGAACACCCGCGCTATTCGCACATCCATGCCGATCTTGCCGACCGCGCCGCGGTGGAGAACGCCTTCGCCACGCACAAGCCGCAGCGTGTGATCAACCTGGCGGCACAGGCGGGCGTGCGCTATGCGGCGGAAAACCCGCATGTGTATGTCGCCAGCAACGTCACCGGCTTCTTGCACATTCTAGAAGGCTGCCGGCAGCATCCCGTGGAACACCTGGTGTTCGCATCCACCAGTTCGGTCTACGGCGCCAACACCGACATGCCGTTTTCCGAGCACCGGTCCGCGGAGCATCCGCTTACGCTCTACGCCGCCACCAAAAAGGCCAACGAGCAGATGGCGCACAGCCATGCGCATCTCTACGGCATTCCCAGTACCGGCTTGCGCTTTTTCACCGTGTACGGCCCGTGGGGCCGCCCGGACATGGCGCTGTTCCTGTTCACCAAGGCCATCCTGGCCGGCGAGCCGATCAAGGTCTTCAACCACGGTCGGCACAAGCGCAGCTTCACCTACGTGGACGACGTCGTCGAAGGCGTCATCCGCACCCTGGACCGCGTGCCCGGGACAAACGCCGAATGGAACAGCGCTGAGCCCGACCCGGCCAGCAGCGGCGTAGCGCCCTACCGGCTGTACAACATCGGCAACCAACAACCGGTTGAATTGCTTCGTTACATCGAAGTGCTGGAGCAATGCCTGGGCCGCAAGGCACGGATGGAAATGCTGCCCTTGCAAGCCGGCGACGTGCCCGATACCGAAGCAGATGTAACAGAATTGATACAGTCCGTCGGCTATGCGCCAAAAATTTCCGTAGCCACGGGCATCGCCAACTTCGTAAGCTGGTATAGGGACTACTATCGCGAGTAGCTTGCAGCTCGCAGTGGTATGCGCGCGCAACGTGAGCATCTGGGGGCGAAGTGATCATCGACTATCTGGATAGTTCGACCGCGGCCGGCCTTGATGCCGACCTGTGCATCATCGGCGCCGGCGCTGCCGGCATTGCGATGGCGCGGCGCTTCATCGGCACACCGATCACCGTATGCGTCATCGAAGGTGGGGGCGCGCTCGGCGAAGAGCAAAGCCAGGCCTTGTACGAAGGCCTGTCGATCGGCACCCCACCCCTTGATGCCGGTACGTCGCGCATGCGCGTGTTTGGCGGAAGCTGCAATTTGTGGGGCGGCGGCTGTATTCCGTTGGGCGCGCACGATCTGGCCGAACGCGATTGGGTGCCGCACAGCGGCTGGCCTATCCGCTACGACGAGCTGCGTACTTATTACGAACGCGCACGCGACTACTGCCAGATCAATGCATACGACTTTGCCGACGGTTCTTTCCTCGCCCCGCTCGCGCGCAATCCGATTCCCTTCGACGCCGACAAGCTGGTCAATTACGTATTCGCACGCAGCCCGATCCTGTTCGGCAAGGCTTATCGCACCGAACTCGAAAACGCGCCGAACATCACGGTGGTACTGCATGCCAACCTGCTGGAACTGCATGCATCCGCCGATGGCAGCTCGGTTCGCCATGCACGCATCGGCGCCATCGACGGACGCAGGGGCATGGTTCGGGCGCAACACTATGTGCTTGCCTGCGGCGGCATCGAAAATGCGCGCATGCTGCTGCTTTCCGATGCCGTCTTGCCGCGCGGGCTGGGCAACCAGCATGACCTTGTCGGCCGTTACTTCATGGACCATCCGTGCGGCAGCATGGGTACCGTCCTCACCGACACGCCGGAACGGCTTACGCGCCCGTACGATCGCAACGCCGGCAAGGGCGTGACGCCGGCGTCGCCGGAAATCGGCTTGTCGCATGCGTTTCAACAAGCGCATCGCATCTTGAACGGGCGCGTGCATCCGTTCGCCGTGGAAGAGGCCGTGCCACCGGGCATTCGTTCCCTGCGCGATTTCCGCGCCGCGCTGCGCCCTGCCGTGCAGGACGAAAACGCGGTGCTGGAAGCACGCTTGTGCGCCGCGCTGAAAAATGGCCCTTCCACCGATGACGACGCGCGCGAACGCAGCACCAACCTTGCGAAATTGGCGCTGCGGGTCGGGCTGGGTTCGACGGACATCGCCAGGGCGTTTGTGCACAAGCTGCGCGACAAACCCACCGTGCGCAGCAACCGGGTTGAACTGATCGGCTATTTCGAGCAGACACCCAATCGCGACAGCCGCATCACACTCGCCGACGAACGCGACATCCTGGGTTTGCGGAAAGTCTGCGTCGACTGGCGGCTTACCGCGCTCGACCGCCGCACCTACCGTACCGCTGCAGCGCTGTTCGGCGCCGAGCTTGCCCGCGCCTGCGGCGGAACGTACCGGCCTGCCGCGTGGCTGAGCGACGACGATGATGTACCGGCCCAGGTGCACACCACCGCGCATCACCTGGGCACCACGCGCATGTCCGACGATCCGCGGCAAGGCGTGGTGGACCGGCACTGCCGCGTGCACGGCATCGACAACCTGCACGTGGCGGGAAGCTCGGTATTTCCCACCGGCGGCTGGGCATTCCCGACCTTTACAGTGGTGGCGCTCGGCCTGCGGCTTGCCGACCGGCTGTATGCGTCGATGCGTACGGCGGCGCTTTCCGAGGCGGTGTAAAAGTTCGATCCGGCATGACTGCCGGTGGACCGCTTTTAAGGTTAATGGCGCTAACTTAAGCGTCATTGCTCCATGGCTTGCCGGGATTCGCCCCATCCCCTGCGAAGTACTTGATTAGCGTGGCGAGTATCAGGTTGTACCGACTTGTCACGCTGTTGGACGAGTAGCGGGCAATTGATAGAAGTGCCGTTTACAACAGCGAAGCGGGCCACACCGTGACCCAGTGACGTTGAGGCGCCCGAAAGGCGCTGGCCCCCGGCCTTCGCCGGCGACAATGAGGGGTTACTGAGACTCGACGCTAATCAAGTGCGAAGTAGAGGAGGAGGCACATCACTACAAGCGTCGAGATACACGCTTAAGTTAGTGCCATTACATTTAATGTAATACCGCAAGTGTGTATCAGCCATGTAACACCTTGCATGCCTGTGCCGCCGGCCATTGGTGGACAAGCCCAAAAGGCCATCGACACCACAAAAAAAAGAGCGTACTTTCAAGTTCGCTTATAGGGACATGGCACTGGGGGAATACCTGCATGTTTCATTTTCTGCGACGTCAAACGGTGCGCTGGCTGCTGTTGTTCGGCATCGCCGAATTGCTGCTGCTTGCGGGTTCATTGCACGTGGCGATGCATATTCGCTATATCGGCAATCCGGAAGACCGGCTCTATGTTTCGCATCATTTGCTGCTGCGGTCTTTTATTTTCGCCGCGGTGATTTTGCTCGGTATGGCCGCGCTCGGCGAATATCGCACGCATTTGCGCACCACTTGGCAGGGCGCCTTGGCAAGGCAAGCCGTCGCCTTCGTCATAGGCGGCCTTTTGCTGGTCATCGGTTATTACGCCGTGCCGCAGGCCTATGTCGGCCGTGGCGTGCTGGGCATTGCGCTGGTGATCGGCTTTGTGGCGGTGATGATGTTTCGCCTGCTGTTCATGCGCGTGGTCGATATCGACTCGCTCAAGCCGCGCGTGCTGATCCTGGGCACCGGCCACCGTGCCGCGCAGATCCACAACCGCATGCGCCGGCGCTCGGACCGGCGCGGTTTTACGATCGTCGGCTATCTGCCCTGCCCCGGCGAAGAACTGGCCATTCCGGCGGAGCACGTGCTTGCCCTGGACGCCCCCTTGCCCGATCTGGTCAGGCGCGAACAGATCAACGAGATCGTGGTAGGCGTCGACGATCGCCGCGGCAGGCTGCCGATGGATGGCTTGCTGCAATGCCGGCAGGCCGGTGTGATGATCACCGACCTCACCACCTTCTTCGAGCGCGAATCCGGCCGCGTGCAATTGTCGTGGCTGGAGCCGTCGTGGCTGGTCTTTTCGCATGGTTTCAACGCCACGCCGGTGCGCCGGCTGAGCAAGCGCTGCTTTGACGTGCTGGCGGCAAGCGTGCTGCTGTTGCTGTGCTGGCCGTTGATGGTGGCGGTGGCGCTGGCGATTCGGCTGGAGTCCGGACCCGGCCAACCCATCCTGTATCGGCAGGAACGCGTCGGCGAAGACGGCAAGACATTCTGGCTGCTCAAGTTCCGCAGCATGCGCACCGATGCCGAACGCGACGGCGTGGCGCGCTGGGCCAGCAAGCACGACGATCGCGTCACACGCGTGGGCCGGGTTTGCCGCAAGCTGCGCTTCGATGAATTGCCGCAGCTATGGAACGTGCTCAAGAGCGACATGAGCATCGTCGGCCCGCGCCCCGAGCGTCCGCAGTTCGTTGCGGACCTGGCCACCAAGATTCCTTTCTACAGCTTGCGCCATTGCCTGAAACCAGGCCTGGCCGGCTGGGCGCAATTGAGCTATCCGTACGGCGCGTCGGAAGAGGATGCGGCGGAAAAACTCAAATACGACCTGTTTTACGTCAAGAATCACAATTTGCTGCTGGACATGTTGATCCTGATCGAGACGGTGGAAGTGGTGCTGTTCCATCGCGGTGCGCGTTGACATGCGGATTGGAGTGAGCGCACGCGAACTCCAACGTCGCGCGGCATGTATATGGCGATGTTGGGGTTCACATGCGTTCATCCCAACCTACCCCGTGGCGCATTGAACGAACTATTCAATTGCGCGCGCTGGAAGGCCTCATCCGCGCCGTCTTCAGCGAATGCAACGGCGAGCTATACCAATCGACCACCGTGCCATGGTCGAACCGTACCCACGATGGTCCGTATTCCCACAGATCATCCCGAATCGCGACAGGATTGCCTTCGATGGCGCGCACGTTTTCCGGCGACATGCCCAAGCTCAGCATCGGCGCTGCCGGGGCTTCTGCCGAGCTGGCGTCGTTGTCACCGGCAGCGTTTTCGCCGCTTACATTCGATGGTGGCGCCACGCTGGATACGCCCCAAAACAGAATCACGATGGCGGCCAGCGCAATCGGGATCAGCCACCTCACGTTCGAGCGGCGCCGTGCGCGCGGTAGCGCCGAAGACGGCGAACGTGGCGGCGGATTGAAACCGGCCGGCGCAGAAGCGGCTCGGGCCGGCGCTGGCGCACCGGGAAGGCGCCCATGAATCCGCTGGAATTCGATCGCTGCATCGTATTGCACGTTGAGCTGTTGCAAACGCTGCGCGCTGCGCGAGTCGGAATAGCCGTGAAGTTTGCGATCCGGATGCAGCGTGGATACGCGGCGGCGATAAGCCTGCTTGAACGTCTGCAGGTCGCAGTCCGGGCTTACCCGCAGCTGCCGGTACAGCTCGAGAAAATCGATCTCGTTAGCCACGCCCTTTCCCCTGTGCATGGTGGTGTCCCGCATACGCCTGGCCGCTCGGGCGGCCAGGATGGGACAGCGCTAGCCTCGCGCAGGAATGCGCCCTTCGCAAGCACATTTTGCGCTTGACTTAGTGTGATACAGTTCTCAAAATCGGACACAGGTAGGGGGTGTGCCATGCAGGGCTGTCGGGATTACGTTGCCGCTTGTTGCCGCGGGACTTCGGTCGCCGCGCTTCTGCTTGCGGCTTCCGGCACCCCCCTGGCCCAGGCCGCGGCAACCGCGTTACCCGCCCTGGGCGCCCATACGCTGCAAACGCAATCCGAGGGGCTTGGAACCAGCCCGGTCGTCACCCGCCCGATCACAACACAGCACCGTGACAGCTCCTTGATCGTTTTCAACGGCGGCTATTCCAGCAACGATTCCAGCCCGCAAGACAGCTACGGCAACCGCTGGAAACAATTGGGCAACGATGTTCCGTTCGGCAATGGCTACGGCGACCGCTTCAACGTCAAAGCCTATCTGGCGCTGGACGCCAAAGGCGGCCCCGGCCACACCGTCAGCTTCGCCAAGAACGGCGATGCGGCCGGCGAAATCTCCGTACCGTTTGTCGAAATCACTCATGCAGGTGTCCTGCAAGATGTAAGCCAGAACTACGCACCCACCGGCCTGGTGATGACCAGCGCGAGTGTGACCACCACCGGTCCGGCAACCCTGATTGCCGTGTGGTGGGGCGATGGCGGCATCAAGCGCATGACGGCAGTACCCAATAATGGGTTTGTCGTCATCGACAGTTTTCTGAAGCTTCCCGACAACAGCGGCGTGCAATGTGCGGTGGCGTACAAGCAGGTCGTTGCCGCGGGTACTTACAACGTCAGCTGGACCGGCGCTCCTGCTCAAGGCGCCATTTTGTGGTTGCTCGCATTCCAATCGAAATAAATGGATGGGCTGGCTTTGCACTTTCAAATTTTTGGTGCGCCGGCAAGTAGATCGACAAGGAAACACAAACGGGGAATCCGTGGGGGACTGACGTAGCAACGTCAGCATTGGCATTGAAGGCCCGCTGCAACGCATGAACAACGCCGCGGCGGACGGCATACGCGAGGTGCCGGCGCAAAACCACTACGCGTTGCGCCAACT
>NZ_DATJMN010000343.1:0-8461 GCF_035508675.1 Dyella sp.
AGCATAGAGCCGGCATGTGGCCAATTCACACGAAATCCGATCACGCATCAGGTTGAGGGTTTGCTGTACCTCATGACCAACCGTGGCGCATTGAAAACGGAAGGGTACGACTTCGGCATCAACTATCGTTTCAATACGCCCATAGGCAAATTCAACTTCAGCACCGACGCCAATTACGTGTCCAAGTACACCATTGATCAGGGGGGCGACTATCCGATCGAGTACGGCAATGGCATCTACTCCAATTGGCGAATCCGGGATACCAGTTCGCTCGATTGGAGCAACGGAAACTTTGGCGCTACCTGGACGGTTCGTTACTACTCGGGTTTGAAGGAAAGCTGCGCGGGCTACATCATCGGCACGCCGCTATGCAATCTGCCTGACTACTACTCGCCTGGAGTGGGTATCACACCCATGCGTAAAGTCGGCGCCATCGCCTTCAATGACCTGCAGGTGCGTTGGACCGCGCCATGGAAGGGCACTATCTCGCTAGGGGTCAACAACATCTTCAATCGTGTTGGGCCGCTTTTTTACACGGCCTCTAGTAACACCATTGGTAATAGCGGATTTGTATTCAACCCTTCCTACGATTACGGTCGCTTCCTCTACTTGCGCTACAACCAGAAATTCTAGCTTTGGCTGGTTGGCGAGTAGTAAAGGGCGGGCCTTGGGCCCGCCCTCTTTTTAGCAAAGCAAAGCCGCAGCACCCTGCGCAAACAATGCTTGCGCAACACGGGCGCCAAGTTCTGCCGCTTCGCCACAGCTGCCCGTTGCTTCCGCCAACAACAACCGCCCACTCGCCACATCCCCCACCATGCCACGCAAATGCAAACCACGCTCGGTCACCGTGCACCACGCACCAACCGGCACCGTGCAGCTTCCGCCCAACGCCTGATTCATGGCACGCTCGGCGGTCACCGCCAAGCGGGTGTCGGCGTCATCCAACACGGCGAGCGTTTCCAGTACGTCGGCTTGATCCGCGCGCGCTTCGATCGCGATCGCCGCCTGTCCGGGTGCGGGCAGCCAGTTGGGTGCGCTCATGCGGCTGCGGATGCGCTCGTGCAAGCCGAGGCGCTCCAGGCCGGCGCAGGCGAGAATGATCGCATCGTAATGGCCGGCATCCAGTTTTTGCAGCCGTGTGCCGACGTTGCCACGCAGGTCGAGCAGTTCCAGATCGGGTCGTACGGCGCGCAATTGCGCCTGGCGGCGCAGCGATGAGGTGCCGACGCGTGCGCCGGGCGGAAGCGCGGTGACATCGGCGTAGCGATTGCTGACGAAGGCATCCGCCGCATCCGCGCGCGGAAGGATGGCGGGCAAGGCAAAACCTGGTTCCAGTTCCGCCGGCACGTCCTTGAGCGAATGCACGGCCAGGTCGGCGCGGCCTTCCAGCATCGCCACTTCCAGTTCCTTGAGGAACAAACCCTTGCCGCCGATCGTCGCCAGCGGCTTGTCCAGGATCTCGTCGCCACGCGTGGTCAACGGCACCAACTCCACCCGCAGGCCCGCATGCGCCGCGCGCAGCAGGCTTGCCACGTGTTCGGCCTGCCACAAGGCAAGCGCGCTCTTGCGGGTGGCAATGCGTAACAGTGAAGGCGACATGACAGCTCCGAGAACGACGGCTGCGGTCATTGTCGCGCACTCACCTGGCTGCGCGAAGCAGCCTTCGCCATCTCAACCGACGCGCAGCAGCTTGCGCAGGGTAGGGAGATTACGGCGGCTGACTTCCGGACTGAACTCCGTCCCAGCCAGCCGCGCCAGCACGCGCCCATCGGTCAGCGTCTTCAAGCCGATCAGGCGATTGGCCGGCACCAGGCAGTTGCGATGCAGGCGAATCAAATGCTCCGGGTAGGTTTCTTCCAGCTGGCGCAGCGAATCATCGAGCAGCAACTGGTCGCCCGCGCGATGCGCCACCACGTATTTTTCTTCCGCCACCAGGCAGATCACGTCATCCAGCGCAATGCGAACAGGCTCGCCGCGCACGCGCGCATGCAGCCAGCCCACCGGCTCGCGCGGCTGCGATTCCAACCGCTGGCGCACGCGCCGGAGCGCATCGCGCAGCCGTTCTACGCGCACGGGCTTCAATAGGTAGTCGGCTGCGCCCAAGTCGAACGCATGCACCGCGTGCGCCTCGTAAGCCGTGCAGAACACCACTTGCGGACGCAAGCGATGGGCCAGCCGCGCGGCCAGCGTTTTACCGTCCAGGCCCGGCATATTGATGTCCAGCAGCAGCAGGTCCGGCTGTTTTTCGGAAATCGCCGCCAGCGCCGTTTCGCCGTCGCCCACGCTGCCGACCACCTCCACGTCCGCGCACTCTTTCAGCAAGGCGTCCAGCCGCGCCCGTGCCAGCGGTTCGTCGTCAACGATCAGTACGCGCATCACGATGTATCTCAATCGGCAAATGCAGCTTCACCACAAATCGATGCTCTTGCGGCCCTGCTTCCAGGCTGGCGCGTGGCCCGAAATGATAAGCCACGCGCTGGCGCACATTGTTCAGGCCATGCCCGCTACCGCCGGTGGTCGGCGTTGCGGCGAGCGGATTGTCGATCTCGATCCGCATCATGCCGCCCTCGCGGGTGCCCCGCAGCACGATCTCGCCGCCTTCGCGCAGCGGCTGCACGCCGTGGCGCACGGCGTTCTCGACCAATGGCTGCAACAGCAGCACCGGCATCGATGCGTCCCGTGGCAGATCATCCAGTTCGCGCCGTACGCGCAAGCGTTCGCCCAGGCGCAACTGCTCGATGTCCAGGTAGCGGTCGACCAGGTGCAGTTCCTCTCCCAGCGTGCCGCTGTGCGTATCGTCCTGGCCCAAGGCGGCGCGGAACAGCTCGGAAAGGTCTTCCACCGTGCGCTCGGCCGCTTCGGGGTCCACGCGCACCAGCGCCGCGACCGTGTTCATGCTGTTGAACAGAAAATGCGGACGGATACGCGCTTGCAAGGCCTCCACCCGGGCGTGCGCCACCGCGGCCAGGCGCGCCTGCCATTCGGCCAGCACGTAGAAATAGCGCAGCATGGCCGCGCCGAGCAGGGCGGCGATCAAGGCATTGTCGCGCACGAAGGTATTCGACCCCGCGGGAATCAGCTGCATCTCCAGCATGGCGTCCATCCACAGTGCCATGACGCTGCCCAGGGTGACGATCAACACCATCACCAGCCACACGCCTGCATACGGCAGCAGGCCAGGCAGCCGCAGCAGCCACGGGCGCAACTTGCACAGCGCCACGCCGATCACCATGCCCACCCATTCCACAAACAGCATGCCCACGCTGTAGCCGCGCCAGCCACGTGTGCTCTGCGGCGCCAGCCAGGCCAGCGTCACACACAGCGCACCCACCACCAGCAGCGCCGAGATCACCGGCAGGCTGCAGAAGTCCGGCAGCGGACCATGCGGTTGCGACGAAGGTTTGTTGGCATTCCCCGGCATACGCACAGTATGCCCGCAGCGATCGCCGCTTTTCAGCGCAGGCGTTCGCCGATCCAGCGGCGCAGGTCGGCAGTCTCCTGCGGGTGCACCGCGTGCGGCATCGGGTAGGTGTGCCAATCCACCCGGTAGCCCAGCGCTTCCAGCGCGGAGCGCGAATCCATGCCCCGCTGCAGCACCACCACCGGATCGAACGTGCCATGTCCCCAGAAAATCGGTACCGCGCTGTTGGCTGCGCTGCGCTCAGCCGCCAGCGAATCGGCAATCGGCAGATAGGTGGACAGCGCGATGATGCCCGCCAGCTTCTGCGGATGGCGCAAGCCGGCTGCCAAGGCGATCGCACCGCCCTGTGAGAAGCCGGCCAGCAGGATGCGCACGCTCGGCACGCCACGTGCGTGCTCGCGGGCGATCAGCGCTTCCACCTGCTGGACGGCTTCGCGCGTGCCTGCTTCATCTTGCGGGGCGCCGGGCTCGAAGCTGTAGATGTCGTACCACGCGCGCATCGCCATGCCGTTGTTGATCGTCACCGGGCGCACCGGCGCATGCGGAAACACGAAACGGATGGCTGGCCACTCGGGCGACACCAGCTCCGGCACGATTGGTGCGAAGTCGTTGCCATCGGCGCCCAGGCCATGCAGCCAGATGATGCTGTAGACAGGGTTGGCGGCGGTTTCGTTTTCGACGGTGGGGAGCAGGGTCATAAGGCAGCATGGCGTGAATCCGGGCCGCCATCGTAGCAGCACGGTGGACGCCCCTTGTTCCCGTCAACGATGGTCATCGCGGGCGCCCTTACGCCGCGGCGCCTTCCGCCAGCAACGCCAGCGCCCGCTGATGCGAGGCATGGATCGTATCGCGCTCCGGCACGCGCCCCGTCGCTACGCACTCGAGCCACTCATCGGTGCTCAACACCGCGGCAAAGCGCGATTGCTGCACCACGCTGTAGACGCGATGGATCTCTTCCGCGCTGGCAAAGCCGGCGCGATTGGCATACGGCACCGTGCCGGAGGCATCGTGCAGGAATTCCACTTGCATGCCTTGATCGAATGCGTGCTTGACGGTGGTGTCGTCGCAGTTGTGCGTCATGTAGCCCGCCACCGTCAGCGTGTCGACGTGGTGCTGCGCCAGCCATTCGGAGAGGTCAGTACCAGCGAACGCGCTGGGCAGCAGCTTGCGTTGATAGTGATCGTGCGGGCGCGTGGCTACCGTGTCGTGCAATGCCCAACCCGGCGTGTCGACGGCGAACAGCGGCGCGTCGGCGGGCGACGTTTGCTGGATCACGATCACCGGAATGCCGGCGGCGTGTGCTGCATCCATCGCGCGGCCGATGTTGTGCAGCGAGCTGCTCACGGGCGGGTATTGAATCTGCAGGCCACCGGTGACGTATTCGTTCTGGACGTCGATTACGACGAGTGCGCGGCGCGGGGACGGGTTCATGGCTGCATGTCCTTTAGGAGAAGGGAGCCATGCTCCCGGTGAACGCCATCTTCCGCTTGCCTGCTTGCGCCAGGCAGTGGCCTGATTGCCATTTAACGATAGAATCGGGCCAAGCTAGCGGAGGTGCCTTCCATGCCACCCGTCAACGTCGCCGTCGTCGCTTTCGACCGGATCCGCCCGTTCCATCTCTCCGTGCCTTGCGCGGTCTTTGGCGAAAGTGCGGCCGAGCCATTGTTCCAGCTGCGCGTGTGCGCCGCCGAGCCGGGCGAGCTGCGCACCACCAACGGCTTCAGCATTGCCACGCGCTACGGCTTGCGCGAACTGGCGAATGCGGACGTGATCGTGGTGCCGTCCTGGCGCGACCCGCGCGAAGCCGCTCCCGAACCTTTGCTCGCCGCGCTGCGACGCGCGCACAAGCGCAGCGCCACCCTGGTCGGGCTCTGCCTGGGCGCCTTCGTGCTGGCCGAGGCCGGCGTGCTCGATGGCAAACTCGCCACCACGCACTGGCGCTGGACGGAGCTGTTCAAGCAGCGCTTTCCCGACGTGCGGCTCGACCCGAATGTGCTGTACGTCGACCAAGGCAACGTCGTCACCTCGGCCGGCACCGCCGCCGGCATCGATTGCTGCCTGCATGTGGTGCGCCGGCAATACGGCGCCGAGATCACCAACCGCATTGCCCGCACCCTGGTGGTGCCGCCGCATCGGCAGGGCAGCCAGGCGCAATACATCGAGCAACCGGTGCTCACCCAGGCCACCGACACGCCGCTTACGAAAACACTGAACTGGGCCGCGCGGCATCTCGATCAAACGCATACGCTCGATTCGCTCGCAGCGCGCGCGTTGATGAGCCGGCGCAGCTTTACCCGCCATTTCCGGCAACACACCGGCACTACCGTCGGCCGATGGTTGCTGTCGCAACGCCTAAGCCTGGCGCTACGCATGCTGGAAACCACCGATCAACCGATCGAACGCATTGCCGAGCACGCGGGGTTTGGGACGGCCTTGTCGATGCGCCAGCATTTCGGCGTGGCGTTCAATACGACGCCTTCCATGTATCGACGCGAGTTTCGTGGTCAGTGATGCCCACTTAGATGTTTATTTCATGCGCGCCAGGATCTGTTCCCTCCCCTGCGACAGTAGGGGAGGGCGCCGATCACCGCGAGCATCAATGCGCCGGCAACCCAAGCTCCTGCGCAAAAAACGTCAACATGATCGCCGTATTGCCCACCCGTTGACTAAACGGCGCACCGATCCCGTGCCCCGCATTCATGCGCGTCAGCAGCAAAATCGGTTGGTCCGAAGTAGTGGCGTTCTGCAGCGCCGCGGTGAACTTGCGCGATTGCCACGGCGCCACGCGCGGATCATTCGCGCCGGTCGTCATCAACACCGCCGGATACGCGGTGTGCGGCTGCACGTTCTGCAAGGGCGAATACGCCAGCGTGGCCTTGAACTGCGCCGGATCGCTGACCGTGCCGAATTCGCTCACGTTGTAGGCGCCATTGGTGAACTGGGTTTCGTGACGAATGACGTCGTAGATGCCAACCATCGCCACCACCGCACGATAGTCGGCGGGATGCTGCACCAGCGACGCGCCCATCAACAGGCCGCCGTTGCTCTCGCCGAGAATCCCCAGGTGCCGGCGATCGGTCCAGTGCGTGGCGAACAAGGCCAGTGCGGCAGCATGGAAATCATCGAACACGTTCTGTTTGTGCAGCTTCTGGCCTTGTGCATGCCAATCCTGGCCGTCTTCGTTGCCGCCACGGATATTGGCGAACGCCAGTACGCCGCCGCGTTCCAGCCACGCCAGTTCCGGCCCGATGAAATGCGGCGTGATTGGAATGTCGTAGCCGCCGTAGCTGTAAAGAATGGTCGGCCGTGCACCGTTCGGCGTGATGCCGGGCATCGCCAGCACGGTGACCGGAATCCGGGTGCCGTCCTTGGAGCGGCCATCGATGCGATGCACCTCCACCTTGCTGTAATCGGCAGCGGGTTTTACGTCGAACACCGTGCGCAGGTCGCCGTTCTTCGCGTCGTAATCGGCCCAGCGTGCAGGCAGCGTCCAGCCGGCATATGTGATCAGGGCATGATCCTGGCCTTGCTCCGCGGCGATGCCTTCGATGGTGATGCCGTGTTGCGGAAGCGGCAGGCGGCGCACGAACTGGCCATGCACATCGTATTGTTCCGCCCACCAATCCGGACCCCAGCTGCGCGTCACCAGAAAGCCGTCCGCCATCGGCGCGATGTCCTGCACGGCCCCTTCGCGCTGCGGGACCAAGGTGCCGACCTTGCCTTGCGCATCGATGGCAAGCAGCTTGCCGCGCGGCGCATCGGCGAAGCTCGTGACCAACAAACGCTGGCCTACCCAGGCCGCGTTGCGCACATTGGCTTCGTGGCCCAGCACTTTCTTCCAGTCGCTGCCTTCGCGCAGATATACCTCGGCCGGTCCGCCATCGCCGATGTTGGCGAGCACGGCCAACTGCTTCGCGCCCGGTGAAGTGAGCAAGCGGTATTCGGCCACCTTCGAATAATGCTGGCCGAACACCACCGCATCGGTTTGCGCGGCCTGGCCGAGCGCGTGGTGTACCAGCGCGGCGTCGAACTGCCGCACCTCGGCGCCGGCCGGCGGCAGCGGAAAGCGCGCGTAGACGAAGCCGCGCTCGTCGGCATCCCACGCCACCGCTTGCGGCGTGGTGCCGCCGCCTGCGTAAGGCAATGCGTCACGCAAGGTCTTGCCGCTCGCCACGTCGAGCACGTGCAGGGTGGTCAATTCGCTGCCGCCTTCGGCCGTGCCGTACACCAGATATCGGCCGCTTGGCGAAGGCCAATAGCCGGTCATCGCGGTATTGCCGCTGCCGGCGTTGAGATCCACCAGCACACGCGCGGCGCCGTTCGGCCAGGCCTGCGCCATCAGCTGCGGTTGCGGCTGCGGCGGCGTCTCCTGCAGGTAGAACAGCGTGCCGCCGGCCAGCAGCGGCGAGGAGCGGGTTGTGGAGGTGATCGCCAGTTGCTGCACGCGTTCGGTCATCGCCTTGCCATCGGGCATCGCAGCGAGCACGGCTTCGGTGTGCGCGTTCTGGGCCTTGATCCAGGCTTGCACGGCCGGGTCCTGTGCGTTTTCCAGCCAGCGGTAGGGATCGCTCACCGTAACGCCGTGCAAGGTGCTGGCAGCGGGTTTTGTAGGTGAAGCAGGCGGCTTGGAACTTTCCCCGGCATAGGCCGTGATGGTGGCGGCAAGGGCAAAGGCGGGCAGGCAGCGCAGAAAAAGGGACATGCCTCGGATCCTGTGGCTTGGGGTATGGAGCGGACCTGCCAGCCTATAGGGTGCATGCGCCCGAGCGAAACGGGACCCATGGCGCTTGTCAGCCGGGCACGCTTGGCTATGCTGGCCGACTTTCGTCACTGGAGTTCCGTCCATGCGCCGACTGCTGCTCGCCGGCCTCATCGCCCTCACCGTACTGCCCGTGGCAGCAGAAACCCCTTCGGCGGCGCCCAGGCTCGACCTGGAAACCATCATGGCCAATCCGGACTGGATGGGGCAGGCGGTAGAAAACCCCTATTGGAGCGTGGACGGCCGCAGCTTGTATTACCGGCTGAAGCGCGATGGCAGCC
>NZ_DATJMN010000344.1:0-5601 GCF_035508675.1 Dyella sp.
ATGCTTTGTTCCTCCTGTTCATCACCACACGGTGATTCTTTAAATCATGTCTTCTTATCCCATCCGGCGACGCGGCCATTCTCAACCGTAATTCTCAGTCTGTAGCGGTTGACGCCTGACGGGTGATATTTCCACACCTCACGGGTCATGGTCTTAAGCAATTTGTTGTCGATGGCGGAAGGTTCGCCAAGCGCATCCCGCAACTGCTCTTTGGTTTGGCCTTCCCAGAAGTATCCATCGTAAATTTGTTGGACGATTTCTTCGTCGTGATACTTGGCTCGAAGGTATGCGAGGCGCTTTTGTTTCTGAGCGTGCTTTGCGCCAACGATAAGCAATACAACACCGACAACGAGCACTGTTGGGAGAACCCAGCCCGTCGTTTCGAAAATTTTGGTTGCAATGTAGATGGGCAACCCAATGACAACGACTAAGGCGAACAAGGCACCCTGTCCCTTTGAAGACCTTCTTCCCATATCCTTCCCCCTGAAAGACATTCAGAACGCTTCGCAGTTACTTCGCCTTCGCCTGCATGGCCGTTGCCATGGCCTCCGCCATTTGTTGAATGCTAAGCCCACGCAGGGCTTCAATGGCAGAGTTGACTGCGTCCGATGATCCCGCCTTTTTCTGTTTCATTTCAAGCTTGTTGAGGATGGCCCCCAATTCGCTTGCTGTCGAGTTGAAGTAGCGCTTTAGAACCGTCAGGTCATCATGCCCACTGATGGCAGCAACCTGGAGTGGGTTGTTGAGGCGATGCCCCAGTTCTGTGATTCGCGTATGGCGAAGATCATGGAGACGGGCGTTTTCCACGCCAGCACGCTTGCAGGCCCGTTTCCAGGCTTGGCTGACCGACTCCAACGCAATGCGCTGACCGTCCACTCCTCGAAATACAGGACCCGTCACTTGCCCAAACTGGTGGGCATGGCGCCGTTTGAGCCAAGACAACTGTCTTGCCAAATGAGGTGGTAGAGGGATGCTTCGATTTTTAGGCGAGTGGTTGGGTTTGTTCTTGTTCTTGCTCTTGGTATCACGCAAGAAGGCGGTGGCGTTTTGGATGTCGTCGAGTTGGAGGTCTTCCCAGTTGAGTTTGACGACTTCTTCGCGCCGAGCAGCAGAGAAACGTGCTGTATAGACCGCAAGTCGAGTTCCGACATTGGTCCGTTGCTTGCCTCGCCTGCCAGGCGAGGCTTGTCTGAGGTAGCGCTTAACCACTTTCCATTCTTCAGGGCTCAGGATGCGATCTCGACCTTTGGAGGCGGGTAGAAGCGCGAGGTCCTTCCAACGTTCAAGTGGGTTGTTGAAGGTAATTTTCCAGACGGTCTTCGCGCGTTGAAACATCGATCCCAGGAAGGAGATTAGGCGACGGACACTGTCGCCTGGGGCAGGCTTGCCATCCCGTCCCAACAAGCGGGCGCACATGGACGTTGGTGTGCCAGAAAAGTGCTCAGGCTTGAGGCTGGTCAGGGGCAGAGCGCAGAGGTCGGGGAAGCCACGGTGGTTGGCGGTGTCCTCGGGCTTGCTTTGCCCGAGCAACATTCGGGCGGTCGAGACGTTTTTTTGGAGGTACTTGGGGATGGCTTTGCCCTCGGAGGTCAGGGCATCAATGGCGGCCTGAGATTCGTCTTTCAGGCGAGTTAGCAGGCCCCCCAAGGTCCAGGCTTCGGCAAGCTCTGCGCGAGGCTTGTCATGCAACTGGAGCGCCGTTCGTTCTGTGATGGCATGTCGGTTAGCAGAAGCCAGGGCAATGGCCTCACTGGTCGGTCCAGATTTGGCCGACGGGTCAAAGGGGAAGATGACCGTGGGGAGGTATCGTTTGGTGCCCGTCGTATCGGTCCAACGAATCTTGACCTCGTAGCGTGGGCGCCCATCACGGCGAAGATAGACCCCCGGTTCCGTCCGCTTTGCTTTGGCCTTTGTCATGGTGTCAGGTATCCTTAACCCCTGTTAGGCATGCCTAACCCTTGTTAGGTATGCCTAACTCAGAAAGTGTCCTCGTAGCTCAGCTGGATAGAGCGGTCGCCTCCTAAGCGGCAGGTCGGAGGTTCGAATCCTCTCGGGGACGCCAACTTTCTCCAGATTTGTCCCAGTCTTGTCTCAAGTAGTCGACCGAACTGCCTAACTACTTGAGGACGAAGGACGTGAGGAACTGTACGAGATCCCTCCTAAGGGGAAGGTCGCACGTTCGAATCGTGTCGGGGGCACCAGTTTCTCGTGCGGGTGGCGAGGCGGCGCTCGAAAGACCCCCGAATAAAACTGTAGCCGAGGGGCTGCAGACGACGGCGGATACAGGATTGAGGCCGCTGGCTGATATGTTGCAGCCATTGATATGGCTGGACTGCCGCCCGGGCGGCTCATGCAGCGCGTGGATGGATCTTCCGCACGGCCGCGCCAATTTCGCGCTGCGCGCATGCAAGCTCATAGTGTTGCTGAAGATTCAGCCAGCTTTGCGCATCGGCGCCAAAATAACGCGCCACGCGCAGTGCGGTGTCCGCCGTAATGCCGCGCCGCTTGCGCACGATATCGTTGATGCGTGCCGGCGTGACGCTAATGGCGTTGGCTAGTGCGTTGCTGGATAGTTCCAGCGGGATCATGAACTCTTCCCGCAGGATTTCGCCGGGGTGAGCCGATGGTAGTCGCTTGGTGGCCATCGTTGTTCTCAATGGTAATCGCAGCACCACGTTGTACACATCGTCATTTTTCCAGACAAGCACACACGAAGCCGGCGCCTGGCGCGCAAGCAGCCTTACGCGAAACCGTCTTCGCAACGCAACATAATGGCCAGCTGAACCGATCCGGCGTCCGCCAGCGCACTTGTCAACGCGGGCCATGGCCGCTCGTTCTTGGCGCTTGCGAGGGGTGAGGGGGCACGCGATGGAGCAGGACGCGAGAGGAGACACCATCGGTGGTACTCGAAATAGATGACCCCACTCGGCGCATGCATGCCGCGTTGCCGATCACGGCAAAACGGCTGATTCCCACGAACGTCCGCTAAAACAGCTCAAGGAATTTGCCCATGAATGCAAAGTCGAAACTCGTCATCGTCGGTCTGGTCATCGGTGCAGCGATGGCGTCCGGCACAGTGCTCGCGCAAACCGATGTTCCCGGCCATCCGCGCGTCAACGAAGTGAACAATCGCCTGGAAAACCAGCAGGATCGCATCCAGAACGGCTTGAAGAACGGCACCATGACGCAGGCCCAGGCTGCACACGACGAAACACACGATGCCAACATCGCCCGCCGCGAGTCCGCAGATGAGGCCAGGCACAACGGTCACCTGACCAAGCAGGAAAAGCGCAACCTCAATCGTGCCGAAAATCACAACAGCAAGCATATCTACAAGCAGAAGCACTGATCCGCCATCCGGATTCCGAACCTCCCGTGCTCGCGGGAGGTTTTTTTTCCGTCGTAAAGGGGTCGGGTAAGCTCAATGCGCCGAACTTGATGACATGATGCGCAAGCTTCCTGCGCAGGATTTCATCCCAGCCTATGCGATGCACCTGGCGCGTTACGCCTGTTTCGGCGGCTTGCCGGTCGACTCGCGCAACTGCAGCGAATAAGGCACTTGCACGAGCAAGCCGCTGCCTTTGCCGCGCAACAATTCCATCAACTGGAGCGCAGCCAGTTTACCCATCTCGCGCGCAGGCTGGCGCACGGTGCTGAGTGGCGGCCACAGCTGGCTGGCCAGCGGCGTGTCGTCGAACCCGCATACCGACAGGTCGCGCGGCACCTTCATGCCGCGCTCGTTCGCCGCCCACATGACGCCGGCCGCCATGTCGTCGTTGGCGGCGAAGATGGCGGTGGGCGGTTCCGGCAGGGCGAGCAGCTTGCGCGCGGCGGCAACGCCGGAGCCGAACATGAACTCGCCTTGCACCACGTAGTCCGGATCGTAGGGGATGCCCGCCGCCACCAGGGCAGCCTTGTAGCCGGCCAGCCGCCAGCGGGTGGCGCCATGATTGGCGATGCCAAGCACATGCGCGATGCGCCGATGGCCGAGCTGGACCAGATGCGTGACGAGTGCCTGGGCGGCATGCTCGTCATCCATGCAAACGCCGATGGTCTCGCTGCGATTGACCGGGGACACGCTGGCATACGGCACTTCGCGTTCGCGCAGGCGGCGCAGCAAGGGCGGGTGGTCGGTGAGTGGCGGCGTCAGCACCACGCCGTCCACGTGATGATCGGAAATCAACGCGTCGACACGGCGGATGAAGTCGGGCCCGCGCATGCGCAGCGGACACACCATCATGCTGTAGCGGTTTGCATCGCAGGCGTCGAGCACGCCGTCCTGGATTTCGGCCAGGTAGGTGGAGGCCGGGTTGTCGTTGTTGTCGTACAGCATGGCAACCAGGAACGAGCGGCTGCCGGCAAGGCCGCGCGCCGACGGGCTGGGCCGATAGTTCATCGAGTCCATCGCGGCAAGCACGCGCTTGCGCGTGGAATCCTTGACGTATGCCTCTTCGTTCAAGACACGCGATACCGTCTTGGGCGAGACACCCGCCGCACGTGCGACATCTTCCAGGCGTACCCGCATGCGTGCTCCTGACCATCACCGATTTGCGCAGTGACTATGCCGTGCGGGCCGGTTTGTTTACAAGACTTGCACTACTGGTGCGGCCCGGCCGACGCAAGCTGGACAGATTCCCGGATGGCCGGCTGGAAGCCGGTGTTCAAAGAAGGCGCCTCCTTGCGGAGGCGCCACCCTGAGCAGGCGGGAGTATTTCCTGCTCAGAACCACACACCCAGTTCGATGCCGTACGTCCGGGGCGGCAGGTACTGGGACACATAGATGAAGCTGCCATTGGCTTCCTGGAAACGCATGGCGTTGGTACGCACCTTGTCATCCGAAAGATTTTGCACGTACGCGTTCACGTACCACCGATCTTGCGGTTCGGTGTAGCGCAGCGAGAGATCGGTGCGCACATAGGCTTTCTGCTGGTCGCCCGAGCCCAGGTTGAACACGCTCAGCCATTGCATGCTCTGGTATTGCGAGGACAGGCGCGGCGTGATGCGGCCGCCGTTGGAGAGATGGAAATCGTGCTCGTAGATGGCGGTCAGCGAGGCATCCGGTGCATGCGGCAGGGTGTGGCCGGTAATGTTCATGCAACTGGAGAGGTTCGACTGCGGCGGGCACGGCGGCAGGCCGGCGTAATCGTTGCTGCCGGCATAGATCAGCGTGCCCAGCGTCTTCTTGGGAATCGCCGAGAACACCAGGTTGAAACGATCGTCGTGCCCCTGCAGCGCCACTTCCGATTCCAGGCCGGCCACCTTGGTGCTGCCTTGTACGTTGGAGAAGCCCAGGCCGTGGTCGCCATCCTGGTACACGATCGGTGCGGAAAGCTGGAAGTTCTTGAAATTCTCGTAATAGGCCGCGCTGTTCCAGGTGAGATGACCATCCAGGAAGGTGAATTTGGCACCGACTTCATAGTTGGTAAGGGTTTCAGGCTTGTACAGCGCGCCGCCATCCTCGGTGCCGCCGGACTTGTAGCCGGTGGAAATGCTGGCGTACACCATCGCGTTTTTGCTGAAGAGGTAATCGGCGCGTGTCAGCCAGGTAACCTTGTTCTTGTGGTAGTACGCGCTGTTGTACTGAGACACGGTAAAGCCAGC
>NZ_DATJMN010000345.1:0-3626 GCF_035508675.1 Dyella sp.
AAAAGCGGTAGGCGGCAAGACCGCCGTAACGCTGTACTACAACGACGACAGCAAGGGCAACAATTGCTGGGAGAAACCCCAGGATTACTGGAAAACCTGGCCCACCACCTTCCTGCCCGCCAGCGTTCTACAAAGCACCGACTACGCGCTCTTCAGTTACTACCCTTACAAGGATTGCCCCGGGCTGTCGCCGTCGTGGAGTGCTGATTTCAGCGCACTGGAAAGCATCTTCCCGAATGCGAAAGTCGGCTTCGGCGAGATCGGCACCTCCAGCACCAGCGCACCTACCTCGGTGCAGACGGGCTTGATCAAGACGTACTACCCGATGGTCAACAGCTTCCAGGATCCGAAGTTCATCGGCGGCTTCTTCTGGTGGTATTACGCCGAAGAGATGGTGCCGTACACCAAGACCTACTGGAGCACGCTCGATCAGACGATCGCGCCGCTGAAGGTGCCGCAGTAACAGGCTGACCGATAGGTTGCGGACGAAGGCTCACCCCGAGCCTTCGTCCGCGTCGCCTTCCGTATGAAGTACCCCTAACGCTGCATGATCCCCGCCATCTCCGGCAGGTAGCGCAGCTCGAAGAACACGCTGTCGCCATGGCATGGTGCGCGCTGCGTCAACGCCGTGTTCGCTGCGGCATCCGGCAACGCTGTCGCGCTGAACGTTTTGTCCGCACCGGTCTGATGAAAGATCTCGAAGACGATGCCGTGTGCGCGTGTTTCCGTGCATTGACTGACCGCGTCGAGATACAGCTTGCGTTCGCCTTCGCCCAGGCGCCCGGTTCCCGCACCGTCTTGCACCCAGGCCCGCACGCCCGTGTGCTGCACGGCGTCGAGCAGTTCCGCGTAACGCTCCGGCGTCATATTGCCAGCAAAAAAGGAGGTGACGTACACCGGCCGCGGTGCAATCCGGTCGAGTTGGCGACGTTCGGAAGCCAGGTAATCCTGTAGCGCCTCGCGCGCCTTGGGATCGCGCCACCGCTTGTCGTCGATCTCCATGGGCAAATACCAGCCGTCGATGGCATCCACACCCAAGTCGCCTGCCCAGCGTCGTGCCACTGCATCATCACGTCGCGAGAGCGTGTGCAGATAATCGCCCAACGCAGCCGTCGGGACCTGCTGCCGCTGGAAGAAAGCCGGGTCGCTGTTCAAGCCAAGCACGATATGCAAGCCAGCCGCGCGTGCTTCGCGCACGCGCTGGAGCAACCATGCATGACCTGCGGCATCGCCGAAGGCGTCGCCATACTCCGTCCATTGCACCACCAGCGTGTCGAAGCCTTGCGCGCGCAATTGCATGAAGATCAGCGGCCACTGCGCCTGAGCGACATCCCGGTCGCGCAGCTGCGGCTGATAGATGATGGCCGTCGATGCACCGGCCAGGCACGGGGTCAACAGCCACAGCAATATCATCAGGCGGAGCCATGCGCGCATCACCATTGCGTCCTCAGGATTACGAAAAAGGCGTTTTTGTCACGCAAGTAGGTGGTGAAGGCGTGCTGCTGTTCAATAGCTACGCTGAAGCGATGGGGATAGGCATCGTAATGCGTTTCACCAAACCAGACATTCCATTGCACCCCGAGACCGGCGCGCCCGTCGCGCAGATAGCTCAAGCCCTGCGCACGATCGATGCCGGTATATTGCAGATGGATATACGGCTCGATGGTTTGTCCATGGGCGATCTTGTCGTGCAGCCCGAAACGGTAATCCAGCGTGGCGACGCTTTCCTTGGCGCGCAGATAATGCGCGATATCGGCATAGAAGTTCTGCGCAGGCCAGCCCCAGCCACTCGCATGCCAGTCATCGCTGAACTTGGGACTGAACGACCAGGATCCGCTGGCGCGCAGCATGGTGTCGTTGCGGGTATAGCGACTGTTGTCGGCCGGCGTCTGCTGCTCCACCGAAAGAATGATGTTTTGCGAGATCAGCGGCTTCCAATGCATGCCGACACCAAGCATCGTCTCGTGGACCGGCCACACCGCGCCGTTGGCACCACTGCCGGCAAACAGGCGCGCATAGGCGGTAAGCGTATTGAGATCGCCGCCGGTCAATTGCGGATCGAGATGGTATTGCGCTTCCAGTTGCGCATAGCTTCGATAGGAAACGCCGGGCGCCACCGAATTGGCGGCCGAGGACACGGTATCGCCGAGCGACATGTCGGCATTGAAACTCCACGTGCGGCCGAGATTTTCGTGCAGACGGCGCAGGCTGTAGAGCTCATCCTGATCTTGCTTCGCGTTGCCGCTGCCATCGCCGACATCGGCCGCATCCGTGCTGTCGAATTGATCGATAGCCTGTTCGGCGTAGTGCCGTGTTTGTGCGTAATGGCCCAGTTGCTGGTTCACGTACAACAGTTGGCGCGTCAAGGCGGGATTGTCCGGCTCGGCCCGGTGGGCCCGCTGGAACTGCGCCAAGGCCTCCTCCGGCTGGCCTGCTTGCAGATAGGCATAGCCGAGCGACGCCGCCAGCTGGCTGTCACCGGGAGCCAGCGCGCTGGCGTGCTGCCATGAAATGAGCGCCTGTTGCAAATCACCTGCCTGCGCTTGCAGCGCTGCGAGGCGCGCGTAGTAACGCGGATCGGGCTGCAACGCCACGGCGTTTTCCAGATCCATGCGCGCCAGCGCGGGGTCGCGTGGCCCATCCGCTTGCGCACGCAGCCACCAATAGGTGCCGTCCTGCCGCCCACCTTGTGCTGCATAGCTATCCAGCCAGGCGCGCGCCACGGCGGCTTCGTGGATGGTGAGTGCGGTGGTGGCGGCCGCGATCAGGTCGGCCTGCTGCATATCGGTAGCCGGTAAGGATCGCCACGCGAGCAACGCTGTTTCATAGTCCTGCGCACTATAGGCCTGATACGCCAGCGCACGCGTGTTGGCGCTGCTGGGCTGGTGCTTGCTGGCTTGGGCATAGGCATATTCGGCCAGGCCGGGGCGGTCCTGGCTGTAGCAGTCGCCCAATTGACGCCAGCGCTCACTCGGATAATCCGGCGACTGGTCCGCCATCACCTGGCGGATGCCGTCGCAATCACGCAGCGCTCCCAGAATCTGCAACTGCGCCACGCGCAACGCCACACTGTCCAATGGCTGGCGCAGGCGGGTGCGGTCATCCGCCGAGAACAACGCGGCTTGCTTGCCAGCCAGCACGGCCAGGCGAGAAAACAAGGCCGCCAAATGGGGATTGCCGGTAAACGGATACGCATCGAGCAACAGTTGCTTGGCTTCGTTGTATGCGCCGGCTTCCATCAGGCGATAGCTGAGGGGGTCGAGCAGCCGATAGCCTTCCGCTTGTGCGATCAAGGCTTGCGCCTGCTGTTGCGCATGGGCATAGCGCCCCTGCTGCAGATCGAGATTGAAGCGCTCCTCGCGAAAACTGTCGGCCGGCAGGCGCGATAGCATGCTGCCCGCAGTCGCACGATCGCCGCGCATCATCGCCAAGGGCAGCGCAGCACGCGCCTGCCATGCCGCATTGGCGGGATAGTGCGCCGCATAGCGATCGAGCAGCGCCGGCTGAGCGTGTGCTGCCATCGCCAATAAATTGATCCACTGCCGCTCATCCTGCACCTTGTCGAAGACAGGCTGGCGTGTAGCCATGTAGGCCGCCAGCGACTTGCGATCACCGCTGCTGGCGAT
>NZ_DATJMN010000346.1:0-11804 GCF_035508675.1 Dyella sp.
CCTGGCTTGTGCGCTACGAATGCTTCGTTGCTCGGCCGTCATTTGATCGTAGCTACGATCATCCCTGATCAAGCGATTTGACAATCTACGAGTAAACTCTGTAATCGGGAAGCCATAGTTCACTATACGAATGTTGTCCAAGCTTGCATTGGATAGAAGCGCGTGCAAATCTTTTTTTTCGTAACGCCTCACATGCCCGACGAGTTCGTCAGACCTGCCGTACTTTCGCTGATGCGCTGGCACGGACAAGAGGATTCGCCCACCCGGCCTCAGATATTGCATCCATTCACGCATCACTTCGCCGTCCTTTTCGATGTGCTCAAGCACCTCAAACGCAAACAAATAATCAAACGATCCCATCGCTAATTCGGATAATTTATCGACCACCGTTATGCGCTCACCCGCATACGCGAGATTTTCGCGCAACAGTTTTCGACTATCCGTACCCAGATCATGGCAAGCACCGTAAAAACCGCGTTCGAGGAAAATCCGCGTCATATGCCCGGTGCCAGCGCCCATCTCAACAAACCGTCCGACCGGCCACGATCGACTTAGGTCATTGACGCAACTTTCCCGCAAAATAAGTTTCGGCTGCTTCTTCATGGACGATGGATCTCAGTAATGGGGCGAACAATGCCAGCGCCATGCCGTTTCGATAATGTCTCTAATATCGCTGAACACCGGTTGCCAACCTAATCCGGCTTCGGCACGTCGAGTATCGGCCACGAGCATTGCCGGGTCACCCTCACGGCGCGGCATACGCGTAAATGGAATGGTGCGACCCGTCACTTCACGCGTGGCCGCGATGATCTCCAGCACCGTGGCCCCTTTCCCGCTGCCGAGATTGAAACAATGCGCACCTGGATTTTTTTCCAGGAAATGTATCGCATGCAGATGCGCGCTGGCGAGATCGTTAACATGCACGTAATCGCGAACACAGGTGCCATCCCGTGTATCGTAGTCGTCCCCGAATACCTGTAGCGCACCATCGCCCACACCCAACGCCGCGCGCAATACATTAGGGATCAGATGAGTTTCCGGCACGTGCGATTCCCCAATATCCCCCTCTGGATCTGCACCAGCGGCATTGAAATAACGCAATGCGACTGAGCGAAGCCCATAGGCGTGCGCGGCATCTTGCAGCACTCGCTCCACCATCAGCTTGCTGACACCGTATGGATTGATTGGTATCGTGGGATGCAATTCGTCAAGACGACCGTCATCTCTCGGAATTCCATAGACCGACGCCGTTGAAGAAAATACGAGTTTGCCGACCCTGGCGCGACGCATTGCTTCCAGTAAATTCAAAGTACCAGCGACGTTGTTTCGGTAGTAATTATATGGATCTCTTACCGATTCACCCACTAACGACAGCGCGCAAAAATGTATGACCACATCGAATCGATTCGTAGCGAAGAGTCGTTCCAGGGCAGATGGGTCCAGAATGTCGCCCTCGACCAGTTTCCCCCAACGCACGGCTGCGCGATGGCCAGTTGACAGATTATCGAATACGACTACGTCGTAGCCTTGCAGCGCAAGCATTTTCAGCATATGCGCGCCGATATAACCTGCCCCCCCACAGATCAATACACTGGTCACGTTAACTGTCTCCCTTGAGCGCCTCTTCGACACAGCCTTCGATAATGCGCGCATAACCATCCGCTATCGGCCCCCAATCGATACGCTTGGCCACCGTTTCGCGAATTTTTTTGGCTTGATGTAGCGCTTGTTCTGGATGATCCAGTACGGCGAGAATGGATGCTGCAAGCGCGTGGGTATCCGTAGGGTCCACACAAACCTCCTCTGCGGCATCACCCAACAAGTCTCGAATGCCCGCAACGTTTCCTACCACCACTGGGCATCCACAACCAATCGCCTCCATAAGTACCACCGGCAGCCCCTCCTGATCGCCTGAAGCGTCGCGAATAAACGGGGCAACAAAGACCGCTGCGCGACGATAGAGCTCTGGCAACCTGTCTTGGGGCATCGCCCCGAGGAACTTCACATGTTTCTCGATACCCCATTGATGCACCAGCGCACGCAGCCCTGACTCTTCCGGACCGAAACCGGCAATGGTCAAGACACTCCCTGGCCGAGCGTCGAGCACGATAGGCATGGCTTTTAAGAGCGCCGGCAATCCCTTTTTAGCCACCAATCGACCAACGAAAAGCAGTTCGTTTTCGGCGCGTTCTACGTTCGAATCGACGACAAAACGCTCACGCAAGTCGACGCCCATGGGCAACACGGCCAACTTCGCCGGCATCAACCCCTTCGCCTGCGTTTCAGCTTGCATGGCCGTGCTCACTACCGTCATAGCAGACGAAACACCGGCCACTTTTTGCTTCAACTTCGTAAGCCATGCGCCCTGCAAGCCATAAAGGTCCCCACCGTGGGAGGTCACGACATAGGGGATGCTTGCAATACGCTTCAGCCGCCAGGCAATCAAGCCCTGTGGAATCAGCCAATGTGCGTGGATGACGTCGACACGCCTATTTCTGATCAACCGCATGGCGGCCAAGTACTGGCACATGACAAATCCAGGCACCAGCAGCCACTTCCATTTGTGATGGCGCAAATTGCCAACGATGCCGCCGTGATTGACCAAGGTCTGCCATCGGCGCGGGGCGTAACGAAAGCGCACAACTTCGACGCCGTCCAAATCCCCGCTCGGATCTGCTCCAGGCGCATCCGGTACTAATGCAATGACATCGAATCGATCGACCAAGCGCCTGCAGAGTTCGTGCACGAATCCCGGCTCGGGATCTTCGCGCCAGCGCGGATAGGTCGAGGCCAGTACTAATAGCGTAGAACGAGCCGGTTCACCCATGGCGCCTGTACGTCAACGCCGTTATCTGTTCAGAAACCAGGCCAATCAGAAACACGATCACGGCGGCGCTCCACATCAGCGTACTCATGTTCGTCAACCGGCCCTCATGGATATAGGTCCACGCGTAGTTGGCGCATCCGAGCGAGAAAAATACGGCGCTTGCGGGAACAAACAACTTTAAAGGCGAATAAAGCGTGGCGATCTTGAAGATGATCAGCAGGAACCGCAGCCCATCACGCAATGGCTTGATATGACTCTTGCCCACCCGTTGCGCCGCCTTGATCGGTACGTAAGCCACGGGGTAGGCACTGCGGAAGAAGGCCATGGTGCTGGTCGTAGGATAGGAAAACCCGTTCGGCAGGAGGTACAGAAACTCCTGGAACCGATCCGCCTTCACCGCACGGAAGCCAGACGTAAGGTCCGCCACGACATGGCCCGTCATCCGGGTAGCTAGCCAGTTATAAAACGTATTGGCGATACCGCGACCAACACCAGCCTGACTCCCCCAGTCGCGGGCCCCCACTGCCATGTCGTATCCCTGCCCCAGCTTTTCGATCAAGCGCGCCACATCGGCTGGATCGTGCTGGCCATCACCGTCCATGAAAACCAGGACATCACCGGCCGCGATCCTGGCTCCGCGCTTGATCGCGGCACCGTTGCCCATTGAGTAGGGAGAGGTCAGACATTTGACGTCGCTGCGAGAACAGATGGCCGGAGTGTCGTCCGTGGAACCGTCGTCTACCACGATGATCTCGGCGATCGGATGCATGGCACGTAGACGCGGCAGCAGCTCCATCAAGGCAGGCGCTTCGTTCTTAGCGGGCAGGATGATGCTTAAGAGGTTCAAGCTGTAGCTCCCCATGTCTCGGCCGATCATAACGCGCCAACCACTAAGCACATACCGCGCCAAATCAGCAAACCACTTCATGCAGGCAGAATTGCAGCCCAGATCACCTTTCATGGATCCAGTCGTCATACTGCTGTTGGCCTCTCGTATCCCAGACCGTCTGGAAGCGGGGTGTGCACCTATTTGCCAAACCATTGGAGGCCGATGGCCTGTTGCTCCAATGTGCGCTAAATTCGAGCTCGATCAGGGGACTTAGGTAGGTTTCATCATGTCATCGCAGCCACAGCCCACCGCACTTGGCCTGTCCGGACTGGCCCGTCGGCTTGTTTCCGAAGGCCTGCTGCCTGAAGCCGACGTCCGCAAGGCCGTCACCGAGTCGAGTCAGCAGAAAAAAACCCTGACTGCCTGGTTGCTGGACCAGGGCCTGGTTGACAACACCCGCCTGACGCAGGTCTCCTCGGCGGAGTTCGGGATGCCGATTTTGGACGTTTCGGCGCTTGCCCCGGCCAGCATGCCGACCAGCCTGATCAGCCAGGAACTGATGACCAAGCATCAGGCCCTGCCCCTGATGAAGCGCGGCAAGCGCCTTTTCGTGGGCATCGCCGATCCCATGCAGCTGCATGCCCTGGATGAGATCAAATTCCACTCCAATTGCATGGTGGAGCCCGTCCTGGTTGAACGGGCGCAACTCAGTCGCGCTATCGATATTGCCGTCAGCACGCTTAACAACGTAACACCCGATTTGGGCGGCAGCGATCTTGACGATCTGGCCCTGGAGTCCGTGGACGAAGACGGGGAGTCCAGCGGCGGCGGTATTGACGCTACCGGTGGCGACGACGCCCCCGTGGTCAAGTTCGTCAACAAGATCCTGGTTGACGCCATTCGCCGCGGCGCGTCGGACATCCATTTTGAGCCCTATGAAAGCCAATATCGTGTACGCCTGCGTATGGACGGCATGCTGCGCGCCGTGGCCAGCCCGCCCCAGAAATTGGCTAACCGCATCTCCTCACGCCTGAAGGTGATGGCCGGCCTGGATATTGCCGAGCGTCGCGTGCCGCAGGACGGCCGTATCAAGCTCAACCTGTCCAAGAGTCACGCGATGGACTTTCGCGTCAGCACCTTGCCGACGCTCTTCGGCGAGAAGATCGTGCTGCGTATCCTGGACAGCTCGTCGGCCAAGCTGGGCATCGACAAGCTCGGCTATGAGGAGAACCAGAAGAAGCTCTACCTGGACGCCATTCACAAGCCGTACGGGATGGTGCTGGTCACCGGCCCTACCGGTTCGGGCAAGACGGTCTCGCTATATACCGCACTGAATATCCTCAACACGGCGGAACGCAACATCTCCACCGTGGAAGACCCGGTGGAAATCCGCGTGGAAGGCATCAATCAGGTGCAGCAGAACGTCAAGCGTGGCATGACTTTTGCGGCGGCGCTGCGCTCCTTCCTGCGTCAGGACCCGGACGTGATCATGGTCGGCGAAATCCGTGACCTGGAAACGGCCGAGATCGCTATCAAGGCCGCCCAGACCGGCCACATGGTGCTCTCCACCCTGCATACCAACGACGCGCCGCAGACCATCTCGCGCCTGATGAACATGGGCATTCCGCCCTACAGCATTACTTCGTCCGTGACGCTGGTGATTGCCCAGCGCCTGGCACGACGCCTGCATAGCTGCAAGAAGCAGATAAACCTGCCGCCGCAGGCCTTGCTGGCCGCCGGCTTTACCCAGCAAGACATCGACGAGGGCATGACGGTCTATGAAGCCGTGGGTTGTCCGGATTGCAACGAGGGTTACAAGGGGCGCGTGGGTATCTACCAGGTGATGCCGATGGTGGAGGAGATCCAGAAAATCGTGCTGGAAGGCGGCAACGCCATGCAGATCGCCGAGGTGGCCCGCAAGATCGGCATCAACGACCTGCGTGCCTCGGCACTTTTGAAGGTCAAGTCGGGGATGACCAGCCTTGCGGAAATCGATCGCGTGACCAAGGATTGATGAAGGAACGCGACCGGTTTCATACCAGACTTGCGCGAGGGGCCACGAAATGGGCCATCAAAGTACCGTAAGCTGGTGATTGTCTTGCCCATCACGCCGACATCCGGCGCCGGGTCCGATTTATTGGGGGATTAGACAGCATGGCCACGGTTACCGCCGCCACCAAGAACACCCGACAGCAGGGCGCCCAACGCGCCCAGGTCTCGCAGATGCCCACGTACGAGTGGGTGGCGCTGGACAAACGCGGCAAGCGTATGAAAGGCTCCATGCCGGCGAAGAATGCTTCGCTGGTGAAGGCCGAACTGCGTCGGCAGGGCATGAACCCGCAAACGGTGAAGGAGCGCTCCAAGCCGCTGCTCGGCGGCTCCGGCAGCGCGGTCAAGCCACGCGACGTAGCGATCTTCAGCCGTCAGATCGCCACCATGATGGCCTCCGGCGTGCCAATGGTGCAGTCCTTCGACATCATTGCCGATGGTCAGAAGAACCCACGCTTCAAGACCATGCTGACGGATGTCAAACAAAGCATCGAGGGCGGGTCGACCCTGTACGAGGCACTTGGGCAGTATCCCATTCAGTTCGACGAGCTGTACCGCAATCTGGTGCGCGCAGGTGAATCTGCCGGTGTGTTGGACACGATCCTGGATACCGTTGCGACCTACAAGGAAAAAACCGAAAGCATCAAGGGCAAGATCAAAAAGGCGCTGTTCTATCCCATTATGGTGATGGTAGTCGCCGTGGCCGTGATCATGATCATGTTGCTGTTTGTGGTTCCGGTTTTTGCCAAGACCTTCAAGGATGCCGGCGCTCAGCTACCTGCCCCGACCCAATTGCTTGTGACCATGTCACAATTCATGCAGGAGTACTGGTGGCTAGTGCTTGGCTCTATAGCCGGCAGCATCGTGGCGATGATTATGGCCAAGAAACGCTCGGTGAAATTCGCACACTTCCTTGATCGTGTGACGCTGAAGCTCCCCGTCATGGGCAACATTCTCCGCCAATCGGCCATCGCGCGTTTTTCGCGCACCTTGGGCGTTACGTTCAAAGCCGGCGTACCGCTGGTCGAGGCGATGGATGCCGTAGCCGGTGCTACCGGCAGTGTGGTGTACGCCGAAGCCGTGCATCAGATGCGCGATGACGTTGCAGTCGGCCATCAGCTACAGCTCGCCATGCGCCAGACGGGACTTTTTCCGAACATGGTCACGCAAATGGTCGCCATCGGTGAGGAATCCGGTGCCTTGGACCACATGCTGTTCAAATGCGCCGAATTCTACGAAGAAGAAGTCAGCAATGCTGTCGACTCCCTTGCCTCCCTGCTCGAACCGCTGATGATGGTGATCCTGGGCACGGTGGTGGGCGGTATCGTTATTGCGCTGTATCTGCCCATCTTCAAACTCGCCGGCACGTTCTAATCTCACGCCCTATCACGCGCCACATCATTGCCGCCAAGCGGCGATAATGTGGCGCGTTTTCATACCTACGGTTCACGCATGCCCGATTTGCCGCTGACAGTCTGGATTGTTATTGCAGGCGTGCTGGGCCTGATCGTGGGCAGTTTTCTCAATGTGGTGATCCTGCGGCTGCCGGTTCGGCTGGATGCGTTCTGGCGGCGCGAAGCGCATGAGGTGCTCGGGCTGGAATGGCCGGAGGAGCCCCTGCCCCCTGGCATCGTGCGTGAGGGGTCGCACTGTCCGCACTGCAAGCATCCGTTGGCGGCGCACGACAACATCCCGCTGTTCAGTTGGCTGCTGCTGCGCGGCCGCTGTCGCTATTGCCAGGCGCCGATCTCCATCCAATACCCGCTGATCGAGCTGCTGACCGGCATCCTCAGCACCGTCGTCATCTGGAAACTCGGTCCCACCTGGGCGGGCCTGGCGGGGCTGTGCTTCACGTGGGCGCTGGTGGCGCTATCGGGCATCGATTTCCGCACACAACTACTGCCAGACCAGATCACCCTGCCCTTGCTCTGGGTCGGCTTGCTGCTGAGCCTGATCCACCTTTTCGTCGCACCAGGTGCCTCCATCCTCGGCGCTGCTATCGGCTACCTCAGCCTGTGGAGCGTGTATTGGCTGTTCAAGCTGCTCACCGGCAAGGAAGGCATGGGTTTCGGGGATTTCAAATTGCTTGCCGCGCTCGGGGCCTGGATGGGGCCAATGTCGTTGCTGCCGGTGGTCCTGCTTTCTTCGTTTATCGGCGCGCTGGTGGGCGGCGTGCTGATCGCGCTGCGCAAGCACGGGCGGGAGGTGCCGATGCCGTTCGGGCCGTTCATCGCCATGGCGGGTTGGGTGTGGTTCATCGCGGGCGAGCAGCTGTGGCACGCCTATATGAGCTTCACCGGGATGCGATGAGCAAGGGCAAGCCGTTTACGGTGGCCCTGACCGGCGGCATCGCCGCTGGCAAGAGTGCGGTGGAACAGCGCTTCAAGGCGCATGGCGTGCATGTGTATGACGCCGACCAGGCCTCACGGGTGGTGGTAGAACCGGGCAGTGATGGGCTGGCGGCGATCGTGGATGCGTTCGGCAGCGAGGCGCTGGATTCACACGGGCGGCTGGATCGACCGCGCATGCGCAAGCGCGTGTTTGCTGATCCGATGGCGCGCAAGACACTGGAAGCCATCGTGCATCCACGGGTGCGGCAATGGATGCTGGATCAGGTACAGGCGGACGAAAGCCCCTATGTGATGTTGGCCATTCCGCTGCTGGCGGAGAATATCGGGCACTACCATTGGGTGGATCGCATCCTGGTGGTGGATGTGCCGGAGGCGGTGCAACTGCAACGCCTGATGCTGCGTGACGGCATGGACGAAGACTTGGCCGTGAGCATCCTCGCCAGCCAGACCTCCCGTACGGCCCGCCTGACGCTGGCGGATGACATCATCGACAACAGCGGACCGGAATCGGCGCTTGAGGCGCAGGTTGCGGCGCTGCATCAGCGTTATCTGGCGCTGGCTGCGGCTCGCCGCTGAGCGGCCGCGCTTACGTAATTCCTTCAAGCGGTTAAACTTGGTGGTTTCCGCTCCTGCGAAGTTTTGACCGATGTCCACCTCGTCCGCCGCTGCCACGCCTGCCATCACCCCTGAGACCGACGCGCCGCGCGATTTCATCCGTCAAATCATTCGCGAGGATTTGGGCAGTGGCAAGCACACCGCCATCCGCACGCGCTTTCCGCCCGAGCCCAACGGCTATCTGCACATCGGCCACGCCAAGGCCATCTGCCTGGATTTCGGCATCGCCCGGGAGTTTGCCGGCTGGTGCAACCTGCGCCTGGACGACACCAACCCGGGCAAAGAAGACCCGGAGTTTGTCGAAGGCATCAAGGACGACGTGCGCTGGCTTGGCTACGACTGGCACGATCTGCGCCACGCCTCCGACTATTTCGAGGTGCTCTACCGCGCCGCCCTCAAGCTGATCCAGGATGGCCACGCCTACGTGGATGACCTTACCGCCGATGAGATGCGCGAATACCGCGGCACCCTCACCGAGGCGGGCCGCAACTCGCCATACCGCGACCGCAGCGTGGAAGAAAACCTGGACCTGTTCCGCCGCATGCGCGCCGGCGAATTCGCCGACGGCAGCAAGACCCTGCGCGCCAAGATCGACATGGCCGCCGGCAACATGAACCTGCGCGACCCGGCCATCTACCGCATCCGCAAAGTCACCCACCAGAACACCGGCGACGCCTGGCCGATCTACCCGATGTACGACTACGCGCATTCTCTTTCCGACGCGCTGGAAGGCATCACCCATTCGCTGTGCACCCTGGAGTTCGAGGATCACCGCCCGCTCTACGACTGGTTCGTCGACAAGGTGGATCTGCCCAACCATCCGGAACTGTGGCAGCACATGCGCGACGCCGGCTTCCAGACCCAACCGGCCAAGCCGCGCCAGATCGAGTTCTCGCGCCTCAACCTCACCTACATGATCACCAGCAAGCGCAAGCTGGCCCAGCTGGTGAACGAAGGCCTGGTCGACGGCTGGGACGATCCGCGCATGAACACCCTGCGCGGCTTGCGCCGGCGCGGCTTTACCGCCGGCGGCATTCGCCTGTTGATCGAACGCCTGGGCGTGAGCAAGCAGAACAGCGTGATCGACTACGCGATCCTGGAGAACTGCGTGCGCGAGGATCTCGATGCGTCCGCTCCGCGCCGCATGGCGGTGATCGATCCGCTCAAGCTGGTCATCACCAATCTGCCGGACGATCACGAGGAGTCGCTTACCTTCTCCAACCATCCCAAGGATGAAAGCTTCGGCACACGCAAGGTACCGTTCTCGCGCGAGCTGTGGATCGAGCGCGAGGATTTCGCCGAAGTGCCGCCGAAGGGTTTCCATCGTCTCAAGCCGGAGGGCGAAGTGCGCCTGCGCGGTGTGGGCATCGTGAAGTGCATCGAGGTGATCAAGGGCGCCGACGGCAGCATCAGCGAAGTGCGTTGCACGCTAGATCCCGAATCACGCTCCGGCATGCCCGGCGCCGAGCGCAAGGTGAAAGGCACCATCCACTGGGTTAGCGCCAAGCACGGCGTCGCCACCGAAATCCGCCTGTACGACCGCCTGTTCAATGTGCCCACGCCGGACGACGAAAGCGACGGCAAAACCTGGATCGAGCACATCAACCCGGAGGCCAAGCGTATCGTGCGCGGCTGGCTGGAACCCGCCGCGGCGCAGGCTGCGCCAGAGCAGCACCACCAGTTCGAGCGGCTGGGCTATTTTGTGGCCGATCGCCTGGATCACCGGCCCGAGGCTCCGGTGTTCAACCGAGCTGCCACGCTCCGCGATACCTGGGCTAAACAAAGCGCATGATGCTGCCGCTGCAGATCCACCTCACGCTGCCGCCGTGGATCGAGGAAGTCGCCGACGCCGGTCGGCGCTACCTCACGGATGAGGAACGTGTAGGGCTGGCGATCGAGCTGTCGCGGCGCAATATCGAGCACGGCCCGGGCGGCCCCTTTGGTGCTGCCGTGTTCGATGAGCACGGGCGCCTGATCGCCGCCGCCGTCAACCGTGTCATTCCGCAAACCTGCTCGGTTGCCCATGCCGAAATGCTCGCCTACATGGCCGCACAACAACGCCTGGCCAGTTATCGCCTCAACGAACAAGGCGGCCACTACACCCTGGCCACCAGCGCGCAGCCTTGCTGCCAGTGCTACGGCGCCACGTTCTGGGCCGGCGTCGACACGCTGCTGGTCGGTGCCCGCGGCGAAGACGTGGAATCGCTGACGAGCTTCGACGAAGGCCCGCTGCCCGCCGATTGGATCGGCGAGCTGGAGCGCCGCGGCATTGCCGTGCGCCGCGACATTCTGCGCGAGCAGGCATGCAGCGTGCTGGCAGCGTATGGCGCACGCGGAGAACGCTATTGAACCGCCTGCGTGCCGCGCTGCCGCTGCTGCTGCTGATCGCAGCGGGCATCGTGCTGCTGGCCTCGGGCGTGTTCGACCGCATCCACCCCGAGGAACTGGTCAAACACCAGCATGAGTTGCACGCGCATCTCGCCGAGCATCCATGGATGAGCCGCCTGGCCTACATCGGGCTGCTGGTGCTGGCCACCTGCACAGGCGTTCCCGTCACCATTCTGCTGATCCTCGCGGCCGGCTTTGCCTTCGGCATCGTCGAGGGCACGACGTATTCATCCATCGGGCTCACCCTCGGTTCACTCATCCTGTTTCTCGCCAGCCGCTACGCCTTCGGCGCAGGCAGCAAACATCCGCCTGCCCTGGTGGACAAACTGCACCATGGCTTCGAACGCCATCCGGTGGTCTACACGCTGTTCCTGCGTTTGGTACCGGTGGCGCCGTTCGGGCTGGTCACCATCGCGCTCGCCTGGCTGCGCTGTTCGCTATGGCTGTTTCTTGGCGCCACCTGGTTCGGCGGCACCTTGATGCTGGTGTTCGAGACATCCATCGGCGCAGGTCTGGGGCATGCGCTCGCCCATGGGCGCCACGTGGGTTTGGGTTTGATCTTCGACCCCGACGTGATGGCACCGATCGGCGTACTGGCGCTGTTGTCGCTGGTGCCGCTGGTGATGGAGCGGTTCAAGTCGCGCTGGCATCCGTCGACGCCGCGGGCGGATGATTCTGTAGATCGGCCTTGATCTGCTCGGCCCATGGACTCACACGATGCGTGCGTTGGCGGTGAGGCGCAGCC
>NZ_DATJMN010000347.1:0-10061 GCF_035508675.1 Dyella sp.
GATCGCCTGCTTGTATAGATCGAGGTCGTCGCAGAACACGCCGATGGCCAGCGTGCCGGCCAGTGCGGCATAGTCCCAGTTGGCGAAGCTCCATAGACCACCGTCGGTGAGGTGTCCGCGCAGCCCATTGGAGACCGTCTCCGCAAAGACATTGCGCAGCATGACCTGGAAACGAGCCACGCCAGCTGCCGACCAGCCGCTGTAAGTGCGCATGATTTCCGCCGCATTGGCAAATTGGTGGCCTTGCATGCCGCACATCAGGTAGCCCGTGTGATCGTCGTGCGCGGTGGAACCGGGCGGAACGGTGCCGATGAACTTCAGGGTTGCAGACCACGCATCGAGCGTTTCCACGGCCAGCTTGGCGTAGTTCTCGTCACCGGAAATCTTCCAGCGCAAAGCGCAGCAGAAGGCGCGGTCGATGTCCCCGTACAGGGCCCACTGCGTTCCGTCCTGACGATAGCAGGCAGGCTGGGGATTGGGCTTGGCCGTCAAGGACGTTTCGCTGGAGGCGCACAGCGACTGCCACCACTTGGTCCACGGCTGCTCGCCGTTCTTGATCTTGTTCCTGATGCGCGTGAAATCGTCTTCGTTGACCAGCAGCCCCGGGTGCGTGAAGCGTCCCGTGATCAAGGGACTGCCCGCCGGACCGGAAAGACTTGATGGCGGAAGACTCCTGGCGCGGCCTTCGCGCACGCCAAGCCCGAGCAGCAACGCACCGGCACCAAGCCCCGCGATAAAGCGCCGCCGGGAACCGTCCTCGATGCTGCTGCATGCATCGGCAGCGGCTTGCGGATCGAACATGGGATTGTCTATCTGCTTCATGGAATTTTACCTGGGTAGCCATCAGGGGTGCCCGATGGATCGGTGGGGGAAATACAACGGAAACAGACAGGGCATCGACGCGAGAAACGCATGGCTTCGCCTCGCATCACTCGATGAAAGCGTTGACCGCATGACATTTCTGTGTCGCGGTCATGTCGCTCCAAACACGCTGGCATAAAGGCCATCGTGATCCCGCAAATTGCGCGAAGCATGCCCAAATCGGCGATCCATGCGCATGTTCATGCAGGACAACTCAACGTCAGTTGGGGCCACATGCTCATTTGTGAGAAACAGCACACATGATCTTGCGAACCATGCCGCCGCAACCAAAAACACATAAATTTCACGGCAAAAATTGCTGCTGCGCAGCTTTAATTTTCGCAAGCGCGCCTAGCGTTCTTCGCAATGTCACACCGCACAGCGAGCGCTAAAGTGCTGCGTCTGGAACAACGCAATGCCTGCATTGCGTGCGACGTCAGCATGGAGCAAGCAAGTCACAACGCAGTACTGCCGCGGAACGGGGCCGTGGCAGACGGGACTGCTTTTCGTTATGCAACCACGGCGCGATGCATCGTCCGCCTGCAGTGATGTCCTGATGGAACAGGAGCGGCCATGCACCGCAACGATCCAACACGCAAAAAACTGGAGGGGATCATGAAGACACGCTTGCACCGGGCCATTGCCCGGGGATTGATGTGCAGCACACTCGCCCTGCTTGCGGCATCGCCGCTGGCCAGCTTCGCGCAAACCACGGTGCCCTATACCTGGAAGAACGTGCGCATCGTCGCCGGCGGTTACATCGACGGCATCATCGCGCATCCGAAGCAACAGGGCTTGTTCTATGCACGCACCGACGTGGGCGGCGCGTATCGCTATGACGCCACGAAAAGCAAGTGGATCGCACTGAATGACTGGACGCCACCTGCCGACCAGGCATGGACAGGCATCGACAGCATCGCCATCGATCCCCGCGATCCCCGCATGCTTTTCATGGTGACGGGTTTGTATACCGCCAGCTGGGGCGCCAACGGCGCGGTGCTGGTGTCGTCCGACCGGGGCAAAAGCTTCACCGCTCATCCGCTGAGCTTCCGCGTGGGCGGCAATGAAGACGGACGCAACGCCGGCGAGCGTTTGCAGGTGGATCCGAACGATGGCTCCATCCTGTTCTACGGTACCTCCAACAGCGCCACGCAAGTCACCGGCATGAATGGCTTGTGGACCAGCAAGGACAAGGGCGCCACGTGGTCGCAGGTAAGCGGCTTCACCGCGCTGACCAGCGACGGCACCGGCGCCGGCATCACGTTCGTCGCCTTTGCGCCAGCGGGCGAAGCAAAGGGCAAACCGACCAAGACCATTTATGCAGGCGTGTCGACGCGCGCCGCAGCCACCAACACCACCACGCTTTACGTGAGCAACGATGCCGGCGTTACGTGGAATCCCGTGCCCGGCGGCCCCGCCAACGAATTGCCGCAGCGTGGCGAGATCGGTCCGGACGGCAATCTCTACATCACCTACGGCAATGGCACCGACGGCAACGGCAACTACACCTACGCCGCCGGCCCGGACGGCATGACCATGGGTGCGGTGTGGAAGTACGACACCGTGCATCACGCCTGGACGAACATCACACCCACCGATCCCTTCAACTACCCTTCCGGCTACAGCGGTTTGTCGATCGATCCCTCGCATCCGGGCACGCTGGTGGTGATGACGATGGATCATTGGTGGCCGATGGACACCATGTATCGCAGCACCGACGGCGGCAACAGCTGGATCGACGTGGGCGGCGCTACGTGGAATGGTGTTCCGCCCACCTCCGGCACCTATGCCATCCGCGACGCCAGCGTGTCGCCGTGGATCGTGCCTGCCGGCTCAACGCAGGCAGGCTTCGGCAACTGGGGCGAAGTGGTGATCGATCCGTTCAATTCGGCGCATGCCATGTATGGCACGGGCGGCACGCTATGGACCACCTACGACCTGACCGACGCCGATGCCGGCAAACCGACGTACTGGTCGGTCGGCGCCAGCGGCATCGAGGAAACCGCAGGAATCACCTTGATCTCGCCTACCGCCGGCGTACACCTGGTCAGCGGCCTGGGCGATGTTTGCGGTTTCGTGCATACCAGCCTTACCAAGGCGCCGCTGGCGCAACCGGACAACCCCACGTGCGGGGACAGCATCGGCACCGGGCTGGACTTTGCCAAGAACGCGCCCTCGACGATCGTGCGCATCATCCAGCAGGGCAACAGCACCCTCACCGCATTCGGCTCGATCTCGCACGATGGCGGTTCCACCTGGACAGGCTTTCCCAATCAAGCCGGTTCCACCCAAGGCGGCGGCACCGTGGCCATTTCCGGTGACGGCAACACCCTCGTGTGGGCACCGACGGATATCGCGCCGGTCGTTTCCAACGATGGCGGCACCACCTGGACGCAGGCCAGCGGCAGTGGACTGCCATCGCTGCCGGTCGGCGCGCAGGTGCTGTCGGATGGACACAGCAACAACGTGTTCTATGCATGGAATTCAGCCACCGGCGATTTCTACAGCAGCACCGACAAGGGCGCGACCTGGAATGCATCCACCAACACGGGCCTGCCTTCCGTACCGTCCTGGCTGAGAAGCCAGGCTGCCACGGTGACGGGCCTGCCGGGCGAAGCGAAAGCGGGCGAGGTGTGGATCGCCACGCCATCGGGCCTGTTCCGCAGCACCGACTACGGCGCCACCTGGTCGCAAGTCGACGCCGCCAGCGTGACCTCAGCGGTATCGGTCGGCTTTGGCAAGGCCGCAGCCGGATCGCACTACCCCATTGTTTATTTGTCCGGCACGGTCGATGGCGTCACCGGCTTGTTCCGCTCCACCAACGCCGGCGCAAGCTGGGTGCAGATCAACGACACGCTGCATCAATGGGGCGGCGTGCAACTGGTGGTGGGCGATCCCCGCATCTTCGGCATGGTGTACCTGGTGCCGGGCGAAGCGCGCGGGATCATCTACGGCAAAGAGAAGAACTGACGTGCGCACCCTCCGCTGCTGTCGCAGCGGAGGGTTGCCATGCGACGCACTCGCGTAAGCTGGGATGAAATCCCAGCGCCGCCATGCACATCGAAGCTGGGATTTCATCCCAGCCTACGACGCCGATGCATGGCTCTGGCGTGTTGTTGAATCGATCAAATGATGTCTTCACGCCCATAGGTGTTGATGATTTTTTCCAACGTGCATTACGAATTTCCTCATCCCACCGCATGGCATCAGGGACATTGCCTAAGCTTGGCCGGACTCATCACGCGGAATGATCATGCCTCTCACTCGCCGATCCTTTCTCACCGGCATGGCTCTAGGGCTTTCCTCACCTTACTGGTTGCCGCGCGCCAGCAGAGCCGCATCGACCGGCAGCGGATTGTTCCAGCCCACGTGGGATTCGCTGCAAGCCTATACGGCGCCAACATGGTTCCGTGATGCCAAGTTCGGCATCTGGGCGCATTGGACCGCGCAGTGCGTGCCCGAACAAGGCGACTGGTATGCGCGCAACATGTACATGCAGGGTAGTCCGCAATACGAGTACCACTGCCGTACGTATGGCCATCCATCCAAATTCGGCTTCATGCAGATCGACCATCTGTGGAAGGCCGAACATTGGGATCCGGACGCACTGATGCGTCTGTACAAGGCGGCCGGCGCAAAATATTTCGTGTCGCTGGCCAATCACCACGACAACTTCGACACCTACGATTCCCCGCACCACGCCTGGAATTCGGTCAAGGTGGGGCCGCGCAAGGATATCGTCGGCGGCTGGGCCAAGGTGGCGCGCGAGCACGGGTTGCGGTTCGGCGTCAGCAATCACTCCGCGCATGCATGGCACTGGCTGCAGCCCGCCTACGGTTACGACGGCGAAGGACCGTTGGCAGGCGTGCGTTATGACGCGGCGCGCCTCTCCAAGGCGGATGGACGCGGCAAATGGTGGGATGGGCTGGACCCGCAGGAGCTGTATACCGGCCCCAACATCGTGATACCGGATGGCATTCGCGGTGCCGCGGCCGTCAGGCATTGGCACGAACAACATGACGGCCTGTGGGACGAAAATCCTCCACCGCACAATCCCCAATTCGTGCAGAGCTGGTTTCTTCGCTGCAAGGATCTGCTGGATAAATATCGGCCGGATCTGCTGTATTTCGACGATACCGGGCTGCCGCTCGGCCAGGCCGGCCTCGACATCGCCGCCTATTACTACAACGCCAGCCGCCAGTGGCATGGCGGGCAACTGGAAGCCGTGCTCAACGGCAAGCGCCTCACGCCGGCGCAACGGCCCGCCCTGGTCGAAGATATCGAGCGCGGCGTCAACGACGGGATCGCCGCCCTGCCCTGGCAGACCGATACCTGCATCGGCGAATGGCACTATTCGCGTGAGCTGTTCGAAAAACATGGCTACAAGCAGGCCGGCACCGTCATCACGCGGCTCTGCGACATCGTTTCCAAGAACGGCAATCTGCTGCTCAGCATTCCGCTACGCGGCGACGGCACCATCGATTCGGACGAGCGCAAGGTGCTGGAGGAACTGGCCGCGTGGATGGCCGTCAACGGCGAAGCGATTTTCGGCACGCGGCCGTGGCGCATGTTCGGCGAAGGCCCGACCAAGGTGGCCGCCGGCATGTTCCAGGAGGACAAAACGCAAACCTTCACCGCGCAGGACATCCGCTTCACCACCAAGGGCGACACGCTGTTCGCCATTGCATTGGGGCACCCCGACACATCGCGCTTGACCGTGAAATCGCTGGCGTCGAACGTAGCCGGCAACGTCGAGCGCGTGGAAATGCTTGGCTCGTCCGCGCCGCTGCGGTTCAAGCGCGATGCGCAGGGACTTACGCTGGAACTTCCCCACGACGTGCCGGGAGAACACGCCGTGGCGTTCAAGATCATGGGACGCGGCCTGACCGCTGCGGCGTAGGCTGGGATGAAATCCCAGCACCGCCATGCACATCGAAGCTGGGATTTCACCCCAGCCTACGTCACTGCCGATTCGTCGCCCCGGCGAAGGCCGGGGCCCAGTGACTTCGGTCCTTTGCAAATCGCTGGGTGATTCGCTTCGCTCCCCCTTCGGGGCCGTCCTTCGGACGTTCTGCGCGCTTTGCGCTCCGTCCGGCTTTCGCCGGGACGACGAACATTTAGAGACTTCGGCAAGCAGGGTAAAAAACTTCCCCGGACAGCAGTGCGCTTTCGCGAGAATGACGTCCAAAGCGGCACTCGACTTCACCTAGGAAAGCGTTCCATGGTTCTGGTTCCCACTTCGGCGCGCAACGCATTTGCCGCCCTCATCTTCCTGGCTCTCGCCCTGCCCCTTCGCGCCGAGCAACGCAACGTGTCGCAAGACTGGTTGTTCCACCAGGGCGACGTGGCCAGCGCATCGTCGGCGGCCTACGACGATCACGCATGGCACAAAGTGGCGGTGCCGCACGACTGGTCCATCGCCAGCAAACCCGACGGCAGCGCACCGTACGATCCGAATACGCCAGGAGGGCAGAACTCCGGCTATCTGCCCGGCGGCATCGGCTGGTATCGGCGGCACATCGCGTTCAGCGCCGCGGATGTTTCGCGCATCGTCCGTTTGAATTTCGAAGCGATCTACATGGATGCGGACATCTGGCTCAACGGCCAGCATCTCGCGCAGCATCATTACGGCTATACGGCTTTCAGCGTGGATTTGACCGGCAAGGTCCACGCGGGCGACAACGTGGTCGCCATCCGCGTCAATCATGCCGATCCGTCGTCCCGCTGGTACGCCGGCTCGGGTTTGATCCGCCCGGTGAGCCTGGACGTACTCAATCGCGTGCATCTCGACCCGGACAGCATCTTTGTAAGAACGCCCGAGGCAAGCCCGGCGCTTGCGCAAGTGCTCACGCACGCCGTGGTGGTGAATGATTCCACGCAAGCGTGCAACATCGATGTGGTGGCGAAGATCGTGGCGGCGAATGGCGACGTCGTTGCGCAATCGCATCAGACCAAATCGCTCGCCGCTGGCATGAAAGCGGATTGGGACGCAACGCTTTCCATATCGAATCCCGCACTATGGTCGCCCGACTCGCCCAACCTGTACACGCTGGTGCAGGACGTCTACGTCCACGGCGCCGCCACCGACGAACGGCGCACACGCTTCGGCGCCCGCACCATCAGCGTCGATGCCGTGCATGGCCTGCTCATCAACGGCAAGCCGGTGCTGCTGCGCGGCGGCAACATCCATCACGACAACTACATGCTGGGCGGCGCGGGCTGGCCCGATGCCGATGCGCGCAAGGTGGCGCTGATGAAGGCCGCCGGCTACAACGCCATCCGCAGCGCGCACAACCCGGCCAGCCAAGCCACGCTCAATGCAGCGGATGAAGTGGGCATGCTCGTCATCGACGAAGCGTTCGATATGTGGAACGTGAGCAAGACGCCCATGGACTACGCCCGCTTCTTCAAGCAGGACTGGAGGCAGGATCTCGACAGCTTGGTGATCAGCGGACGCAACCACCCCAGCGTGCTGTTCTGGAGCATCGGCAACGAGATTCCCGAGCAAGGCACGCCGCTAGGCGTGGAAATAGGCCGCAAGCTGGCGGAACGTGTACGCGCGCTCGATCCAAGCCGGCCGATCACCGAAGCCATCAGCGTCGACACGCCGCACATCGCCGACCAGTTCGCCATCCTCGACGTGGCGGGATACAACTACAACGAGCCGCTTTTTGTGAGGGACCATCAAACCTATCCGCAGCGTGTCATGCTCACCACGGAATCGACTCCCAAGAGCGCCTTCACCTATCGGCGCGCGGCGGAAACGATGCCATGGGTGATCGGCGATTTCGTCTGGACCGCGGTGGATTACCTCGGCGAGACCGGCATCGGCTGGATGGGTTACAGCCAGGATTGGCAGAAACTTGGGCCCTATCCCTGGCACCTCGCTTATTGCGGCGAGATCGATGCAACCGGACGCAAGCGCCCGGCTGCGTACTACCGCGAAGTGATCTGGAAAACCGGCATCGATCCCATTTCGATGTTCGTGCAGCAACCCGCAGGCACCGAAGACCTGCCCGATCGCCACATGTTTACGGTAACCCAGCCGCATACCGATTGGTCGCTGGACGACGTGCATCCAAGCTGGACCTGGCCCGGGCAGGAAGGCAAACCGTTGAACGTGGTGGTGTATTCCGAATTTCCGGAAGTGGAGGTGTTCCTCAACGGCAAGAGCCTCGGGCGCAAGGCCGTCAACGTGGATACCGAGTACAAGGCAACGTACGCGGTGCCGTATCGCGCGGGGCGTCTCGTTGCGGTGGGTTACCAGGACGGCCACGCCGCTGGACAATGGACATTACGCACAGCAGGCAAGCCGGCAAGCGTCGATGTATCTGTCGATCGAACGCAACTGCGCGCCAACGGCGAAGACCTTGCCTACCTCACCATCACGCTTGCCGACGACAACGGTACACCGGTGTACAACCAGGAAGACGACCGCCGCGTAAGCGTTCGCGTGGTTGGCGCAGGCGAACTGGCCGGCATGGGCAATGGCAAGCCCGATGACGTCACCAGCTTCCAGTCGGGGACGTGGAAGACGTTTCATGGGCGAGTGGTTGCCGTCGTTCGCGCTGGCTTGCATGCGGGACCGATCGCGGTGCAAGTTGATGTGGATGGATTGCCGGTGCAGCAGATTTATCTCAATGCCGTGTCGCCTTAATAAAAAACCTGTCAACCCGAAAAACGGAACGAACCGTATGAAAGTCTGGCTAAGAAGTGCACTGTTGCTACCCATCCTGCTCGCCGCCTCGGCCGCAGGCGCGCAGGAAGTTGCCCCTACCCCGCCCATGGGCTGGAACAGCTGGGACGCCTACGGCCTCACCATCGACGAAGCCGATTTCAAGGCCAACGCCACGCAACTTGCCAAGCTGCACGCTTACGGCTGGACCTACGCCGTGATCGATGAAGGCTGGTACATGGGTAACCCGTTCGGTGACAAGCTGCAGCATCGCGACTACGCCATCGATGCGCACGGTTTGCTGATTCCTGCCACCAAGCGCTTCCCCTCCGCCGCCGACGGGCAGGGCTTCAAACCGATTGCCGATTGGGTCCATGCGCAAGGACTGAAGTTCGGCATCCATATCGTGCGCGGCATTCCCAAACAGGCGGTCGAAGCGAATCTGCCGATTGCCGACTCCGGCTTCCATGCACAGGACGCAGCCGATACCGCCGACACCTGTCCCTGGGACGACGGCGACTACGGCGTTCGCGATAACGCGGCGGGACAGGCTTATTACGATGCGATGCTCGCGCTCTATGCGCATTGGGGCGTGGATTTTCTCAAGGTCGATTGCATTGCCAATAATCCTTACCGCATCAGCGAGATTCGCCAGATCGCCGCGGCCATCAAAAAAACCGGACGCCCGATCGTGCTGAGCCTGTCGCCAGGCCCGACGCGACCTTCGCACGCGGCGGAAATTCGCCAATACGCCCAGATGTGGCGCATTTCCAACGACGTGTGGGATGGCTGGACGTTCGTGCATGAACACCCCAACGACGATTTCCCGATGGGCGTGCGCAATATTTTCGATCGCCTGCTGCCATGGGTAGGCCAGGCCCACGACGGCCGCTGGCCCGACGCCGACATGCTGCCGTTCGGCATGCTTGCACCGCATCCGGGCTGGGGCGCGCCGCGCCACTCGCGCCTCACGCTGGACGAGGAACGCACGCAGCTGACCCTGCTTGCCATGGCGCGTTCGCCGCTAATTCTCGGTGCCAACCTGACGCAACTGGATGAGCCCACGGGTGCATTGATCACCAACAAAAACGTCATCGCAATCGACCAGCACAGCCACGACAACCATCCGGTGGAAACCTTACCGCCCGGCTTCGAACATGCGCGCGTGTGGGTGGCCTCCGGCCAAGCAGGCGAGCGCTACCTGGCGGTGTTCAACCTGGACGACAAGCCGGCATCCTTGCAAGCAAGCTGGGAACAGCTGGGCATGGCCGCTGGCAAGCATGCGGCGCGCGAGCTGTGGAGCGGGCATCGCCTGGAAGCGTCAGCTCGGCTGCAGATGGAGTTGCCGGCGCATGGGTGCGTGCTCTACGCGGTGCAATGATGGCGGTCACGCGAACCCAACCTCACCGTCAGCAGGGTGAGGTTGGGTTCGCCTTCGCTCACTGCCATCCTGCATGAGCCCGGTTGCTGCATGACAGTCTTCGCAAGGCATACACGCCATCTAAGCAAAGCGGCATGTAAATAG
>NZ_DATJMN010000348.1:0-9018 GCF_035508675.1 Dyella sp.
ACTGACGAAATTGCTGATGGCGCCTTTGCGGTCACGCCATAGGAAATAGTTGAGCACCAGGCTGTGCTTCCAGCCGTGGGTGCGATAACCCTGGTAGACGATGCCGATGATCCAGCGCGACTTCTGCCGTACTGCCGTCGCCAGGCGATCGGGGAAATATTCGCGCACACAGATCACGTTGGATTCGTGCCGGCTCTGGCCAAACTTGTCAGGTTGCTTAGGACGGCGCTGGTAGCGAAGCACTGGAAAGCGCACGAAGATTTCTTCCATGCCGCGCGCCTTCAAGCGCAAGCCGATGTCGTAATCCTCGGTGAGGCTCTGCACGTCGAACGCGATGCCGTTACCTTCTTCGATCAAGGCAAGCACGGCACGCCGGCTGAAGCAGGTACCCACGCCGGCACTGGGCACCTGGCCGGCCAACGCTTCGCGTACCGGCACATCCTTGCCGTGCAGCTCGGCGAATTCGTCGAGGTAGTGCAAGCTAGTGAAATTGTTCCACTGCCGTTCGAACGGATACACCGGAATCTGGATCAAGTCCTTGCGGTGCACCAGGTAATTGAACAGACGCAGCTCGTGTTCGCACACGACGTCTTCGGAGTCGTGCAAGATGAATCCTTCAAAGGTCATGCGTGCGCGTTGTTCGAACTGCAAGATCGCGTCGAGCACGTTGTTCAGGCAATCGGCCTTGCTGGTCGGACCTGGGCGCGCGCATACCACCTTGTGCACGTTGGGAAAACGCGCGCACACCTCGTCCACATCACGTTGCGTATCCGGATCGTTCGGATACGTGCCCACGAAAATATGGTAGTTCTCATAATCCAGGGTGACGGCAACCAATTCGGCCATGTGACCGATCACGCCGGTCTCCTGCCAGGCCGGCACCATGATGGCCAGCGGCTTTTCTGCCGGACGGTACAGCTCGTGATAGAGCGTGTGCTCGCGGGTGTTGTAGACGAACAGCGAGCGCCACAGACGCCGCGTCCAGTACACGGCGTCGATAAAGAAGTCGTCCAGCCCACTGATCAAGATCAACACGGCGATGACGATGACTACGGCACCCAGCCCGTAGAGATAGGTCGAGAATGCGTCTAGCCACCACATGGCACACCTCCATGGCTCAGCTGGCTTCGCGCCGACGCTCGTTACCCGCCAATGCTCCTCTAAGCAGATCGGTGACACGCACGCTGGCCGTGCCATTGCCGAAAGGATTACCCGCATGTGCCATCGCGTTGTACGCATCCGTGTCCGACCACAAAGCCTCGATCTGCTGGACAATGGACGCACGCCGCGTGCCGGCCAGCCGCGCGCAGCCAGCCTCGATCGCTTCCGGCCGTTCGGTTTCGGTGCGCAGCACCAGTAGCGGCACACCGAAGGTGGGCGCCTCTTCCTGCAAGCCACCCGAGTCGGTCAGCACCAGCCAGGCGTCGAGCAGCGCCTGCTGCATCTGCAGATAGTCCAGCGGCGGCCTGAGATGCACATTCGACAGTCCACCGAGAATCGCATGCACAGGCTGGCTTACCACTGGATTGAGGTGTACCGGAAACAGCACCTCCAGCTCGGCATGGCGGCTCGCTACTTCGGCAATCGCATAACAGATCTCGCGCAGATCGTTGCCCCAGTTTTCGCGCCGATGCGCAGTGACCAGCAAATGGCCGCGCCCCTCCACGCGTCGCCGCAATCGATGCCGCCGCACGATCCATTGCTGAGCATCGATCACCGTATTGCCGGTGACGGTGATGCGTTCCTCGGGAATGGCCTCCCTTCGCAACGCCAGCGCCGAGCGCTCGGTCGGCGCAAAATGAAAACTGGCGATGCGACTGACCATCTGGCGCAAGCCCTCTTCCGGAAAGGGACGTCGCAAATCGTACGTACGCAGGCCCGCTTCGATGTGTGCAACAGGGACACGACGATAAAATGCACAGATGGCGCCGAGAAACGTGCTTTCGGTATCGCCTTGCACCAGCACCAGCGACCACGCTCGATCCGCCAGCACGTTGTCGAGCAAGCCGCGACAGCACGTGCTGAATTCGCACAAGCCGTCACCGCCGCGTTCAAGTGTTATGTCGGGAAGAATGTCGAAGCACGCGAGCATCTGCCGCGCCATCTCGCCATGTTGCCCGGTGTGCAGCCAATGTGGTCGCGCCCAACCGCTTGTCCGCAAACAGTGATACAGCGGCGCAAGCTTGATGATTTCCGGGCGTGTGCCGGAAACGATCAGGATGTCCTGCATACATCCCCCTCATGTGCAGGATGGGACACCACCCTGCTCCCTGGACGTCCTGTCCTAGCCCCCTAATGCCCAGTCGCGGGCAGCGCTGACCGCGTATCTCCCGAACGGACGGAGTCGGTGGAGACGCCGGTATCAATTGGCGCAAGAAGCTGCACCATGTCCTCATATTGCCAACTTTAAGTTAAACATACACATCAATTTCATAATATTTTGGTTAATTACATATTGACTATATACAAATAATTTGCTAGTCGACAAATCACATGCGCCGTCGTACTCTCTTCCACGGCGAGGCGTTCCTTTCACGGGACAGGGGCCTGGGCTTTCGGGATTGAATCGCATTCACAGCCATGCGCGCAGGGCGGCATAGCGGCTGCGGCGCGCTGTATTCGTCTTTAGAGCGAGGGGAAATCCCATGTTCAGACCATCCTTCTTTGGACCATCTCGTTTTCAGTCGTTACTCGCCGGTATTGCACTGGTGCTGCTTGCAGTCTCCAGCCCGATATCCGTTGCAGCCCAAGGCACGCTGATGCCGAGCCTCGATCGCGCTGCCTTACCCGCACCACCGCCACCGCCACACGCGGCATTGCCGAAAGTGCAGGCAACGGTCACGCAGGCTCCGCGCGTATCAACGACACTCGCGCGCACGGTGACGGCCGCGGCAGCATCCGCACCCAACGCCTACGCGGGAGCACCCGGCGCAAACCCGAACCAGAACACGCTCGTGCTGTACGACATCACCGGGCAGTGGGGTTGGCTGGGTGAAGCCTATGGCGTAATGGCTGGCAACCTCGTCACGCACGGCAGCAAATACACCTTGCAGCCTGCGGTGAACTATGTCTCAGGCGAACTCAATAGCTACACCGGGCTGATCTACATCGGCTCGACCTATGGCGAGCCGTTGCCCACTGCGCTGTTGGATGACGTACTGGCAACCACCAAGCCGGTGCTATGGATGAACGACAACATCTGGCAGCTGTCCGCGCGCGCCGCGAATTTCGCGGGGCAATACGGCTTCACGCCGACGTACTTCGACTTCTCCAACACCTTGACGGTGACCTACAAGAACATCGCACTGCAACGCAACGCACTGGCCGTACCTTCCGGCCTGCTGCAGACGACCATCAACGATCCCACCAAGGCGCAAGTACTCGCCGTCGCTACCAATGACACCAACGGCAGCATCAACTGGGCAACCAAGGGCGCCAACCTCACCTACATCGGCGAGATTCCCTTCAGCTATACCGGGCCTAACGATCGTTATTTGGCGGCCATCGACCTGATCGGCAAGGTGTCCAACCCGAACATGCCAGCACGCAAACGTGCGCTGGTACGCATCGAGGACGTGGATGCAGAGGACGATCCTACCCAGCTGCGTGCGATCGCCGATTACCTCTACAGCAAGAACGTGCCTTTCAGCGTTGCGTTGATCCCGTATTACGTGGATCCGAACGGCTTCTACAACAACGGTGTGCCGGTATCGATCCATCTGTACCAGGCCAAGACGCTGGTCAGTGCACTGAAATACATGCAAGCCCGCGGCGGCGTCATGATGATGCATGGCTACACCCATCAGTACTCGAATATCGACAATCCCTACACCGGCGTCAGCGGCGATGATTTCGAGTTTTATACCGCGCACATCGATGCGTCCAACTCCGTGATCTTCGATAGCCCGGTGCCCGTCGATTCCATGTCATGGGCACAAGGACGCATCACCGCCGGCTTCCAGGAATTCAGCAAGGCAGGCTTGATCCCGCCCACGATATTCGTGCCGCCGCACTATGCCGCATCGGCCATCGACTATGCGGTATTCAAGACACAGTTCGAGGCGATGTCTCAACGCGACCTGTATGCCATCGGCTGGTGCCCGAATGGCGCTTGCGGTACAGGGACCCCGGATTACACGCGCATCTACGGCCAGTTCTACCCGTACCTGGTGCGCAATGTGTTCGGTTCTGTCGTGCTTCCCGAACAACTCGGTGATGTCGAACTGGTGGAATACAACAACAATCCGCCGCGTTTCCCGGCTGACATTCTGTACAGCGCTAATTGCAACACGGTAATTCAGGACTCGGTGCAAAGCTTCTTTATCGACCCGACCCTGGACATCAGCTATCTCAAACAGATCGTGGAAGGCCTGCAGGCGATGGGCTACACCTTCGTGTCCGTGAGCGTGATTACCAAGGGTTGACGGTTCATCGCCGCGGCCACCCTGCAGACCCCGGCATGAAGAGCCCCTTTCCTTTCGGGGGAAGGGGCTCACCTGCTATACAGCGGGCCGGGATGGCAAGCGTTGCGAGGATTGTCGTCCACGCAGTAAGTGATCAAAACACCTGCTGCTGCGGATATTCCGACGTGAAATCGTTATCCCACAGGAAATTAGTGAACGACACGGTGACCGAGATATCCAGCCCTTCCACGAAGTGCCAGCAGCCCACCGGCAGAAACAGCACCTCGCCGGGATGCAGGATGCACGACAGTACCTGCACCCCTGCCATGCGCGGATAGCGCTGCAGATCGATCTGCCGGCCATCCACGTGGGTGAAGCAGTGTTCGTGGTTGTAGACGTGGGCGATCTCGCACGCCGGCATCAACAGAATGCGCTTGCGACCCATCACCTGCGCCATGAAGTTGTTGGTGAGGTCGTGATGGAATGGCGTGATGGTGCCGGGCGGGCCGAACCACAGAAAGCCTTGCGTTGAGCCCTTGCCGTCCAAATACTCGGGAATCTGCACGATGTCCTGCCACAACAGGTCGAGCGACGTGCGATTCTTGCCCTCGTTGTAGGCCGTCATGTAGAAGTCGTTGCTGCGCTCGGCATTGCGCACCATCTCGACATAATCACCGAACAGCATGGTCTTGCGGTGCGCGGTCTTGCGCAGTTCGTACTGCGTATCCGCATCGCGGCCAAACTGGATCTCCACCTCGCGATCGCCGCAGCGTTGCTTGAAATAATCCAGGCTCCACGTCGTCATCGCGGGCCAGTCGTCCATCATGCCGGTGATGATCACCGGACGGCCGGCGGTGTAGTACGCGTCGAAAAATTCTTCGCGCGAAAGTTTGTGCCGCCGCGGCACTTCCACGTCGCGCAGGCGATTCATGCGGCGCTGCGCTTCCAGTATCCAATCGTGTTTCGCCAACCGATTGCGCAAGCGTTGCGCGCCGGCAAGATATGGGCTGCCCAGCGCCTGCTGGATTTCATGCACGGCTTCTTCGTGTGCAATGCCGGCGTGCAGCATCTGTTCGTAGATGCCTTGCGGCGGGCCGTCCAGCAACAGGTTTTCCGCAATCCATCGGCGCCACTCATTGTCGACGTGGACCACCGGCCTCAACTCGACGTTCGCCATGACATCCCCTCGCGCGTTGCGTGGCAACAGCTCTTGGAAGGCGAGCCTAGCGCAGGCCCGCTTGCAGCAATGCGATTGTGTCGGCGAAATGACAACGATGTCTAGTCCCTGCCCTCCCCTTTGCCCCCGCTCGGCCCGGCCGGTGGAACCATGCCGACGTCCGTCCCGGCCAGGAGCACCGTGGTGGCCGAGGAACGCACCCTCCCAACAAGGCGGCCAGTATACGAGCGCGGAAACGTAGCTGGGCATGCAAAGCCCGGAGCAAGGTGGCGCGCTCCGCGTCACCCCGCCAACGCCGCATCCACGATCCCCTGCGCCTCGCGCAGGATCGCCTTGAGATGCTCTTCGCTACGGAAGCTCTCGCCGTAGATCTTGTAGATCTCCTCAGTGCCCGACGGACGCGCCGCGAACCATCCGCTTTCCGACATCACCTTGATGCCGCCGATGGGTGCGTTATTGCCTGGCGCGCGGTCAAGCACGCCGGTGATTTCCTCGCCAGCCAGTTCCTTGCTCTGCAATTGCTGCGGCGAGAGCTTAGCCAGACGCGCCTTCTGCTGCGCATTGGCGGCCGCATCGACGCGGCTGGAATAGGGCTTGCCCAAGGCGTCGGTCAACTCAGCATAGAGTTCGCCCGGGTCCTTGCCCAGGCGCGCGGTCATTTCCGCGGCAAGCAGCGAGGGCACGATGCCGTCCTTGTCGGTGGTCCACACTTTACCGTCATGACGCAGCATGGAGGCGCCCGCGCTTTCTTCGCAGCCGAAGCCGAGCGCGCCGTTGAACAGGCCATCGGCAAACCATTTGAAGCCCACCGGCACTTCGTACAACCGGCGACCAAGACGCTGGGTGACGCGGTCGATCAGCGAACTGCTCACCACCGTCTTGCCGACGCTGGCCTGGGCAGTCCATTGCGGCCGGTGGCGGAACAGGTAATCCACCATCACCGACAGGTAATGGTTCGACGGCATCAAGCCGGCGCTGCGCGAGACGACGCCATGGCGGTCGTGGTCGGTATCGCAGGCGAAGGCCACGTCGTAGCGATCCTTCAGGCCGATCAGGCGCTGCATCGCGTATTGGGACGACGGATCCATGCGGATCTTGCCGTCCCAATCCACCGTCATGAAGCGGAAGGTGGGATCGACCGTATCGCTGACGACGTCCAGGTCGATGCCGTAGCGCTGCGCGATCGGCTGCCAGTAATGCACGCCGGCGCCGCCGAGCGGATCGACCGCCATGCGCACGCCAGCGCTGCGGATCACGTCGAAATCGATGATGTTCTTCAGATCGTCGACGTAACGGCCGAGATAGTCGTACTGCTGCACCAGGCTGGAGCGCCGCGCCTGCGCGTAGCTGATCCGCTTGACACCGTCCAGGCGGCTTTCGAGCAGGGCATTGGCGCGCTGCTGAATCCAGCTGGTGACGTCGGTGTCGGCCGGGCCGCCGTTGGGCGGGTTGTACTTGAAGCCGCCGTCACCGGGCGGATTGTGCGACGGCGTGACCACGATGCCGTCGGCCAAGCCGTCGATGCGGCTGCGATTGTAGGTAAGGATGGCGTGCGATACCGCGGGCGTAGGCGTGAATTCACCGCCAGCGGAAACGGCCACCGCCACCTCGTTGGCGACCAGTACTTCGACCGCGCTTTCGAACGCCGGCCGTGACAGCGCATGCGTGTCGATGCCGATGTACAGCGGGCCGGTGATGTGCTTGTGGCGGCGGTAATCGCAGATGGCCTGGGTAATGGCCAGCACGTGCCATTCGTTGAAGCTGTGATCGAACGAGGAGCCGCGATGACCGGAGGTGCCGAAGCTTACGCGTTGGGTGGGTTCGGCGGGATCGGGACGAAGTGCAGCGTAGGCTTGCAGCAGTTTCGGCACGTCTACCAGCATGGATTCCGGTGCGGGTTTGCCGGCGCGCTCGTCGATGGTGGGGCTCACGGGTAAAGGTTCCTCGCAGGAGTAACGGTTGGTACGGAATGCCCCAAGCCCGCATGGGCCGTTGTTCCCGCGCAAGCGGAAACAGGCCCCAGGGTATTCAAGGCAGCGGCAAATTATCGGCGAGGAGGCATCAATCCTCCGTCTGCGCCGCGTGAGCGATCAAGCTCCGTTCAGGCCGCCGCCGTACCCACCAGCTCGGCTGCCAGCGCCGGCAGATCACGGATGGCATCAATGGTGTAATCGGGGCCGGGCTGCAGCTCGGCCAGGTTGGCCACGGAGGCATAATGGCCCTGGCGCACGAATACGGTGGTGAGGCGATCGCCGAGCTTGCGCTTCATCTTGGTCAGCAGGTTGGGCTTGTCGTCCGCCATCACGTAGTGGGCGGCGGGATAGCGCACCAGCAGCTCGTCCAGCGCCAGCTCCTTGTGCACGAAGATCAATACGTCGCCGCGTACCACGCCGCGGATGCCGGCGCGTTCGATCTTGTGCGGCTGGAAGACGACGTCGCCATCGGAAAGAATCACCGCGCGGCCGAGCTGGTTGAGCTGATCGATGGTTTCCAGCGCGCCGGGATACAGCCGTTGCTCGAATGGATAATCGAGCAGCCAGTACGCCAGGGTGAAGATGCCGGGGCGGGTGTCGTTTTCCCGGCGGAAATGCTGCAGCGCGCCCAGATAGTCGACATAGCCCAGCGAATCGCGCAGCTGTTCGTAGATCGCCCAGTAGCGGTCGCATTCTTCCTGGCCGAACTCGCGCGTGAGATGCGCGCGCAGGTCGGCACCGAAGCGGTCGTTGTCGAGCAAGGTATTGTCGACATCCAGCAAAAAAACGTGTGCAGCGTTGGCTTGATTCACAAATAGACGTCCACGTGGTACTCGCCGTCATCATCGATAAGCGGCTGGCGGTCCTGTTCGACCGGTCTGCCGTTGATCCGAATGGGGCGCTGTTCTGCCCTGCGCAGCGGCCTTTGGTACCGCCAGCGCGGGCAATGCTGCGGTCAGTCTGGCGGAAGCGTGGGGTGGATGTACAGGCCTTCTTACGTAGGCAGGTTGTAACGTTCAGGCGACGCGAAGCCACTGCCCATCATTGCCAGCATGGACGCCTCCATGACAGGCCGTCGACGAGCGTGTGAACGTTATGTCTTTCCTCCCGGTCATCAGCTCTAGGCCCGGGCAGCCATCCGACGCAGGGCAACAAATGCTGGATAGCCGGACATAGTGGCACTGCTTCCAGACACGTAACGTACCTGGGTCGTCGACGACTGTCCGGCAAACAGGGGTGCCGTCATTCCTTACACCCATTCGAGGAATACGCATGAAAAAGGCAGTCTATGGTTCAGCGCTACTGGCGCTGATGGTGGCGAGTGCGACTCAGGCGCAAACCGATTCGAGCTGGCATGACCGTGACCTTATCGTCACCGCATCCAACACGGCCAGCAACCAGCTACTGGTCTACAACACGCAAGGCTCGTTGGTGGAGCAGATCCCGACGAACGGCGCGGGCGGCG
>NZ_DATJMN010000349.1:0-4074 GCF_035508675.1 Dyella sp.
TGACCAAGCCGCGCATCCTGATTCTCGACGAGCCGACGCGCGGCGTGGACGTGGGCGCGAAGGCGGACATCTATCGCCTGATCTTCGAGCTGGCGAAAGAGGGAATTTCGATCATCCTGGTGTCGTCCGAGCTGCCGGAAATTCTCGGCACCAGCGATCGCGTGCTGGTGATGGGCGAGGGACGCCTGTGCGCGGACCTGCCGAACGACGGGCTGACGCAGGAGCAGGTGATGGCGGCGGCGATTCCGCAGGCGAAGCGGGCTTAGGTTCGCTTTTTTTTGTAACGCTCAATGTTGTCTTGCCGTCATTCCGGCGAAGGCCGGAATCCAGTACGAACATGCGTCCGAAGGACACAGCAGTGGCTTTGAGTGCTTCGCACAACGTACTTGAACTGGATTCCTGCGTTCGCCGGAATGACAAACGCTTCGAACAAGCCGTTTAGTCGGCTTGAGTGACATTCAATTAGGGAAATGTGAGCTTGAACATGCGCGCACAAGAACTCCGCACACTTTTCGTCCGCTACAAGATCCTCGCGCTGCTGCTTGCGCTGGCGGTGATCTGGGTGTTCTTCCACATCGCCACCGACGGCGCCTTCATCAGCTCGCGCAATCTTTCCAACCTGCTGCGCCAGACGTCGATCACCGGCATGCTGGCCTGCGGCATGGTGTTCGTGATCATCGCCGGCGAGATCGACCTGTCGGTCGGTTCCCTGCTTGGCCTGCTCGGCGGTGTCGCCGCGGTGCTGACGGTGAACCTGCAATGGGGATCGTGGCCGGCGGTGGGCGTGGTGCTGCTGCTGGGGCTTGCCGCCGGCATGCTCAACGGCTTTATCGTCACGCGGCTGCGCGTGCCGTCGTTCATCGTCGGCCTGGGCGGCATGCTGGCGTTTCGCGGCGTGCTGCAGGGCATTACGCATGGCGCCACCATTGCGCCGGTGCCGGCCGACATGGTGTATCTCGCACAGGGCTACGTGAACCCTACGCTTTCGAGCTGGCTGGCGGTGATCATCTTCGTGGCGCTGGCGGTGATGACGATCGCCCGCCGCCGCCGCCGTGCCGCCTTGTCGATTCCGCAATCGGCCGCCTGGCGGGATGCCGTCAAGGTGGTCGCCATCGGCGCGGTAATGGCCGGCTTTCTGGTGATGCTCAATCGCTACAACGGCGTGCCGCTGCCGGTGATGATCCTGCTTGGGTTGCTGGCGATCTTTACCTACATCGGTACACAGACGGTATTCGGCCGACATATCTACGCGGTGGGCGGCAACATGGAAGCCAGCCGCTTGTCCGGCATCGACGTATCCGGCGTGAAGATGGTGGTGTTTGCGCTGATGGGTTTGATGTGCGCGTTTGCCGGCATCATCAACACCGCGCGGCTGGCGGCCGGTTCACCGTCTGCCGGCACCAACGGCGAACTGGATGCGATCGCGGCGTGCTTTATCGGCGGCGCTTCCATGCGCGGCGGTGCGGGTACGGTGCACGGCGCGCTGATCGGTGCGCTGGTGATGGCCAGCCTCGACAACGGCATGTCGATGATGGACGTCGACAACTACTGGCAGTTGATAGTGAAGGGCTCGATCCTGGTGATTGCCGTGTGGGTGGACGTGCTGTCGGGTACCAAGCGTGATTGAGTGCGTAGGCTGGGATGAAAAGGGGACTTAGACAATGGTGAGCACGAGCCGCCGCAACATTTTCAAAATGGCGCTCACCAGCGCGGCCGCCGTGCCGTTCGTGGCGAAAGCAGGCACCGCACACTGCGCTCCCTACAAGCCCCAATGGGCACGTGGCCCGGAAAACCAGCGCAAAGCCGATCTCGGCAACGGCACCTACCTCAACCCCATCGTCGCCGGCGATCACCCTGATCCCACCATCCTCAAGGATGGCAACGACTACTACATGACGTTCACGTCGTTCTGCTACTACCCGGGCATCGTGATCTGGCATTCCACCGATCTGCTGAATTGGGCGCCGGTCACTGCCGCGCTGCATAAACCGCTCGGCACCATCTTCGCCGTCGACCTGTGCAAGCACAACGGCCGCTACTTCATCTACATCCCCGCCGACACGGGCAACGGTTGGTCCATCCACGTGATCTGGACGGACGACATCAAAGGCCCGTGGAGCGATCCCATCGACATGGACATCGTGGGCTGCATCGATCCGGGCCACGTGGTGGGCGAGGACGGCAAGCGCTACCTGTTCGTCAACGGCATTCGCATGGTGCGCCTGACCGACGATGGCCTGGCGGCGGATGGTCCATTGGTGCATGCCTACAGTCCGTGGCGTTATCCAGAAAACTGGGTGGTGGAAGATTTCGCGCCGGAAGGCCCGAAGCTGCTGCGCCACGGCGAATGGTTTTATCTGATTACCGCCGTCGGCGGCACCGCCGGTCCGCCGACCAGCCACATGGTGATCGCCGCGCGCTCCCGATCCGTCCACGGCCCGTGGGAGGATTGCCCGCACAACCCGTTGGTGCGCACGGTCAGCGCCGACGAACCGTGGTGGTCGCGCGGTCACGCCTCGCTGGTGGAAGGCCCCGCAGGCGACTGGTGGATGGTTTACCACGGTTACGAGAATGGTTTGCGAACGCTGGGTCGCCAGACCTTGCTGGAGCCGATGACCTGGACCGCGGACGGTTGGTTCCGCGCCATCGGCGGCGATCTGTCCAGGCCATTGCCTGCGCCCAAAGGCGGTGCGCGCGGTCCAGCCGGCGCCGCCTGGTCGGACGACTTCAGCAGCAACCGTCTCGGCGTGCAATGGACGTTCTACAACCCGACACCGGAAGACATGCAGCGTGCGCGTTACGAGGCCAATGGCCTGCGCATCGCCGGCAAGGGCCAGTCGCCGGCCGATACCTCGCCGTTGACGTGCCTGGTCGGCGATCGTTCCTATGTCGCCGAAGTCACGCTTGATCTCATCGGCGACGCCGAAGGCGGCCTGCTGCTGTTCTACAACCCGAAGGCATTCGTCGGCATCGGCTTTACGCCGGCGCAGATGAAAACCTTCGAGTACGCCTCCGAACTCGGCTGGGCGCGCAAGCCGATGCAGACCTCCAGTGTGCGGATCCGGCTGACCAACGACCACAACGTGGTGACTTTCCATTACTCGCACGACGAAGGCAGAACCTGGACGCTGCTCGACCTGCGCATGGAGGTGTCTGGCATCCACCACAACGTGTTCGGCGAGTTTCTCAGCCTCCGGCTTGGCATCTACAGCGCCGGCCAGGGCAGCATACGCGTGCGCAATTTCACCTACCGCGCCATCGCCTGAGCGTGGCCCATTAATACAGTTTGTTGGATCACTCCAGCCCTCCCGGCGGCGGGCGAGAGGCCTTAGCCTTTGCACATCGCTCGCAGCCCCAGACTGCGGGCGCGCAAGTGCAAGCAGCGGCATACCAACCCCTGGTGACGCTGGTTGGACGGCGCCGGCTGGACGTGAGTCCATGCCGGCGTTTTTTTATGCGTGCACCCAAGCTTATATTCGCCGCATGCGTCGTGACGCAACGTTCACGCCCATTATCAAAACAAAAATCACCGTTTACGAAATTGGATGTTCAAACGCATATTCACGATTTTTGGTTTGACGTGATGCGCTTGCACGACTATCGATAGCGTCGGTCATGCAGTGACGCCACTGCATGTAAAGAGGGGAGTGACAATCCACATAGGTAAAAGGGGTTCGACTCCCCGCAGATGTTTGCACGCCAAAAACATGGCATGAATCATCACATCGGGAGAACGACATGAAGAAGACGCTTGCTTCGATGCTTGCCGGGATGTTGCTTTGCGCAGGTGTGACCACTGCCGCGCACGCCGGTGCCTACAATCTTTATCCGCCGTATTTCGCATGGGACAACAATTTCAACAACAGCAACATCGCGTGGAGCCCGTCCAGTGGCCAGTATCCGCAATGGACGGCATCGTTCAATTTCAGCAGCAACAGCTTGTACGGCTATCCCGCCAGCATCCGCGGCTGGCACTACGGCTGGAACCCCACCGGCGACACGCTGTTCCCGAAACAGCTCTCCACCGTCAGTACGATCCCGGCGGCGTTCTCGTATGCATCCGGCGGCAGCAAT
>NZ_DATJMN010000350.1:0-45055 GCF_035508675.1 Dyella sp.
TGGCGAGGACAATTTCTTACGCGCCGAACAACTCTATACCGAGCTCTACATCCATAAATATTCGCGCTTCAATCCGCAGTATCGACATACCCTGATCAAGGCCTGGAACCATGCCGGCCTGCTGCAGCTGTTCGGGCTGCGCGACCCCGCAGGCATGTTGCAGGGGATTGTCGGCCTGTTCCGTTTCGGCAACCTGATCACCTCGCCCATCGTGGGCTACAACACCGATCTGCCACAGAAACTGGGGCTTTATCGCAGGCTGGCCGCCTGCGTCCTGCGCGAAGGGGCTGAGCAGGGGCGACTGGTCAATCTCAGTGCGGGCGTTGCACATTTCAAACGCCAGCGTGGCGGCCTGCCTGCGATCGAGTACAGCGCCGTGCTCGTCAATCATTTGCCGCCGCGTAGGCGCAGGGCCATTCATGCGCTAGGTTTCCTGACACGAAACATCGGTATCCCGATCATGCAGACGTTCAAGCTATGAGCGAATGGGCATCACACCTGGAGCATCGCTGGTTTGCGGTGGCGCTGGCGGCGAAGATCGGACGCAAGCCGGTCAGGGCCATGTTGCTGAACCGGCCAATCGTGCTCGCGCGGCTGGACGGTCAGCGTGTCGTGGGCTTTCAGGACCGTTGCCCGCATCGCCACGCGCCACTGTCCCAGGGCTCGGTGATCGACGGCACTCTGCAATGCCCGTATCACGGCTGGCGCTTCGATGCGCAGGGCCAGTTGCAGGCGTTGCCCGGCGCGCCGCCGGAAACGTGTTTGCCTGGTGTACGTGCGCGGGCGGTTTCCGTGATCGAGTACGACGGGGTGATCTGGGCACGCTACGCCGAAGAGGGCGACACGGACATTCCCGCGCGCGTTCGCGCGCTCGCCCCTGATCACCGGAAGTTTCTGTGGCAAACCACCTGGCACGCGCATATGGTGGATGCCCTGGAAAACGTGCTCGATCCCTTGCATACGCATTTCGTGCATGCCGGCCTGGTGCGCCGTAAAGGAGCCAGGCAGGCGATGCACGTGAGCTTGTGTGCCGATGCGGAAGGATTCGTGGTGGACTATGCCGGACAGAGTGTGCAATCGGGCCTGCTCTATCGCCTGTTTGAATCACCTCGCGAACGTGAACGGGCCTCTTTCAGCGCACCGGGCACCGCGCAGCTTCACTATCACTACCGCAACGGCAGCCGCGCCTGCATTTCGCTGCACTTCAGCCCGGAAACGGCGCACCGCTCACGCCTGATCGGCGTGCTTCATCTCGAGGGCCGGCGCGTTCCGGCATGGATGGTGAGGGCGTTCCTGTGGCCGTTTATCCGCAAGGTTGCCCAGCAGGATCGGCGCATGCTTGCCATGCAGACAGACAACAGCCGGCTGTTTGCCGACCGCAAGGACGTCATCACGCGCTTCGACGTCGTGCGCAGGCATCTGCTCAGCGCGTGGAGCAACGCGGAAGACGCGGCGGCCGCTCCGGCCGACTCCGACACCGTCCTCATGCTTTGACCAAAGATTTGCTGGCCCTAGACCGCCTGATGACACACCGCCTCGATATTGTGCCCATCCGGGTCCAGCACAAACGCCGCGTAATAGTGCTCGTGGTAATGCGGACGAAGGCCGGGCGCCCCGTTGTCGCGGCCGCCGGCTGCCATCGCGGCCTGGTAGAACGCATCGACTTTCGCGCGGCTATCCACGCGAAACGCCACATGGATAGCCGGCTGATTGGGCACGCCCTTGCTGATCCAGAAATCCGGCTTGGGCGGTTCGCCGAAGCCGGCCACGTCGGTGTAGCCGGTGACGGCGGCGGGGAATTCCATCAGCAAGGCGTAGCCAATCGCGGCGAGCGCCTTGGTGTAGAACGCCTTGCTCTTTTCGAAATCACGTACAGAGACACCGGTGTGGTCGATCATGCTTTGATCCTTGGAGTAGGCAGACTGGGATGCAATCCCGGCTTTTATCGCGATGGCACATTGAGTTGCCACGACACGCCGAAGCGGTCGTTGACCCAACCGAATTTTTTGCTGAAACCATAATCGTCGATCGGCATAAGTACCTTTCCGCCTTCCACGAGTTGGGAGAATGCGCGTTCCAGGCTGGCCTCGCTATCCAGATCGATGAACAGCGAAAGCGACGGCGTAAACGTGAAGCCGTGTTCTATCGGGCTGTCGGAACAATAGAAAGAACGTCCGCACAGGATGAATTGCGCCTTTTTCACCTTCCCTTCCGCGCCGACATCGTGTGCACCCCAGCGCTCCACCGAAACGATCCTGCAGTCATCGAACAAGGAGACGTAGAACTGCATCGCATCTTCGGCCGCGCCTTCGAACATCAAAAAGGGGGTAATGATCTGTGTCATCAGCCGAACTCCTCATATTGCGGCAGCTGTCGGTAATGCTGTACCAGGGCGCCTTCGAGCCGACGAAAATATGCGCGCTCGGCCGTATCGACGGTTCGTCGACCAGGGTACCCAGGGTGACGTGCACGTATTGCCCGTCGCGCACAACGGAATACAGCAACGAGCCACATCGCCTGCAATGCACGTCCTGCGCATGTTCGTCGCCGAACACGGTCAGGCCGTCTTGCCCATGGGTGATGCTGAGCTTGTCGCGTTCGATGCCCGCAAAGGGCTTGAAGGCGGAGCCGGTTGCCTTGCGGCACTGGGAGCAGTGGCAATTCAACGCATAGCGGAAACGGTCTTCGACACGATAACGGACATCACCACACAGGCATTCGCCCGAAAGCATTCGACCAGGCGTTACTTCAGGAATACGTGCACTCATGCCTGCTTTCCTCCAACCCGTCCGGAACGCTTGCTCAAAAGAAGTTCAGTGCGATGGTTGACCTGTCTCGCGCAAGAACGCCCGCAGAAACGGTACGGTAACCCGGCGCTGCGCCGCCAGTGACGCCTGATCCAGGCGATCGAGCAGATCGAGCAACGCCCCGAGGTCGCGCACGTAACGTGCAAACAACCAGTCGAGCACGGGGTCGTCCAATTCGATGCCACGCAATGCCGCTTGTTGTTTGAGCACTTCGCGGCGCTCGCCATCATCCAGCGGCTTGAGCGCGAACTGCGTGCAGGCGCCAAGCCTGGAACGCAAATCCGGCAAGGTAAGGGGAAGCTGCGCCGGGGCGACCTGCGCGGTGAAGATCAGCGCGGTGCCTTCGGCGCGGGCGCGGTTGTAAAGATCGAACAGCGCATGTTCGGCTTCGCGTTCGCCGGCAAGCGTGTCCACATCGTCCAGCGCGATGAGTTGGCTGCCGGCGACGCCGCGGATGGCCATGAAGTGTTCGCGCAGCTTCTTCAGCGGCAGGTATTGCACGGTGCGCCCAGCCTCGTGCGCCACCTGGCATGCGGCCATAAGCAGATGGCTTTTGCCGCTGCCGGCGGCACCGCTCAGGTACACCCACGGTGCACCGGGCTGGGTCGCTAGCGCCTGCATCGCGGCCAGTGCAGCAGCATTGGCGCCGGTGTGGAAATGCTCGAAGCGCTGGCGGCGCGGCCAGCGCAATCCCAAAGGCAGTTGCGCGGTCATGGTTGGTCGTTGTGTCCGACATGTACCGGTAGCTCGCCATCCTGGCTTTCGTGCACCGTCACGTCGACTTCGGCAATGACGCTGTCGGGCGCACCTTTCTCCGTATACAGGTCACTGAGCTTGTAGCGCTGCGCGAGATAGCGCAGCAGCACCAGGATCACCGACGCGGCCGGCAATGCCAGCAGCACGCCCAGAAAGCCGAACAGATAACCGCCGGCCAGCACGGCGAAGATCACCGCAACCGGATGCAGGCCGATCTTCTCGCCCACCAGCCGCGGCACCAGCACGTAGCCTTCCAGCAATTGCCCGATGGCGAACACGCCCACCACCATCAGCAGGTGCGTCCAGTCGCCATGTTGCACCAGCGAAGCAATGATCGCCGCCACGAAACCGGTGATGAAACCAAGATACGGCACGAAGCTGAGCAAGCCGGCGACCATGCCGATCAGTGGCCCCACCGAAATGCCCACCAGCGTCAGGGCGACACCGTAATAGATCGCCAGTGCCAGCATCACCAGCAATTGCCCGCGCACGAACGCGCCGAGCACGGCATCGGACTCGCGCGCCAGGTGCGCAATGGTCGGCTGGATCGAGCGAGGCAACATGCGATCGACCCACGCCACCAGGCGATCCCAATCGCGCAGCAGGTAGAACCACACCACCGGAATCAGCACCAGGTTGGTGAGCCATGCGACCACGCCCACGCCGGAGCGCGAAAGCGTGCCCAGCACGCTGCCGATGGAACCGATGTGCTCCTTGAACTGGTCGATCAGCCGGTCGGTGTCGAACGCCTTGGGGTCCAGGTGCAGCTTGGCTTGCAGCCACGGCAGGGCCGTATCCCGGCCCCACTCCACGTAGCGGGGGAAGTTCTGCACCAGGTTTTCGATCTGCCGCGCAATCAACGGCACCAATAGCAACAGCGCCGCAGCGATCACCAGGATCAGCACCACAAACACGATGCTCACCGCCAGGGTACGCCCCACCCCGAACCGCTCCAGCCGGTCGGCCAGCGGATCGCTGAGGTAGGCCAGCATGGCGGCGACGGCGAACGGCATCAGCACCGGCGCCAGCAGCCATACCAGCAGGCCGATGGCGACGATGATCGCCAGCATCTGCCAGCGGCGGGATGTCTCTTGGCTTATGGACACGAAAAGCTCGTCTGGAAGGGGCGAACGCAGCCAAGTGTGGCTGATGTGGGGGACTGTTCAAAGTCTTGCCGTGTGCCGCGACTTGCATCACCGGCGAAAGCGGCAGTGTTTCTTTCACACGCCAGGCGGAGAAAGGGAATCGGCGTGCCGCACCTGCCAAGCCCGGCGCGACCAGACCAGCACGTAATGCACGCCGCTCGCCACGCATAGTGCCGCCACCAGCCAGGCAAGCGCCGTGGAGCGCAGACCCGGCCAATCCGCCAGCGCCAACAAGACCATCAGCAAATAGATGATCTGCGCCAGCGTGCAGGCTTTCGACAGCAGGCTAGGCCGCGGTTCGATCAGGCCGATCAGCATGCGCCAGCCCAGCGCACCCAGCGCAATGATCACGTCCCGCCCGCATACGATCATCGCCAACCAGACGGGCGCGTGCTGCCGCCATGCCAGGATCACGAAGCAGGCGATCAGCAACAGCTTGTCGGCCACCGCATCGAGGATGCCGCCGAGCCGGCTTTGCCAGCCGTAATGACGCGCCAGGAAACCATCCAATCCATCCGACACGCCGGCCACCGCCACCAGCAGCAAGGCGAACGGCCAGCGCTCTTGCCATAGCAGCCAGCAGATCGGCGCGACGAGCAGCACCCGCAGCATGGAGATGGCGTTAGGGAGATGCCTCCAGGGTGATGGCGACGCAATGGGCATCGCGGCAAATACGGATCAATGCAGCCAGCGCAAGCTGGCGTCGGCGCCATCGTGGGACTGGCCTTCCATCACGCGCCCCGCCGCGGCAAGGTTGGTGACCAGGTTGTCCAGCGGCATGCCTGCCGTGACCGACAGCATCACGCCGTCGTCCTGGGCGCCTTCCGTGGCCACGCTATGCACGGAAGGATCGGCGCGCAGCGTGGCAAGCAGGTTGGCGTAATCCATCGCCGAATGCAGGCCCGACACCCACAGCTTGCCGCTCACGTCGCCGGTGGCGATCACATTGAGCGCCTGGCTCAGCCGGTCGGTGGCGCCTTGGCCGGCATCGGCCAGCAAGGCGTTCGGATCATTGTTCTGCGCGCTCCAGTGCTGGGATTGGCCGCCGCTGACCAGCGTCCAGTCGGCACTGTTCGCATGCAGGTTGCCGATCAGTACCAGGCCGGTGTGGTAGATGCGGCTGATCGCGGACAAGGCCGCCGGATCGGCATCGGCCAGCTTGCCCAGGTCCGGCAATTGCGAGGGATCATCGGCATAGCTCACCTGATAACCGTGCTTGTTGATCGCGCCGGCCAGCGCGCCTAGCTCGTCCTGCTTGAGCAGGTGGCCGTCGCCGGCCTTCACCACCAGCAGCAGCGGCGGCCGCACGCCGGCCGTGGTGGCGCCCAACTGCGTGATCAGGCGCTGCACAGCACCCTGGTCGAAACTGACCGCCAGCGTGAAGCTGGGCGGGTTGCCGTGATCGGCCTGGTACTGGAACTGTTTGACGATGCCGGCGGCGTTCTGCAAGGCATCGGCATAGCCTGGCTTGCCGCTCAAGTCCTGGCCGCCTGAGACGCGCACCAGCACCTGCCCCAAGGCCGACTGGAACGCCTGGCTGCGCTGCGTTGCGCTGGTATCGGTGACTGGCACCACCACGGTGTAGGGTGAGTTGGTGGTTTGCCCGCGTGCCATGGGGCTGAGCCCCAGAACGAGACCAAACAACAGAAGGGCGATCGGCAAACGTGGCAGACGCATGGGTCGGGTGGCCGTATTCAGGGGCGGGGATCGGGCAAAAGTCTGCCCAATCCGACGCTTAACGTCTATCATTGGATGTTTCTCCAAGCTCAGGTTGGCCATGTCCGACGCCCTTACTTACCGCGCTGCAGGCGTGGATATCGATGCCGGCAATGCCGTGGTCGAACGTATCAAGCCGTTGGTGAAGCGCACCTTTCGCCCCGAGGTGATGGGCGGGCTGGGCGGCTTCGGTGGCCTGTTCAACCTGGGCACCCGCTACAAGGAGCCGGTGCTGGTCTCGGGCACCGATGGCGTGGGCACCAAGCTCAAGCTGGCGCAGCAGTTGAACCGCCACGACACCATCGGCATCGACCTGGTGGGCATGTGCGTGAACGATGTGCTGGTGCAGGGCGCCGAGCCGTTGTTCTTCCTCGATTATTTCGCCACCGGCAAGCTGGACGTGGATACCACCGTGGCCGTGGTCGGCGGCATCGCCAAGGGTTGCGAACTGGCCGGCTGCGCCTTGATCGGCGGCGAAACGGCGGAAATGCCCGACATGTATCCGCCGGGCGAATACGACCTGGCCGGCTTCACCGTCGGCGCGGTGGAGAAGGAAGCCCTGCTCAGCGGCGACAGCGTGGTGGCCGGCGACGTGATTCTGGCCGTGGCTTCGTCCGGTCCGCATTCCAACGGTTATTCGCTGATTCGCAAGATCGTCGAGCGCGCGGGCCATCCGCTGGAGCTGGACCTTGGCGGCGTAAGCCTGGCCGATGCGCTGATGGCGCCCACCACCATCTACGTCAAGCCGATGCTGGAGCTGCTGCAGTCCGTGTCGGTGCACGGCATGGCGCACATCACCGGTGGCGGACTGAAGGAAAACATCATCCGCGTGGTGCCCGACGGCCTCGGTTTGAACATCGACGCATCCGCCATCGTGCTGCCGCCGGTGTTCGACTGGTTGATGCGCGAAGGCAAGGTGGCGCGCGAAGAAATGTGGCGCACGTTCAACTGCGGCGTGGGCTTTACCGTGCTGCTGCCGCGTGATGCGGTGAGCGCGGCTTCGGCGCTGCTCGCCAAGCATGATTTGAAGAGCTGGGTGATCGGCGAAGTGGTGCAGGCGCACGGTGACGAGCGCGTGCATATCGGCTGAGCACCAAACTCGCCGCACATTTTTTGTGCCGTCATTCCCGCGAGCGCGGAATGCCGGCCGCTAAAGCACTTCGCGACCGTCCTTACATGTCCACACCGCTTCGCATCGCAGTCCTCGCCTCCGGCCGCGGCAGCAATTTCGCCGCGCTGCTGGCTGCGCGCGAACGTGGCGAACTGCCGGTGGAATTCGTGCTGGTCGCCAGCGACAAGGCCGATGCGCCGGTGCTGCAACTCGCGCAAGGCGCAGGCGTGCCCACCACCGTGCTCGATCCGCGCGAATACGCCGATCGTCGTGCTTATGACTTCGCGCTGTTCGATCGCATCGGCGCCAGCAAGCCGGATCTGCTCGTGCTGGCCGGCTTCATGCGCATCATCGACGGCGACGCGCTCAAACCCTGGGCGGGGCGGATGATCAACATCCACCCTTCCCTGCTGCCGAAATATCGCGGCCTGCATACGCATCGCCGCGCACTGAAAGCCGGCGACCTCGAACACGGCGCAAGCGTGCATTTCGTGACCGCCGAACTCGACGGCGGCCCGATCATTGCGCAAACCACCTTGCCCATCGAAGCCGGCGATGACGAAACCACGCTGGCCACACGACTGCTGCCGCTGGAACACCAACTGCTGACCGCCGTCGTTGCATTGCTGGCTGCGAACAGGCTGGCCCTGGTCGAACAAGGCATCGTGTTCGACCATCAGCCGCTTCGCAAACCCTTGCGCTGTGTGGACGGCCAACTCGTGCGCTGATTGCCATCAGGCGTTCAGACTTCGCGCGTACACTGCCGATCCATGCGCACACACAACCTCCTCCGCTCCCTCCTCGCCGGCCTTGCGCTGGCTGCCTCCACCGCTGCATTCGCTGCACAGCCCACGCCGTTCACCGCCACCTACGCGGTAACCAGCCAGGGCCAACCGATGGGCGAAGCGACCATCACGCTGAAATCGCTGGGCAACGGCCAATACGAATACAGCAACCAGACCCAAGGCACGTCGGGCCTGGCGGCGGCGCTGGGCGCCAGCTCCAGCGATATCACGCGTTTCCGCTGGAACGGCAACGCGCCCGAGACGGAGAGCTATTCCTCCAAGGTCGTTGCCTTCAAGACCAAGCAACGCAGCATGCAGGTCAACTGGGATACCAGGCAGGTGAGCGTGGATGAAGGCAAAGGCGCCACCCGCTACGCCGCCGTGCCGGGCATGGTCGACCGCAACACCATTTCGTACGCGCTTGGCCTGGCGCTGCGCGGCGGCAACCAGAGCGTGAGCCTGCCGGTCGGCGTGAGGCAGCACGTGGAGCAGCAGCAGTTCAAGGTGCAAGGCAGCGAGAGCGTGAAAGTGCCGGCCGGCAGTTTCCAGGCCGAACGCGTCACGCGTACCGATTCGGACAAGCACTTCGATGCGTGGTACGTGCCGAACAAATACCCGCTGCCGGTGAAGCTGGCGCAGAGCGATGGCGGGGATTTGACGCTGGAGTTGGTGCGGTTCCAGCAACCGTAAATCGGGAATCGTCAATCGTAAATCGCCAAGAGCGGTCGCCCGCAATGTGCTGGGCCCGCTCTTACGATTCCCGCAGATTCAAGTCGGCAACCGGCGAATCCTCGCCCCAAGCGTGCTGAGCTTTTCCTCGATATTCTCGTAACCACGATCGATGTGATACACGCGATCCACCGTGGTGTCGCCTTCTGCCACCAGCCCCGCCAATACCAGGCAGGCTGAGGCGCGCAGGTCGGTGGCCATGATCGGCGCACCGCTCATCTTGTCCACGCCGCGAATGATCGCGGTGTTGCCTTCCAGGCGAATGTCGGCGCCCAGGCGCTGCAATTCATGCGCATGCATGAAGCGGTTTTCGAACACGGTTTCGGTAATCACGCCCACGCCCTCCGCCACGCAGTTGAGCGCGGTGAACTGCGCCTGCATGTCGGTGGGAAACGCCGGATACGGTGCGGTGGTGATGTTTACCGCCTTCGGGCGGCGGCCCTGCATGTCCAGCTCGATCCAGTCCGGCCCGGTGGAAATATGCGCACCGGCTTCTTCCAGCTTCGCCAGCACGGCATCGAGCGTGTTGGCGCGCGCGTTGCGGGCGCGGATCTTGCCGCCGGTCATCGCGGCGCCGACCAGGAAGGTGCCGGTTTCGATGCGGTCGGGCAGCACTTCGTAGTGGCCGCCATGCAGGCGTTCCACGCCGTGGATCACCAGGGTGGAGGTGCCCGCACCCTGGATCTGCGCACCGAGCGCATTGAGGCAATGGGCAAGATCCACCACTTCCGGTTCCTGCGCCGCGTTTTCGATCACGCTGGTGCCGGCGGCGAGCACCGCCGCCATCATCACGTTCTCGGTGCCGGTGACGGTCACCATGTCCATCACGATGCGAGCGCCCTTCAGACGCTTGGCGCGTGCCTTGATGTAGCCGTTCTCGACGTCGATCTCCGCACCCAGCGCCTGCAGGCCGCGGATGTGCTGGTCCACCGGACGCGAGCCGATCTGGCAGCCGCCGGGCAGCGATACCTCCGCCTGGCCGAAGCGCGCCACCAGCGGCCCCAGCACCAGGATCGACGCGCGCATGGTTTTCACCAGCTCGTACGGGGCGAAGTAGCGGTCGGCGGAGCGCGGATCCACCTGGATCTTCATGCGGTCGTCCAGCACCAGTTGCACGCCCATCTGGCCGAGCAGCTCCATGGTGGTGGTGACGTCGTGCAGATGCGGCACGTTGCTGATCGTGACCGGCTCATCGGCCAGCAGGCAGGAAGCGAGAATCGGCAGCACGGCGTTCTTGGCGCCGGAAATGCCCACTTCACCGCGTAGCGGCTCGCCGCCGCTGATCAGGATTTTTGCCATGGGTGAATCCTTGAAATAGGTGACGCCCGGGGCGACGGCGTCAACGGCGCGCAGCGGCTTCATCGGGTGTCAGAGTCTTGAGGGCGAGTGCGTGGATGGCGCCTCCCATGAGGTCGCCGAGAGTGGCATACACCAGGCGATGCCGCGCCAAGGGCAGCTTGCCCTTGAACTGCTCGGCCACGACTTCCGCCTCGAAATGCACCCCATCATCCCCCTGCACACTTGCCTTTGCGCCGGGCAGGCCGGTTTCGATCATTGCCTGGATGCTGGCTGCGTCCATTGATTTTCCAAATACTTGCGATGCTGAACGCCGGTTGCCAACCCGTACAGGTGGAACCATCGGCGACAGGCATCAAGATAGAATGCGAATATGCCATGTTAATGGAAATCCGCTGTCGCAGAAACGACACATGCTGTCGCCGCCCTGTCCAGCCAGCTACGAGGACGCATGAACGCACCCATCGCCAAGCCCAAATCCACCCGGGTGGACGCCGCCGCCGTCGTGCGCAGCGCGCGCACGGTCATCGCCACCGAAGCCGCCGCCATCCGCGCGCTGGAGCCGCGCATCGACCAGACCTTCGTCCACGCCTGCCGGCTGATCCTGGGCTGCAAGGGGCGCGTGGTGGTCACCGGCATGGGCAAGTCCGGGCACGTCGGGCGCAAGATCGCCGCGACCCTGGCCTCCACCGGCACCCCGGCCTTTTTTGTACATCCGGGTGAAGCCAGCCACGGCGACTTGGGGATGATCCTGCCGCAGGACGTGGTGCTGGCCCTGTCCAACTCGGGCGAAACCGACGAAATCCTGTTCATCCTGCCGGTGATCAAGCGCCAGGGCATTCCGCTGATCGCCATCACCGGCAACCCGGAATCCTCGCTCGCCGGGCAGGCCGACGTGCACCTGGACGCCGGGATTTCGGCCGAAGCCTGCCCGCTGGGCCTGGCGCCCACCGCCAGCACCACGGCGGCGCTGGTGATGGGCGACGCCCTCGCCATCGCGCTACTGGAGGCACGCGGGTTTACCTCCGAGGACTTCGCGCGTTCCCACCCGGCGGGCACCCTGGGGCGTCGCTTGCTGCTGCACATCAGCGATGTGATGCACACCGGCCAGGGCATCCCGATGATTGCCCCGGATGCCTCCGTGACCGAAGCCCTGATGGAAATGACCCGCAAGCATCTCGGCATGACCGCCGTCGTGGACCGCGAACAGCACCTGCTCGGCGTGTTCACCGACGGCGACTTGCGCCGCGCGCTCGATGACGACGGCGTCGACCTGCGCAATGCGCACGTCAGCGACCTGATGACGCGCGGCCCGAAGGTGATCGGTGCCGACAAGCTGGCGATCGAAGCAGCGCAGCTGATGGAGAAGTATCAGATTCACGCCCTGCTGGTGGTCGACGATGCGCAACGCGTGGTCGGCGCCCTCAACATTCACGATCTGCTGCGCGCACGCGTGGTCTAACGAGGTTTGGGTTACCGCATGGATTATTTATCCAACCTGCCTGCCGACGTGCTCGCCCGCGCCGCCAGGATCCGCCTGGCCGCGTTCGACGTGGACGGCACGCTCACCGATGGCCGCCTGTGGTACAGCGAAAGCGGCCACGAAACCAAGGTGTTCCACGTGCATGACGGCCTCGGCCTGAAGCGCCTGCAAGCGCATGGTGTTCAAGTGGCCATCGTCAGCGCGCGCATCAGTCATCCGGTGGCTTTGCGGGCGGAAGAACTCAATATCGCGCACGTGTATCAAGGCCAATCCGACAAGCGCGAATGCTTGCGCCAGATCCTGGAGGCCTTGGAACTGGCGCCGGAAGAAGCCGCCTTCGTCGGCGACGACCTGCCCGACCTGCCGGCCATGCAACTGGCCGGCCTGGCCGTTGCCGTCGCCAACGCCCACCCGTGGGTGGCCGAGCGCGCGCACTACCGTACGCGTCTCGGCGGCGGCCTGGGCGCGGTGCGCGAAGTGTGCGATCTGATCCTGCATGCGCAGGGCAAAAGCGCCGCCGAACAGGAGCATTGGCGGTGAGCCTGCGCCAATACCTGCGTGACAACCGTACCTATGTCGCCATCGTGCTGTTGGCGATTGCCGCGCCAGCCAGTTGGATGTTGCGCAGCTGGGTGGTGGGGGCGCCGCCGGTCAACGAATTCATCGGGCCGCCCATTTCCGACTATGTGCTCTACAACTCGACCGTGTGGAGCTATGACGTCGATGGCTTGCTGAGTTTCACCATGACGGCGCCGCGCATGGATCGCCGCGGCGGCGACGAATCGCTTTACATCAATGCGCCGGAGTTCGAGATCACCGCGAAGAAGCCGGGCATACCGGACTGGCATGGCAACGCGCCATTTGGCTGGGTCAATAAAAGCGGTACGGAAATGCGGTTGGACGGCGCGGTCTACATGCATCGCCCTGCCTACGCCCAAGGTCCCATGGCAACATTATGTACTTCCAATGTCACCGGCTGGCCGAAGGAGAACCGCATGCAAACCGCGGACCCGGCCACCATGACGCAGGGCGCAAGCGTAATGAACGGCGTCGGCATGCGTGCCAGCCTCAACGATAACCATTTGGAGTTGCTCCATGACGTGCACGGCCTGCTGTATTCAAGCCAGAACAATGCTACGGCTAAGCCTGTTGATTGCAGGACTCTTGTCGCTGCAGCCGGCGCTGGCAAGGCAGGATGACCGCAACCAGCCGATCCATGTCGTGCATGCCGACAGCTTCGACGGCTACAACCAGCCCAATACCGTCAGTACCTTCACCGGCAATGTGCTGATTACGCAAGGCACGATGAAGCTCACGGGCGAAGTCGCCAAGATCTACACGGCGAAGGAAGACACCTCCGTCGACCACATCATCGTGACCGGCACGCCGCAAAAGCGTCCGCATATCGAACAGATCGACGACAACGGCAACCTGATGACCGGCGACGCCGACCAGCTGTATTACGACAACGTCAACGGCATCGCCATCCTCACCGGCAATGCCTTCGTGCACCAGCAGAACAAGGGCGACGCGCACGGCGCCAAGCTCACCTACAACACGCAGACCAACTACATGGTCGGCGAAAGCAATGGCGCCGGCCCGGTCACCATGACCTTCCTGCCCAAGCAGAAGCCGCTGCCGCCGCCGAAACACGGCGCCGCACCGGCGACGCCGCCAACACCCGCCAAACCGGCGCCGGGCGCCGGCAAGCCGGCATCGTCATCCAGTACCCGCGCGCCGGCCTCCGCCAGCAGCGCCTCGAAGGAATAACCGTTACATGCTTTCCGCAGAAGGGCTGCAAAAAAGTTTCCGCGCACGCCAAGTGGTGCGCGATTTCGCCTTTTCGATCCGCCAGGGCGAGGTAGTCGGCCTGCTAGGGCCCAACGGCGCCGGCAAAACCACCTGTTTCTACATGATCGTGGGCCTGATCGAGGCCGATGGCGGGGCGATCAAACTCGACAAGCAGGACATCACCGGCCTGCCCATGCACGCGCGCGCCAAGCTCGGCATCGGCTACCTGCCGCAGGAAGCCTCGGTATTCCGCCGCCTTAGCGTGGCCGACAACATCATGGCCGTATTGGAACTGCGTGAAGGCCTGGACCAGCGCAAGCGCGACGCCGAACTGGAAAGCCTGCTGGACGAGCTGAAAATCGCCCACATCGCCGGCCAGAAAGGCATCAGCTTGTCCGGTGGTGAGCGTCGCCGCGTGGAAATCGCGCGCGCCCTGGCCGCGCAACCACGCTACATGCTGCTGGACGAACCGTTCGCCGGCGTGGACCCGATTTCGGTGGGGGAAATCCAGCGCATCGTGCGCCACCTGAAGGAACGCGGCATCGGCGTGCTGATCACCGACCATAACGTGCGCGAAACATTAGGCATCTGCGACCGCGCCTACATCATGAACGAAGGCGAGGTGCTCTCGCGCGGCACGCCAGCACATATCCTGGCGGACGAGCGGGTGCGCGAAGTGTACCTGGGTCGCGAATTCCGGCTTTGACCGGCGCCTTCAAAACCTAGGTAAATACTCCAACTTTTTTACCCGCACAAGCCTAATATGCGCCGCTTCACATCCGCGTATAAGGCGGCATGACGTGAGCCGTGTCAACTATGGCCGGCGTTCCGCCGAGGGGTTAGGATGAAGCCAGCTAAACCCTATTGGCAGGCATGAAACCAGGGCTCCAGTTCCGTCTCAATCAACAGCTGGCTCTCACACCGCAATTGCAACAAGCCATCCGGCTGCTGCAACTGTCGCAACTGGAGCTGGCCGCCGAACTGCGCCAGCTCGCCGAGAGCAACCCCTTGCTGGAGTTCGCCGAAGACGCGACAGAAGAACAGGCCGAAACCGAAGCCGACGGCGAATACGACAGCGAATTCGAATCGCTGTCCTCGGCAAGCAGCGACGCGGCCCCCGGCGGCAGCGATGCCAACGACGAAGCGCCTGAGTGGACGGAGCCGGAGATCAGCTCCGACGAGCCGATCGACTTCTCCTCCAACAACGGCAGCGGCAACGGCAACGGCTCCGGCAATCGCGACGAAGAAGGCATGGAGCCGCAAAACGCCGCGGCCGAATCGCTGCAGGAACACCTGCTGTGGCAGCTTAATCTCACGCCGATGGAGCCGCGTGCGAAAGCGATCGCCACCGTGCTGATCGACGCGCTCAATACCGACGGTTACCTGGGCGAAGGCATCGACGCCGTACTCGCCGCGCTGCCCCCACACCTGAAGGCCACCGCCGAGGAAGTGGAAGCGGTACGCCGCCAGCTGCAGCATTTCGATCCCGCCGGCGTGGCCAGCATCGACCTTCCCGATTGCCTGCGCGCGCAGCTTGAACAGTTCGATCCCAGCACGCCGTTCCGCGATCTCGCCCTGCGCATCGTGGAACACGAACTGGAACTGCTGGCGCGCAACGACATGGCCAAGCTGGCTCGCCGCCTGCACGCCACCGAGGAAGAAACCACCGGCGCCGCCATTCTCATCCGCAGCCTGGACCCGCGCCCGGGCGCGGCGATGGACACCACGCCAGTGGAATACGTGGCGCCCGATGTCTACGCGCGCAAGGACGGCACGCGCTGGCGCGTGCTGCTCAATCCCGACAGCCAGCCCAAGCTCAGCCTCAACCACCATTACTGCAGCCTGATCGCCCAGGCGCGCAGCGAAGATGCCAGCTGGATGCGCGGCCAACTGCAGGAGGCGCGCTGGCTGATTAAAAGTTTGGAATCCCGTGCCGAAACACTCTTGAAGGTCGCCGACGCGATCGTGCGAAGGCAGAGCGCCTTCCTGGACTATGGTCCGGAAGCGATGCAGCCGCTGGTGCTACGCGAAGTGGCGGAGGAGGTGGGTATGCACGAATCAACCATTTCACGTGTAACCACGCGCAAATACATCCACACGCCGCGCGGTACGTACGAGCTGAAGTATTTCTTCTCCAGCGGCGTGTCCACCGAAGACGGCGGCAGCGCGTCCGCCACCGCCATCCAGGCCATGCTGCGCAAGCTGGTCGACAACGAAGATCCGCGCAAGCCGCTCTCCGACCAGGCGCTGGCCGAGGAACTGCACAACAAGGGTATCCAGGTGGCGCGCCGCACGGTTGCGAAATACCGGGAAATCCTGCGCATTCCCAGCTCCAGCGAACGACAGCGCAATAGTTGAATGCGTTGTTTCGGCGTGACTAGGGAACTTGCGTTGTAGGAGAGCGATCCCACATTCATACACAAGGTCTTGCTTCACGATGCAACGATCGCTCACACGATCCGCGCATCGACCAACGCCGCCATTGGCGGCCAGCTCTAGTAGGAGGCGTACCATGCAATTCCAACTCAGTGGCCAACGGATCGAAGTAACGCAGGCTTTGCGCAGCCGTGCCGAAGCCAAGCTTGACCGATTGACCCGCCTCGATGACCGCATAGTCAGCCTGACGGTGGTGCTGTCGGTGGACAAGCTGCAGCAATGCGCTGAGGGAACCCTCAAGGTAGCGGGCAATACATTGCACGCCGAAGCCACCGAGAACGACATGTACGCTTCCATCGACGCCCTGTTCGACAAACTCGTCGATCAACTTCGCCGTTATCGCGAAAAGCTGTGCGATAAACATCAACGTGAAGTAAGAGAAATCCGTCAGTACGGTTGATACACCCGCTACCTACCCTCTCCCCGCCGGGGAGAGGGTCACCCTTGCGATACCTCTGAATCATTCCTCAAACACGCGTAGTTGGCGGTGAGGCGCAGCCGAACCCCTACGCCGTCAGGTACATCGTCATGTAGGGGGCCGCCCCGGATCGAGTCCAGGGCTAGCCGCCAACCTACGGACCATTCGGCAGCAGGCAAGGCTGTCCCCTCATCCCGCCCCGCTCCCCCAAAAGAGAGTGGGAGCCGTAAAACTGGCACAATGTCCCTCGCCGCCGCCCCGCCCAGGCAGCCACGCGGCGCAAAGGGAATATCTTTGGACCGGCTTACCGCACGACAACTCTTCGATGACATCCACGAGCGCATGGCACTGCGCTGGGTGGCCGGCATGCGTGGCGAAACGCGCGTGCTCGAATACGGCTCCACTCCGGCCCGCCGCCCGTCGCTGGTGGGTTATCTCAATGTGATCTACCCGAACAAGATCCAGATCGTCGGCACCGAGGAGCTCAGCTATCTCGACAGCCTGGATTCGCGCCAGCGCTGGGAAGTAATCCACAAGGCCGCCGCCACGCAGCCGGTCGCCTTCATCGTCACCAAGGACCAGGCGATTCCCGCCGACCTGCGCGAAGTGGCGGAAGAAACCGACACGCCGTTATGGCTCAGCGCCAAGCGCGGCCATGAACTGCTGACCTGGATGCAATACCACCTGGCGCGCACCATGGCGCCACGCCTCACCTTGCATGGTGTGCTGTTGGAAGTGTTCTCCATCGGCGTACTCATCACCGGCGACGCCGGCTCCGGCAAGAGCGAGCTGGCGCTGGAACTGATCAGCCGCGGCCATCGCCTGGTCGCCGACGATGCGCCGGAATTCACGCTGATCGCACCCGATGTGATCGATGGTGGCTGTCCCGAACTCCTGCAGGACCTGCTCGAAGTGCGCGGCCTCGGGGTGCTAAACGTGCGCGAGATGTTCGGCCATACGTCGGTCAAGCAATCCAAATACCTGCGCCTGGTGATTCATCTCAAACCCTTGCGCGACGGTGAAAACGTCGATGCGCTCACCCGTCTTACCGGCGACGTGGGCCATCGCGACATCTTCGACGTGAAAGTGCCGATGATCACCCTGCCCGTCGCGCCCGGCCGCAACCTGGCGGTGCTGGTGGAAGCGGCGGTACGCAGCCATATGTTGAAGAGCAAAGGCATCGATCCGGCCCAAAGCTTCATGGACCGCCAGGCCCATCAGATGCGCCGGCTGCCGCCTTGGTGAACCCATGACTCAGTACGAAGGGCTGATTTCCAACGACGACCCGAACGCCATCCACCTGGTGGTGCTTACCGGCATGTCCGGTGGCGGCAAGACGGTGGCCTTGCGCGCGCTGGAAGATCTGGAGTTCTACTGCGTCGACAACCTGCCCAGCGCGCTGCTGCCGCAGCTGGTGGAAGCGGCTACGCGCGGCGACAGCCATCGCCGGCGCATTGCCGTGGGCGTGGACGTGCGCAACCGCGACGAAGATTTCCGGCACATGCCCAAGGTGCTGTCCGCATTGGCCGCCACTGTGCAGGTGCACCTGATCTTCATCGACTGCAACGACACCGTACTGATCAAGCGTTATTCCGAAACGCGCCGCCGGCATCCGCTGGCCCTGCGCGGTGTATCGCTCGCCGACGCCATCGCCGAGGAACGCCGCCTGCTGCGCCCGTTGATGGCGATCGCCGAGCGCGTGATCGACTCCAGCGACTTGAATGTGCACCAGCTGCGCCGCCTGATCGCCACCGGCTACGCGCAAACCACCTCGGGCCTTACCCTGATGTTCCAATCGTTCGCGTTCCGGCGCGGGCTGCCGCTGGATTCGGATTTCGTGTTCGACGCCCGTTGCCTGCCCAACCCGCATTGGGAGCCCACGCTGCGCCCGCTGTCCGGCAAGGATGGTCCGGTGCGCGAATTCCTGGAGCGCCAGCCCGTAGTGGGCGAATACTTCGACGACACCGCACGCTGGCTAGACGCGTGGCTGCCCCGCTTCGAGGCGGACGATCGCAGCTACGTCACCATTTCCATCGGCTGCACCGGCGGCCGCCACCGTTCGGTGTACCTGGTCGAGAAACTCGCCGCGCACTATCGCACCACGCGCGAAGGGGTTCTCACTTTCCATCGCGAACTTGAGTGATGTTTATGCTGCCTTTCACCCACCCCAACGAAGCCGCCGCGTCATGAGCGTGGGCGTGCTTCTGATGACCCACGAGTCGGTCGGCCAGGCGCTGGTCAAGGCGGCACGCCATGTGCTGCCGAAGCTGCCGCTGCGGGTCGCCACCGTGGAAGTACCCGCACAGGCCGATCCGGATGTGATGCGCACGCTGACCGCCAAGCATGCGCGCGAACTGGATCAAGGCGAAGGCGTGCTGGTGCTGGCCGACTTGTATGGCGCGACCCCCTGCAACATCGGGCTGTCGTTGAGTACGGTAGGCGTAAGGCTGCGCTGTGTTTCGGGATTGAACCTGCCCATGCTGCTGCGCGTACTCAACTACGCCGACAAGCCGCTGGACGAACTTGCGGAAATCGCGGCCAGCGGCGGTCGCGGAGGAATCTTCATCGATCATGCTTGAAAAAGATATTGTCGTCTCCAACAAGCTGGGCTTGCATGCCCGCGCATCGGCCAAGCTGGTGCAACTCGTGCAAAGTTTCAAATCCACCGTGTGGCTGGTCAGCAAAGGACGCGAAGTGAATGCGCAAAGCATCATGGGCGTGATGATGCTGGCGGCAGGCATCGGTACGCCGCTGACCATTCGCGCCGATGGCCCGGATGAGACCGCGGCACTCAGCGCAGTGATCGATCTGTTCGATCGCAAATTCGACGAAGGGGCGTAGATGGAGCCGGGAATCGGGAGTCGTAAATCGGGAATCGGAATAGCAGCCCGCCGCGCTGAGCGGATCGCTGCGACGACGATTTACGATTTACGATTCACGATTCACGCTGTCTCCCAAGGGGGCTGCCCATGAGGCAAATCCTCGCCGGCACCATGGCCTCGCGCGGCATGACCCTTGGGCGCGCCCGTCTGGTGCAGCCCAGCCGCTATCTGGTCGACACGCGTCCGCTTGCCGAAGAGGAAATTCCTTCCGAACTGGAACGCCTGCACGCCGCGCTGGATACCGCGCGGCAGGAACTGCACGAGCTGCGCGGCAAGCTGCACGGTGCGCTGGCGCGCGAAGTCAACGAATTCATCGACGCGCACAGCCTGCTGCTGGACGACGCGGAGCTGATCCGCGGCCTGGACGAAATGATCACCATCGGCCGCTACCGCGCCGGCGCCGCGCTGAAGAAACAGCGCGACCGCCTGGCCGGTGTCTTCAGCGCCATGGACGATCCTTATCTGCGCAGCCGCATGGAAGACGTCGACCAGGTCATCGGTCGCGTCATCTCCGCCCTGCAACGCCAAACCAGCGCAGAAGAACGCAAACTTGCCGCGCGCGTCGGCGAAATCCTCGTCGCCGATACCATCGCGCCGGCCGACATGGCGCACCTGGCCGGCCACGGCTTGCTCGGCGTCATCACCAGTTCCGGCAGCCCGTATTCGCATAGCGCCATTCTTGCGCGCAGCCTCAACCTGCCGATGCTGGTGGGCACGCGCGATGCGCTTTCCACCATCCACGACGACGACCTGATCCTGCTCGACACCGAGCGCGGCGAGGCCGTACTGCATCCCACCGCGCAGGATCTGGCGCACTACCGTTCCTGGCAGCGCGAAGCCGCGCAGGAAGGCCGCCGCCTTGCCAGCCTGGCCAATGCCCCCACGCAAACGCGCGATGGCATTGGCGTGCGCCTGCTGGCCAACGCCGAATCGCCCAGCGACGTTGCGCTCGCCCGCGCACGCGGCGCCGACGGCGTCGGCCTGTACCGCACGGAATTCCTGTTCCTACGCCACAAGGGCCTGCCCTCCGAAGACGAACAGTTCAACGCCTATCGTGACGTGGTGCTCGGCATGGGTGGCGCACCGGTCACCATCCGCACGCTCGACCTCGGCGCCGACAAGGCCGATGCAGCCGGCCTAGTCATCCGCGGCGAAGAAAACCCCGCACTGGGTGTGCGCGGCGTGCGCTTGTCGCTGCGCCATCCCGCGGTGTTCACCACCCAGATCCGTGCCATCCTGCGGGCCGCCTGCTACGGTCCGGTGCGCGTGCTGGTCCCGATGGTGACGCAACCGGATGAGCTCATTGCGGTGCGCACGCTGTTCAAGCTGGCGCGCCAGGACCTCAAGCGCGAGAACATCGACCTGCCGGAAAAACTCCCGCTCGGCGCGATGATCGAAGTACCCGCCGCCGCCATCAACGTGCGCGCCCTGCTCGAACATTCCGACTTCCTCGCCATCGGCACCAACGACCTGGCGCAATACGTGCTCGCCGCCGACCGCGGCAACGACGCGCTCGACAACATCTACAACCCGCTGCAGCCCGCGCTGCTGCGCTTGCTGTCGCATGTCATCTCGGCCGGCCGCCGCGCGGGCAAGCCGGTAAGCCTGTGCGGCGAAATCGGCGGCGACGAAAACTTTACCGCCCTGCTGCTCGCCCTTGGCCTGTGCGAATTCAGCATGCACCCCAGCAAGATCCTGGTCGTACGCGACCGCCTCGCCTCGCTCGATCACGCCAGATTGCGCAGCTACGCACCGCGATTGATTCGCGCACGCACGCACGAAGAAGCCGAAGCCTTGCTCGCCTCGATCACCTGTTCGGTGCCGGCATAAATCCCAGTTCCCCGTGCTTGAGATTCGCCGGGGCGATGGATAAGTCCAGCGCGTAGTTGGTGGTGAGCGTATGCGAACCCCAACATTGCTCGGACCTCAAAGCTTCACCGAATGCAGGAACGCCTCCAGCGCCGCACCGCGATATTTCTGGCGATGCAGAAGAATGGAAAGCTTCCGGCTCAAATCCAGGAACGGCGTTTTCAACGCCACCAGGCGTCCCGTCGCCAGCACATCAGTCACCGCCACCTGCGGCAGGCAGGCGATGCCAAGCCCGGCGGTAACGGCCTGCTTGATCGCTTCGATCTGATCCAGCTCCATCACCGTCTCGCCCGGCGGCAGTTGCGCGAGCGCGCGCTCGGTGGTGACGCGCGTGGCGGAGCCGGGTTCGCGCAGCACCCAGCGGGCGCCGGCGAAATGCTCGGGCTTGAGCGCACGTTTTTTTGCCAACGGATGATCGGCCGGCGCGCATACCAGCAGCACGTCGTCGCGCCAGGCCCGCGCTTCCAATAAAGGGTGGGTGGCCGGCCCTTCCACGCAGCCGACGTCCAGGCTGTGGTCGAGCACGGCGGCGGCAATGTCGTCCGTATTGGCCACGCGCAGGCGGATCGCGACGTGGGGATGCGCGCGCACGAAATCGCCGAGCAGCTCGCCGACCCGGTAATTGCCGACCGTGTTGCTGGCGCCGATGCGCAGTTCGCCGGCCAGCGCCATCGTTTTGCCGGCGGCAATGCGCCCGAATTCGGCGTGGCGCTCCAGCAGTTCCTGCGCCAGCGGCAGCAGTTCGCGCCCGCGCGCATTGAGGCGCAGACGGCCGCGTTCGCGATCGAAGACGGGGGCATCGAGCTGACGCTCCATTTCCGCCAGCGCCATGCTGGCGGCGGGCTGGGTGAGGTGCAGGCGCTCGGCGGCGGCGCGCACGCCGCCGAGCAAGGCGATCTGCACGAATACATCGAGCTGACGCAGGCTGACGTTAAGCATCAGCGTATCTTATAGGATTGATTAGATATTTCAAATTTTCCTAATACATGACGAATCGGACAATGCCCCTATCCCCTGTGGGCCATTCGCCATGAACGCCGTCTCCCTGCCTGCTTCCCCCGCCCTGCGCCTGCGTTCATCCGGGCTGCTGCTTGCCTGCGCCATCGCCCTCGTCGCGTGGTGGCTGGGCCGCGAGCTGCCGCTGATCGGCGGTCCGGTGTTCGGCATCGTGATCGGCATCGGCGTGCGCAACCTGTTTGCGCCGGGGGAAAGCTTCAATCCCGGCATCCAGTTCGCCAGCAAGCAAATCCTGCAGTGGTCGATCATCGCGCTGGGGTTCGGGCTGAGCCTTACCCAGGTGGCCAAGACCGGGCTGGCATCGCTGTCCGTCACGCTGGTGACCATGAGCGTGGCGTTCGCCTCGGCGTGGCTGCTTGGCCGCCTGCTGAAGGTGCACGACAAACTCAAGATCCTGATCGGCGTGGGCACGGCGATCTGCGGCGGCTCGGCGATTGCGGCGGTGACGCCGATCATCAAGCCGGACGATCACGACACCGCGTTCGCAATCTCCACCATCTTCCTGTTCAACATCGTGGCGGTGCTGCTGTTCCCGCTGCTGGGACATGCGCTGCATCTTTCCGATCTGGGTTTCGGCTTGTGGGCGGGTACGGCGATCAACGACACCTCCTCGGTGGTGGCGGCCGGTTACAGCTACAGCACCACGGCCGGTGATTACGCCACCATCGTGAAGCTGACGCGCGCCACCTTGATCATTCCGATCTGCCTGGTACTCGCCATGCTGGTGGCGATGCGCGAAAAGCGTGCGGCGAAGCATGCCGGCGTGGTCAGCGACTTCAAACTGAGCCGCATTTTTCCGTGGTTCATCCTGTGGTTTCTGGTGGCCTCGGCGGTGCGCACGGGGGGCTTCGTGCCAGCCGCGATCCAACCGGCGATCCATCTGGCGGCGGAATTCATGATCATCGTGGCGCTCACGGCGATCGGGCTGTCGGCGAATCTGCGCAAAATGGCATCGACCGGTGTGCGGCCGATTCTGCTGGGGCTGGGTGTGTGGGCCGCGGTTTCAGTCAGCAGCTTGCTGGTGCAGTTGGTGATCGGGCAGTTGTGAGTGGGGCCGTCAATCGTGAATCGTTAGGAGCGGGGCTTCGGCCAGCTTGCGAACGGTCCGCTTTTAACGATTCCCGATTTACGATTTACGATTCCCGTTCCCCATCTGCTCCGTCAACGTCAACGCTACTTTGTCGCGCAAATACACCGGCAGCGCATGCTCCGGCGCCACCGCACGGCCGGCCTTGAAGGCACGCACGGCCAGCGTCGCCACATGACGCGCTTGCGGGTAGCTCGTGCCATCCGCCGAGCGCGGTTCGCTACCCAAGCGGCCGACCAAGGCCTCGCGATACGTCGCCCAGCCCGAGCCGACTACGTTCCACGCATCGGCCTGCGGCAGCACCAGCGATTCGGCGATGCACACGCGCTCTTCATCCAGGGCGATCACGCCGCCGTCATCGTCGCGTCGATAGCAGGCGGCGTAGATCTCGCCCATGCGTGCATCGATCACGGCCAGAATGGCTGCATCGTCCTCTGGCGCCTCGAGCGCCAGCGCGGCTAGCGAGGAGACCGTCACCACCGGCCGGTCCAGCGCCATCGCCATGCCCTGCGCCAACGACACCGCCAGCCGCACACCGGTGAATGCACCCGGACCGCGGCCTACCGCAATGGCATCCAGCGCATGCTTGCCGATGCCCGCTTCGGCCAGCAGATCGTCCGCCATCGGCAGCACCCGCTCGGCGTGCCGGCGTGGCGCCAGCTCGCTGCGGGCGATCACGGTTTCGCCATGGACCAGGGCGACGGAGCAGGATTCGGTGGCGGTTTCAATCGCGAGCAGGTTCATCGCGGCATTCTCGCATTCCGCCAGCCGCCCCGTACAATTGCGATTTCTATGTCTCTTCACGCGCTTGCCCTAGCGGCGCGCCAATGCGAGTCCCTGATGGAAAAGAGTTTCGAGCCCCGCCCGATCGAGTCCAAGTGGTATGCCCGCTGGGAACAGAGCGGCCAATTCAAGATGGGAACGTCCGGCCGGGGCGAGCCGTACTGCATCCTGCTGCCGCCGCCGAACGTCACCGGCACCCTGCACATGGGCCACGCGTTCCAGCAGACCGTGATGGACATGCTGATTCGCTACCAGCGCATGCGCGGCATGAACACGCTGTGGCAGGTCGGCACCGACCACGCCGGCATCGCCACGCAGAAGATCGTGGAGAACCAGCTCGCCGCCGAAAACAAGACCCGCCACGACTTGGGCCGTGAACCGTTTGTGGAGCGCGTGTGGCAGTGGAAGGAGGAATCCGGCTCCACCATCACCAACCAGATGCGCCGCCTCGGCGTGGCCGCCGACTGGTCACGCGAGCGCTTCACCATGGACGAAGGCCTGTCCGCCGCGGTGCGCAAAGTGTTCGTGGAGTGGTATCGCGCGGGTTTGATTTATCGCGGCAATCGCCTGGTGAATTGGGATCCGGTGTTGGGCACGGCGGTGTCCGACCTGGAGGTGAACATGGAAGAGCGCGACGGGCACATGTGGCACATCCTGTACCCGTTCAGCGACGGACCCGTCGGCGCGATGCGCGGCATGCACATCGCCACCACGCGCCCGGAAACCATGCTGGCGGACGGCGCGCTCGCCGTGCATCCGGATGACGAACGCTACAAGCACCTGGTCGGCAAATACGTCGACCTGCCGCTTTGCGACCGGCGTATTCCCGTCATCGCCGACGACTTCGTCGACCCTGCCTTCGGGTCGGGTTGCGTCAAGATCACCGGCGCACACGACTTCAACGACTATGCCTGCGCCAAGCGCCATGGCATCGAGATGATCGTGATCATGACGCTCGATGCAAAAATGAACGACAACGCGCCCGAAAAGTATCGCGGCCTGGATCGCTATGCCGCGCGCAAGGCCGTCGTTGCCGATCTGGAAGCGCAGGGCTATCTCGAAAAAATCGTCTCGCACAAACACCAGGTGCCGGTCGGCGATCGTTCCGGCGCGGTGATCGAACCGATGCTCACTGATCAATGGTTCGTCGATCTCACCAGCGACACGCTCAAGGACGGCCGCCCCGGTGGCCGCAAGGCGATTACCGAACCCGCGCTCGACGCGGTGCGTTCGGGCGCCATCAAGTTCGTGCCGGAGAACTGGACCACCACCTACACGCAATGGCTGGAAAACATCCAGGACTGGTGCATCAGCCGCCAGCTGTGGTGGGGCCATCGCATTCCGGCGTGGTACGACGAAGCAGGCAACATCTTCGTCGGCGAAGACGAAGCCGATGCACGCAAGCACGCAACGGTCGAGCCCATCGGCGCGCTCAAGCAGGACGACGACGTGCTCGACACCTGGTTCAGCTCCGCGCTGTGGCCGTTCTCCACGCTCGGCTGGCCATCCAAGGGCCCAGTGAAGAACGAGCGCGGCGAAGTCGTCGCCAACTGGGAACACGACAAGATTTTCCTGCCCAGCGCGGTGCTGGTCACCGGCTTCGACATCATCTTCTTCTGGGTCGCGCGCATGGTGATGGCGACCCTGTACTTCACCAAGCAGGTGCCGTTCCGCGAGGTGTACATCAACGCGATCGTGCGCGATGCGGAAGGTCAGAAGATGTCCAAGTCCAAGGGCAACACGCTGGACCCGCTGGATCTGATCGACGGCATCGAACTGGAACCGCTGGTGGAAAAATCCACCAAGTCGCTGCTGATTCCGCAAGTGCGCGAGAAAGTGGAAAAGCGCATCCGCAAGGATTATCCGCAGGGCATTCCCGCCATCGGCACCGACGCGCTGCGTTTCACCTTCGCCGCGCTGGCTACCTACAGCCGCACCATCAATTTCGACGTCAAGCGCGCGGAAGGTTACAAGGCGTTCTGCAACAAGTTGTGGAATGCGGCGCGCTTTGTGCTGATGAATCTGCCGGAAGGCCAACTGCCCGCGCCGGCCGGCACGCCCGTCACGGAAGCGGAGCGCTGGATTCTTACCCGCTTGAAGCAGACCTTGCTGGAGGTGGAGCAACACTTCACCACCTACCGCTTCGACCTGTTGGCGCACGCGCTGTACGAATTCGTGTGGAACGAGTATTGCGACTGGTTCCTGGAGCTGTCCAAGCCGGCCTTGAATGGCGACGACGCCGTGGCCGCGGCGTCGACACGCCATACCTTGCTGGTCGTGCTCGAAACCGTGCTGCGCGCGCTGCATCCGATCATTCCGTTCATCACCGAAGAAATCTGGCAAGCGGTAGCGCCCAGGCTCGGCATCCAGGCGCAAAGTATCTTCCTGCGGGCATGGCCGGAGGCCGATGCGATCGCCGCGGACGAAGCGGCCACCGCCGAGATCGAATGGTTCAAGAACGTGCTGAGCGGCATCCGCCGCATTCGTGCGGAAATGAACATCGCACCCGGCAAGACCATTCCATTGCTGCTGGCCGACGGCGATGCGAGCGATCGCGCACGCGCTGCCAAGTTCGCCGCGCAAATCAGCTTCCTGGCACGCGTGGAAGCGCCGCAGTGGATTGCCGCCAGTGACGACGAACCCGCCGCCGCAGCCGCCGTAGTCGGCACGCTGCGCGTAATGATCCCACTTGCCGGCTTGATCGATCTCGACGCCGAAAAAACGCGCTTAAGCAAGGAAATCGCCAAGATCGAAGCCGAGATCAAGAAGTGCGAGAACAAGCTGGGCAATGCCAACTTCGTGGCGAATGCGCCAGCGGACGTGGTGGCGCAGGAGCGTCAGCGCATCGCCGATTGGGGCACACAGCTCGGTGCGCTGCGCGAGCAGATGCGCAAGCTGGGGTGATGCTGACGCAGGCTGGGATTTCATCCCAGCCTGCCTGCTCAGCGCAGATCGAAATCCAGCGCCATCACGATCGCGTCCTCGCGTCCGCCGTGCGCGGGGTAATACCGCGGGCGCCGCCCGATCTCGTGGAAACCCAGCGATGCATACAAGGCCTGCGCATTCGGATTGGATGGCCGCACTTCCAGAAACACGCGCTCTGCACCGTTCCAGCGTGCGATATCGAGCAGGCGTTTCATCAAGTGGCGGCCGAAACCCTGGCCGCGCTGGTCGGGCGCAATGCACACGTTCAGCACATGCGCCTCGCCGGCGCCAATGGAGAGAATGCCGTAGCCGATGATGTGGCCGTCCAGGCACAGCACCCAGGCAGGATGGCCCGCCTTGAGGCAGTCGCCGAAGATGCCCTGGCTCCAGGGAAAAGCATAGGAGGCGTGTTCGAGCTCGCTGACGTGCGCCAGGTCTTCCCGCCGCATGGCGCGCATCTCCAGCGAGGGGCGCGCGACGGCAACCATTACCGCCCCTCGGCCACCAGTGCGCGGCGCAAGCTGCGCAGCGCCTGCCACAGCCGCCGCTTGGCGCTGGCCTGCGTGAGGATGTCCGCCGGCGTGTCGGCCAGCACGATGTGCGCATCACGCATCACCTGCGCCGGCAGCGCACGCCCGAGCGCATGGGCCTGGGCCTGTCCGAAGACCAGATAGGCAGGCACGTGCGGCACCTGCATGGCATCGCCATCGGCGGCTTCGATGCGCGGCGCACGCGCCAGCTGTGCGCCGAAGGCCGACAGGGCACGGCCGAGCAGATCCAGCTCGCGCACCGCGCAGCCAGGCGGCAGCACCACTACCACGCTGGCCTTGGCGGGCAAGGATGACGGTTCAACCGAAGGGACCGCTGCCGCTGCCGGCGCGCTAGCCGCGCGCCGCCGCCAAGCCACCACGCCCAGCGCACGCAGCACGCGGGCGCGATGCACAGGGCTGGCAACCGCAGCGTTCACGCCGCTCCACGACGCGCGCGCTTGCGACGCGTAGCCAGGCCCCACACCGTCACCACCGGCCCGGACAGCAGGAACAACGAGAACACCGCCAACAGCACGCGCGGCGGATCGACGAAGAACGGCACCAGGATCAGCACGGCAATCAGGATCCACAGAAACGGCACCTTGTCGCCCATCGGCAAGGACTTGAAGCTGTAATAGCGGAAACGGCTCACCATCAGCAAGCCCACGATCACCGCCATGAACGGCATGACCATGTTGAGGTCGCTGCCGTTATAGCCCCAGCTGTCCATGCTCCACACGAACGACATGCATACCGCGGCCGCGGCCGGGCTAGGCAGGCCCTGGAAGTAGCGCTTGTCGGCCACGCCCACCTGGGTGTTGAAGCGCGCCAGGCGCAGCGCGGCACAGACGGCATAGATGAACGCCGCCGCCCAGCCGATCTTGCCGGGCAATGGCCCGAACTCTTTCAGGCTGGAGAGCGACCAGTTGTACATCACCAGCGAAGGCGCCAGGCCGAAGCTCACCAGATCCGAGAGCGAGTCGTACTGCACCCCGAATTCGCTCTGCGTGTGGGTAAGGCGCGCCACGCGACCGTCGATGCCGTCCAGCAGGGCCGCCACGAACACGGCAATGGCGGCGTCGGTGAAGCGCCCGCCGATGCTGACGACGATGGCATAGAACCCGGCGAACATGGCGCCGGTGGTGAACAGGTTCGGCAGCAGGTAAATACCGCGATGCCGCGGTACCCGGGCTGGTGTCGTCTCGGTCATGAAGCCATCCGTGATGGGATGCGGGCAGTTTAGCAGGCGCTCTGGCGCGCCCGGGCATCGTCAAGCGGGAATCGTCAAAAGGGGACCTGCCGCAAGCGTGCGGCCTCTCGCTGTTACGATTCCCGCTGCGCCAATTGACGACTCCCGCACGTTCCCGATACGCCAGCGGCATCACCCGCTTGAGTCCCAACCGCGCCGGTTGTTAACTAGCCGTGTTTTCCCCCTTTCCGCTCTGGAGTTTCCCCATGCGTCGATTGTCCATCGCCCTGGCGCTGCTGCTGGTCGCGCCCCTGGCCTGCGCCCAGGTCTACAAGTGGACCGACGCCCATGGCACCGTCCACTACTCGGAGACACCCCCGCCGACCGGCACCAAGTACAGCCAGGTCAGCGTGAGTACTGGCACATCCGCGCCGGCCGCCGACAGCACCCCGGCGGCCGCAAGCAGCAGTGACGATGCTGCGCAAGGCAGCAACAACCCGTCACAACAAACCAACATGGCCGATACACCCGAGAACCGCGCCAAGCTGTGCAGTTCGCTGAAGGCGAATATCACCACCTTGCAGGGCAGCGGGCCGGTGGTCATGACCGGGACAGCCGGCAAGCAGCAATTGCTCAATGCGGATCAACGCAAGCAGCAGCTCGACGCCAGCCAATCGCAATACAGCCAGTATTGCGCGAATCAGTAGCTCGCGCAGGTAGCGGGAATCGTCAATCGGAAATCGCAAGAGCGAGGGGGCCGCAGGCTAGCGCAGGGCCGCTCTAACTGTTCACGATTTACGATTGGCGCCCCTTCCCACTCGCTATACTCACGGCTTTTCCCGCCGGACCGCTCAACCCATGCGCCTTAGCCAATTCCACCTGGCCACCGTCAAGGAAGTCCCTGCCGATGCCGAGATCGCCAGCCATCAGCTGATGATCCGCGCCGGCATGATCCGCAAGCTCGCCGCCGGCTTGTACACCTGGTCGCCGCTGGGCTTGCGCGTGTTGCGCAAAGTGGAAGCCGTCGTGCGCGAGGAAATGAACCGTGCAGGCGCGATCGAAATGCTGATGCCCTCGGTGCAGCCGCGCGAGTTGTGGGAGGAAACCGGCCGCTGGCAGAAATTCGGCGGTCAGCTGCTGAAGATCAAGGACCGCAAGGAGCAGGAATTCTGCTACGGGCCCACGCACGAGGAAGTCGTCACCGATTTCGCGCGCAATGAGCTGAAGAGCTACAAGCAGTTGCCGATCAACTTCTACCAGATCCAGACCAAGTTCCGCGACGAGATCCGTCCGCGCTTCGGCATAATGCGTGCGCGCGAATTCCTGATGAAGGATGCGTACTCCTTCCATCTCACCCAGGAATCGCTGGCCGAAACCTATGACGTGATGTACCAAGCTTACGCGCGCATCTTCAGCCGCCTGGGCTTGAAGTTCCGCGCCGTGCAGGCGGATACCGGCGCCATCGGTGGCAACGCCAGCCATGAATTCCAGGTGCTGGCCGATTCGGGCGAGGATCTGCTCGCCTATTCCGATGGATCCGACTACGCCGCCAACGTCGAGAAGGCCGAAGCCATCGCGCCGGGCGTCAGCCGCCCCGCTCCCACAGTCGCACTGCAGCGCGTGGATACGCCACGCGTACGCACGGTCGAAGACGTTACGCGGCATTTCGGCATCAGCGCCGATCGCGTACTGAAAACCGTGCTGGTACGCGGTAAAGATGGCCTGGTCGCGCTGTGCCTGCGCGGCGATCACGAGATCAACGAAGTGAAGGCCAGCAAGCTGCCCGAACTGCCCGGCGAATCGGTACTGGCCTCCGACGAGGAAATCCTCGCCGCCGTCGGCGTACGCCCCGGCTTTATCGGCCCGGTCGGCCTGCCCGGCAACGTTCCGGTCATCGTCGACCGCAGCGCCGCGGTGCTGGCCGATTTCGTCTGCGGCGGCAATGCCAACGACACCCACTACACCGGCGCCAACTGGGACCGCGACGCGCACATCACGCGCGTGGAAGACCTGCGCCAGGTGATCGCAGGCGATCCTTCGCCGGACGGCCGCGGCACCCTGCAGATCGCGCGCGGCATCGAGGTGGGCCATGTGTTCCAGCTCGGCAGCAAATACGCCGAAGCGCTGAACGCCACCGTACTCGACGACCAGGGCAAGAAACAGGTAATGCTGATGGGTTGCTATGGCATCGGTGTCAGCCGCATCGTCGCCGCAGCGATCGAGCAAAGCCACGACGACGCCGGTATCATCTGGCCCGAGCCGATGGCGCCCTGGCGCGTCGCGGTGTGCGTGATCAATCCCAAGAACGCGCCGGAAGTGAACGCCGCCGCCGAATCGCTTTACAACGAACTCACTGCACGCGGCATCGACACCGTGTGGGACGACCGCGGCCTGCGCCCAGGCGCCATGTTCGCCGACATGGAACTGATCGGCATTCCGCATCGTGTCGTGGTAAGCGAACGCGGCCTGGCAGCCGGCACGCTGGAATATCGCGCCCGCAGCGCCAGCGAAAGCAGCGCCATGACGCGTGACGAATTGTTCGACGTATTGACAGCATAGGCTGGCGGAAATCCCCGCCTGAGAGCTAAACACAAGGCCGCCTGGGGCGGCCTTTTTCATGCAGCACAACATTGCATTAGCGGCATGAAAATCATTTTTCCTACACAAATGCGCTTTACAATTTCGCGTTTAATGCGAGAGAATTAAAAATACATCCGGGCATTTACTTCCAAATTCAATAGCCCGGTTTGTCCTGCTCATTCTTTTTTTACCGGAGTCGCCTTATGGCCATTGATATCAAGAGTCTCAACCAGAACCAGCTCAATGACCTGATCCAGAAGGCGCAAGCGCGCCAGCAAGAACTCGAGAAAGAAAAAGTCACGCGCGCACGCGAAAAGGTGCTTGCCTTGCTGAAGGCCGAAGGCGTGAGCTTCGAAGAAGTATTCGGCGGCGCAGGCGCCGCTCGCGGCAAGCGTCGCGGCACCGGCACGGTGGCGCCGAAATACCGCAATCCGGCCGATCCGGAGCAAACCTGGTCCGGCCGCGGCAAGCGCCCGCGCTGGTTCAACGACGCACTCAAGGCCGGCAAGAAGGAAAAAGATCTGGCGATCTGATTTTCCCGGTTTTCAAATGCGCGAGAACGCCGGCTTTATGGCCGGCGTTTTTGTTTTGCATTAGGAGCAACAAAACGGCCTTCTTCATTCGTCGCCCCATGGCGACAGGCACGTTGGCGGTGAGACGAAGTCGAACCCCAACCTACGTGAGCTTGCCGCATGCCTTACAGCGACCGCCGCGGTGCGATCAGCAACTCGCCAAACATCAGCCCCGCCACCAGCGAAATCAAAATCGTCACCAGCAGCACGGTGGAATCGAAGCCCAGGGATGCATTGCGCTCAAGCAAATAGGAAACGCTGCGAAATCCCACACTCCCCGGTACCAGCAACAAGATGCCCGGCTCGCGGATGACCGCACCGGGGCGCCCCGCATAACGCGCATACAGATTCGCCAAGGCGCTCAGCAGGAGCCCGCCAAGAAAGACGCCAAACGCCGCCCCATTCAAGTGGATCGGCAAGGCGCCACCTAGCCGCGTAGCCACGTAACCGAGGATCACCGCCGCGATCACCGCCGGCCAATCGCGCCAGGCAGCGCGGAACAGCATGGCGAAGGCGACCGCACCGACCAGCAGGGCCGGATAGTCCATCCACTCCGGCAACGCCGGCAGCGTGAAATCACGCGGCTCGATGCCCAGCACCGCGCAGATCTGCGTCGCCGCCACGGTACCGAACGTCAACTTCAGCAAGGTCGCCATCGCCCCGCCCATGCGCGCCATGCCCGCCACCAGGTGCAAGCTGGAAATCTCGCGCACCGCGGTAGTCAACGACATGCCCGGCATCAGTACGATCAAGCCGGCCAGCACCACCGACTTGATCGCCAGCGGCGCCACGAACGCGCTGAAGACGATGGTGATCAAGGTGGCGACCATGGCGCAGATCGCGTCGCTGGCCACCTGCAGGCGCGGACGCGTGCCCGCCAGGATGGTAATCGTGCCGATGACCAGCCCCACCAAACCCGCGACACAAAGATCCACCCACGAGCTATGCAGGAACAACGCATCGATCGCAGCGGCGGACAAGCCGTAGCTGATGATCACACCCGCTTGCTGACGTGGCGTATCCGGCAGCTCCAGCGCTCGCAACAAGCGAAAGCCCTCACGCAGATCCAGTTCCCCGGCAATCACCCGGTCGGCGATTTCATCGGCGCGGCACAGCTTGTCCAGGTTCACGTCACCCGGCAACAGGCGGATCACCTGGGTGACCTGCGCCAGACGCGCTTCTTCGCCGTGTCCCAGGTCCGAAAAGGAAATGATGATGGCCGTAGGGCTGGACCACACATCCGCGTGCAAGCCGATGCGCTGTGCCGAGCCGCTGATCGCCATCTCCAGGCGCGGCGATGCGGCACCGTATTTGTGCAGGCGGGTGGCGAGTTCCACCAGGAAGGCGATACGGGTATTGAGCGCCGTGGTGGCGAAGGACGCTAATGGCGATCGGATGGCGGATGTGGGCATGGCACCATTGTTACCGTAAGCGTGTCGCTTGGGTATGTCGCCATCAGCCCTCGATGGCAGGCGTCACGCGTCATCCCGATGCCCGTCGCTCCCGCGAAAGCAGCGGTGCGCACCACATCAGGCCGGCTTCACCTTCAACGTCGCCCCTTCCACCGCCACAACTTCCACCGCGGTACCCGCCGGCAGGTCCGGCCCGCTGACCAGCCACTGCCCATCGCCCACCTTGGCCTTGCCGCGCCCGTTGATGATGGCTTCGATCAACACATAACGTCCGCCGATCAACTGTTCCGCGCGCCGGTTGAGCCGCCCATCGTCCTGCTCGCCTTTCTGCAGGGCCGGCCGCACGGCGTACCAGTAGACCGCGCAGGAAACGAAAGCGAGCACCGCAAACATGATCGCCTGCACCACCATCGACAGCCCGGGCATCAGCAGCACCAGCAAGCCGGTGGCGGCAGCGCCGATGCCGATCCACAGCATGAAATAGCCGGGCATCATCACCTCGATGGCGATCAGCACCAGCGCGACGATCCACCACAGATAATGCGCAGCGACACTCATGGCGGCCTCTTCGCTCAGCTCATCGACGGCGGTGTGCGCCGCGTTGCGGCTAGTTTTTCCTGTTGCTGCCCCAGCGATTCTTTCGCCAACTCCGCGATGCCGGCCAGCGAGCCGAGAATACCGGTGGCCTCCATCGGCAACAGCAGCATTTTCTGGTTGGGCGAGTTGGCCATTTCCTTCAACGCCTCGACGTACTTGTTGGCGACGAAGTAGTTCAATGCATTGACGTTGCCGTTGGCGATCGCCTCGGATACCAGCTTAGTCGCCTGCGCTTCGGCCTCGGCCAGACGGATGCGCGCTTCGGCCTCGCGGAAGGCAGCTTCCTTCTTGCCCTCTGCGGCCAGGATCGCCGATTGCTTTTCGCCATCGGCCTTCAACACCGCGGCCTGGCGGAAGCCTTCGGCCTCCAGGATGTTGGCGCGCTTCTCGCGTTCGGCTTTCATCTGGCGCGCCATCGAATCGACCAGGTCGCGCGGCGGTGCAATGTCCTTGATCTCGATGCGGTTGACCTTGACGCCCCACGGATGGGTGGCTTCGTCCACCACCGTCAGCAGCTTCGCGTTGATCGCATCGCGCTGGCTGAGCGATTCGTCCAGGTCCATCGAACCGAGCACGGTGCGGATGTTGGTCATCACCAAGGCCAGCGCGGCCTGCTCCAGGTTGGCCACTTCATATGCCGCCTTGGCCGCATCCAGCACCTGGTAGAACACCACGCCGTCCACGCGCACCACGGCGTTGTCCTTGGTGATCACGTCCTGGCTCGGCACGTCCAGCACCTGTTCCATCATGTTGATCTTGCGGCCGATGTCGTAGATGAAGGGAATCAGGAAATGCAGGCCCGGCGTCAGCGTGCGCGTGTATCGGCCGAAACGCTCCACCGTCCATTCGTAGCCCTGCGGCACGATACGCACCAGCTTGGCGAGCACGATGATCGCCACCACCACGACCACCAATGCAAAAACGATACTGCCCATGGCATCTACTCCTTGTTGACCTGAAGCAGTATAGGCCAGGACCCTTGACAGAATGGCACTCGCTCGCGTGCGCGGCTTTCGTAAGCTGGGATGCAATCCCAGCTTTAATTGGCATGGCGATGCTGGGATTTCATCCCAGCCTACAGATCAAGCTCACGCCGCTGCCGTGGGCTGCGGCAGCAACAAGGTCACGCGCAAGCCACCGTCCTCGCGATTGGCCAGCGCAATCCGGCCGCCATGCGCCTCGCTGATCTCGCGCGCCAGCGCCAAGCCCAGGCCGGTGCCCGAGCGCTTGGTGGAATAGAACGGCAGCAGCGCCTGCGCCAGCACCGCTTCACTCATGCCGGGGCCGCGGTCGCCGACTTCGATGCGCAACTCGTGGCCGACCATGCTGAGCAACAAGGTCACGCCTTCCGGTGCACTGCCTGATTCGTGCGCATTCTTCACCAGGTTGATCAACACCTGTTCGATCTGTACCGGATCGAACCAGCCCGGTTGCGATGGTACGGAGCCGGTCAGTTGAAAGCTGCAATGCAGCGACAGCGCATCCAGGAACGGCTTCCATGCCACTGCCACCAGACGCGGCGCAGGCAGCTTGGCGAAGCGCGCGTAGCCGTCGATAAATCCGTGCAGGTGGCGCGCGCGCTCGCCGATGGTGGCGAACACACCCGGCAATCGCTGCACGTCCCCGCGCCGTGCCAGTTCGGCGCCGGAATGCGCCAGCGAGGAAATCGGTGCCAACGAGTTGTTCAACTCATGGCTGACCACGCGGATCACGCGCTTCCATGCCGCCACTTCCTGTCGCGACAGTTCACGCGTCATGCGGCGGAACAATTGCAGGCGATGCGGTCGACCCTGCAAGCGGAACGCACGCTGCGAGAGATGAAAGGTTTCTTCGCTGCCATCCATTTCCACGCTGAATAGTGCGTCTTCCGAACCCTCGGTCGCCTTGCGCAGCGCCGCGGGCATGTTGGCAATCAGTTGGGCGAAATGCAGGCCATTGAGGCTGCGGCCTTCGTTGAACAGATGCCGCGCTGCGATGTTGGCGTAAGCGACGCGGCCATTGGCGTCAGTCAGCACCAGCGCCACCGGCGTGTTCTGCACCACGGTATCCAGCAGCAGCTCGCGCTGCGCCAGGTTCTGCCGCTGCTCGCGCAGCGTTTGCCCCAATTCGTTATGCACCCGCACCAGATCGCCCAGCTCATCGCGCCGATTGAGCGCAATGGAAATACTGAAGTCGCCGTCGCGGTAACTCGCCACCGCACCTTCCAGCGCACGCAGCAAACGCTTCACCGGTTCCATCACGATATGCGCGAACCACCACGACAGCGGCGCCAGGATCGCCACGCAGATGATGATCGCTTCGGTGCGGTTCGGCGCCCTGACCGAGTGCGTGAGCTCGTTATGCAACCACCCCAGGATGGCCGGCAGGGGCCACTGCATCACGCCGATATAGACCAGCGCACCCATCAACGCCGCAAGCGCCAGCAACAGGGCAAGGCGGGTTTCCAGCGATCTCAGGCGCATGGGATGATCCTGGCTTGACGACTGGGTGAAGGCATGGACGGTCTCAGCATGAAGTGCGCTTGTTCTACACGTTGCTGCCTGCATGTGCCACTGCCAGAAGCTACGATGTCGCGCGCGCGAGCTTGCGACTCACGCCTGCGTCATCAACCCATACCGTTCCATGCGCCGATACAACGCCTGCCGCGACAAGCCCAAGGTCTGCGCTGCACGACTTACCACGCCATCGGCTTTCTGCAAGGCTGCTTCCACCACTTCGCGGCTGGGTTCGTCCAGATTGCGCACCGCTACGGCCCCGGCATGCTGCGGCAAGTTGAGCAGCTCCGGCGTAATCGGGCCGCTGCCGGTGAGCAAGGCCGCACGCTCGATCGCGTTTTTCAGCTCGCGCACATTGCCCGGCCATGCATAGGTGAGCAGCGCCTCGCGCGCGGCCTCGTTGAGTTGCGCACGGCCGGCCAGGAAATGCTCGGCGAGCGGCAGGATGTCATCGATACGTTCGGCCAGCGGCGGCAGGTTCACGTCGATCACGTTGAGGCGGTAATAAAGATCCTCGCGGAAGGTACCGGCGCGGATCATGCTTTTCAGATCCGCATTGGTGGCGCTCAGCACGCGCACCTTCACCTTGCGCGTGCGGCCGGAACCAAGCCGCTCGAACTGCCCGGTTTCCAGCACGCGCAGCAGCTTCACCTGGCCCGGCAGCGGCAGGTTGCCGATTTCGTCGAGGAACAGCGTGCCGCCATCGGCCAGCTCGAAGCGCCCTTCGCGCGCCTTGTTGGCGCCGGTATAAGCCCCCGCCTCGGCACCGAACAGTTCCGCTTCGATCAGCTCGCCCGGCAAGGCGCCGCAGTTCACCGCCACGAAGGGGCCGTTCTTCACCGATGAGTTGGCATGCACGATGGCCGCGATCCGCTCCTTGCCGGAACCGTTGGGGCCGGTGATCAACACCGGCACCTCCGAGCGCGCCACCTGGCAAGCCAGGTCGATCGTGCGCGCCATCGCTTCGGAAGCGAACACCAGGCCGTCGAGGTTGTAGCGGCGCTGCAGGTCCTCGCGGCGCTTGCGGCGCTCCATGCGCGTTCGGTTCACCTCGCGCGTGGACTCCGACAGCTCCAGCAGGTTTTCCACCGTGGCCAGCAGCTTGGCATCGTCCCAGGGCTTGGCCAGGTAGTCAGCGGCGCCGGCCTTCACCAGTTCCACCGCGGTTTCCAGATGCGTCCACGCGGTGAGCAGGATCAGCGGCAAATCCGCATGGCGCTGGCGGATAGCGCGGAACAATTCCACGCCCTCCTCGCCGGAGGTGGTGTCGGCAGTGAAATTCATGTCCTGGATCACCACGTCCACGGACTGGCGCGCCAGCGTGGCCAGGCCGTCCTCGGGCGTCAACGCCACCAGGGGCCGCACGTCGTGCAGCGAAAGCAGCAACGAGAGCGCCTCGCCCACGGCCGGATTGTCATCGATGATCAGTACGGTACGCATTCGTCGTCTACACATGCAGGCATGGATGCCGCTCCAGCCCAAAAGGTTGCCATGCCCAATGGGCTACGTACATCAAAACTAGCGAAACGGTGCTCCATGGTCAGTGGATGGCCGGCAGCTTGCCTGCTCCCAGATGCTTGCGCGCGCTTTCGTACTGGGTCAGTGGCATCTGCACCAGCAGTGGCGACTTCGCCGGGTCGAACCACTCGATCAACTGCTCGACATCCTGCCTGGGCATGGCCGTACATCCCACCGTGCCCTGGCCCGGCCCACGCCAGATATGCAGGAAAATGCACGAACCGCCGCCGGGCCTGGCCGGATGCGTGTTGTGGTCGACATATACGCCCCAGTGATAAAGCTCGTCATCCCGCAACATGTGCTCGGAACTGCTCCAGTCCGGCTGTTTGATGTGCTGACGATCGACGATGCGGTTGTAGTACTGCGACTTCGCATCGTCCACGCACTCGACCGATGGCGTAAGCCGCACGTACGACATGCGCGAACCGGCCAGCAACTGCGGTTCGTAGCCGAACGCCGTACCCAGCGAAAACACGCCCGCCGGCGCCTTGCCATCCCCTTCCCGCTTGATCGGATCGCCCGCATCGGCACCCAGCCGTTGGTTGCCGACCAAGCCATCACCCCACGCCAGACCGGTCTTGCCGACCACGATCGCAAACGGCTGCCCCACCGCTTTCCACTTGGCGCGAGGCGTGCCGCGCTCAAATCGCTGCAACGTACCGCTCACGCTGTTCCAGTCGGCGGTGGTGACAACCACCATCTGACGTGCATTGTCCAGCGCGTCATGCGCCCGCGCGGCGAGAGAAGCAAACAGGCCGGCCGCGCAGAGCCCCAACAAGGAAAAACGAAGCCTTTTGCTCATCAGCTATTTGCCCCGAAAGAAGTCACCAGTACGGCCCGCATGCAACGACGACCCATGCGAGCATGGCGCCGCTACCTGCACAGAGGTTGCCACGGCAACGGGCGCAGGTACATCAGATCGCTCATACGGATCGCGTGGCCACCACTGGCGGCACTGCCGCAGCGCGCAGGGCCGGCCCGAGTACCGCCGCCTGCCCGAGGCACCACAGCAAAATCGCGCCTACCGGAAAATAAACCACCGGCATGCGCGGCAATTCGTAGTGCACGATCAGGAACAGGTTGATGCCATAGGCCAGCACCATGCCCAATGCAATGCCCATGCTGGTGAGCAGGAAATTCTCGGTCTGGAAGTAGTGCAGGATGTTGCCGCGCGTGGCCCCCAGCGCACGACGCACACCGATGCTTCGATTGCGTTGCGCCACCCAGAAACTGGCAAGGCCGACGATGCCCAGCGCCGTAACGATCAGCAGTGCCAAGCAGATGCCGAGGAGCATGCCTGCCATGGCGCGGTCGTTCTGGAAGAAATCGCGCCGGTGCTGTTCGATCGTGCCCTTTCCGAGCACGATGCGGTTGGGATCCAACGCCTTGAGCTTGTCCACTGCGGCACGCAACACCCGGTCCCGGTCCTGCGGTGCGCAGCGGATGATGAACGACGCGCCTTCGGTCAGCGACACGCGCACCGGCCAAAGGGTGCTGTATTGCGCGCCAAGACCCAGACGGTCATGGCCTGGGCGAATCAGATCGGCCATCACGCCGACGACCGTAAAAGGTATGCCCTGCCCCACATAGAACCGCTTGCCGAGCGGATCCTGCCCGGGCCACAGACGGTCCGCCATGGCACGCGTGACCAGCGTGGTATTCGGCAGTTTGTCGTACTGCTTGTTCGCCAGCAGGGTAAACGCATCAGAAAGATCCATGTATTCCTCGGGCCGCAAATCGCGCCCCTCCACGATCCGCAAGCCCAGCGTCTGCACCAGGTTTTCGCCGAAGTATTGCGTCGCGCTGAGCGAGGGCATGCGTTGCGCGGGATCGGTGCGCACGTCCATGTTGTCCGATCCATCATCGAAGGGTAGCTCGTTGATCAGCGTCGCCGCTTTCACACCCGCAATCGACTGCAACGCGGCCACATCCTCCGCGGCGCGCGCATTGGCATCCGGACGATCGCCGATATAGGCCATCTGGACGTACACCAGTTCGCGCTCGGCGACGCCGCTGGGTGTGCGCATGCGGTCCAGGCGCTGACCAATCAGGAAGATCGTGTTGCAGACGATCGCGCAGGTGAACGCAATTTGCAGGATCAGCAGGAAGCAGGTGAGCTTGTGCCGGCGCAGGGTGAATAGTATCGGTCGAATATCCATGTCATTGCGCCTTCAATTGCAGTGCGGGAGCAACGCGGCATGCGCGCCAGGCAGGCAACAGTCCTGCCAGCGTGCTTGCCGCCACCGAGATGACAAAGGTCGCCAGCAACATCGACGAATCCATGTGCGCGAGCTTGGCGTAGTCCGAAGGCTGCTGGCGAACCAGCCACAACCCCAGCAGGGCCAGCAGCAGGCCCAGCATGCCGCCAACGAAACCGATGACACCCGACTCCAGCAGCAACTGCCCGAACAGCGTGCGCCGCGAAGCGCCCAAGGCGCGGCGTACACCAAGCTCACCGGCACGACGCATGAACTTGGCCAGCATCAGGCCCACCGTATTGACCAGGCACACTACCAGAAAGCCCAGCGCCAGCCACGCCTGCAGGCGCGTATCGCTCGGCACCACGTGGTTGTAATCCAGCCATTGCATCAGGCTGCGCAAGCGCACATTGGGCGGCCGCACAAAGCGCCCGGCGGCGTGTTGGTCGGCTGAATAATGTTCCAGAAAATCTTTGTAGGCCGCGACGCTGGCCGGGGAATCCAGCTCCACCCAGAACTGCAGCCACGTGCAAGGCTGGATCTCCAGATGCACCTGGTCGCCACCGCCATCGCCCCAGCAATCGGTGGAACCGTCGTGTTCCATATGCAATGCACGCGACGTCGACAGCGGCACATAGACCTGCTCGTAATCGGCGTAGGCACCCATGTACAAATCATAGAAGTGCGGATTGGGCCGCCAGTCGCCCAGCACGCCGATGATGCGGAAATCGGCTTTCTGCAGGCGCAAGGTCTTGCCTACGCTGTTCTTGCCGCCGAACAGCTTGTCGTTCAGTTCGGCGCTGATCACCACCACGCGCGCGCTGGCTTGATCTTCCTCATCACCCCACGCCGTGCCGTACTGGAACGGTACGCCGAACATCGGGAAGAAGTCGGCAGTGGTGTAGCGCGCATTGGCATGAAACGGGTCGATACTCGATTGCGCCGGCTGCAACGGCACCATGCCTCCGGTCATCAGGGCCTGGCGCGTTCCACGTTTCGCATGCAGCAGATACATGCCGTCGATCCACGTCAGCTGGCCAGGCGGCTCGACGTCCGGCGTATACGCCTGCATGTCACGTGGATCGAGCTGCGGGTAATACAGCGATGCACTGCGTCCCGGCAACGGATCGCCGGACAGCACGTGCAACACCGTCAGCGTGGTCATGCTGGCGCCGATACCCATCGCAATGGCGAGCACCATCAAGCCGGTCAACGCTTTATTGCGCCGGAGACTTCGTACTGCCAAATCCAGGTAATAGCCGAACATATCCCCTCCTATACGGTTCGCGTCGCTTCGACCGGTGGCACGGAAGCGGCGCGCAAGGCCGGCCCGAGCACGGCCAGCTGGCCAAGCAGCCACAGCGCCGCTGCGCCGCCGCCCAGGTAATACCAAGGCATGCGGTTCACTTCGTAGTGGCGCATCAGATAGATGTTGATGGCGCAAGCCAGCACCACGCCAAGCAACACCCCTGCCGAGCTCAGCAGAAAGTTCTCGGTCTGGAAGTACGCCAGGATCTGCCGGTATGAAGCGCCGACCGCACGGCGTATGCCGATCTGCTTGCGGCGCTGTCCCACCCAGAAACTGGTCAGGCCGACGACGCCCAGCGCCGTCACCGCCAGCATCACCACGCACACCAGCACCAGCATCCAGGCCAGGTTGCGGCTGCCGGCAAAATACTCCGCGCGCACGCCGGCAAAGGTTTTTCCTTCCAGCACCGCGCCCGGCTCCAGCTTGCCCACCGCTTGCATGGCTTGCTGCAAAACGCGCTCGCGCGCCATCGGGTCGCTGCGCAAAATGTAGTTGTTCAAGTCGGCGCTGGGGCGCTGCGGAAAGAACACGCTGGAATATTTGCCGGACGCGCCGCTGAAATGCGGGTCTTGCGCGATCACGTCGGCGACTACGCCGATCACCGTCCAGGCATTGCCGTCGCTGTAGATATGCCGCCCCAATGCGCTTTGCCCCGGCCACCAGCGCGTGGCATCGCTCTGGTTGACCAGTACGACGTGGCTGGCCGATTGATGGCTGGGCAGCAGTTCGCCCTGGGCGTATTCCTCGTCGGTGAAGTAGCGCCCTTGCAATAGCCGCAGCCCGAGGGCCCGCTCGGCGCCTTTGCCGACGAGATAGACCGAGCTGTTGACCGTAGGCTGCGCGTCAGGCTGGCTGGTAAATCCGTTGAACGCGGCATCCGGTCCCAGCGGCACATCGCTGATGGCAGCGGCGGCTTTTACGCCAGGTAGCGTACGCAGAGCAGCCAGGTCACGGGACACGCTATCGGAAGCCAGCCGGCCATCCAGGCCGCCGATATGGATCACCGAGATACCTTGCTCATCGATGGCGTTGGGCGCGCGGCCATCGACCACGCATTGGGCCACCATGAATACCGCGTTGCACAACACGGCGCACGCCAGCGCGATTTCCAGCACGATGAGCAAGGCGGGAATGCGATGCCTGGGCAGCGTGGCGAGGATCGGGCGGATTTCCATGGTTATCCTCAGGCCGATTTCAGTTGCGGGGCAGGCGTCACCGCGCAGGCGCGCCATGCCGGCAGCATGCCGGCGACCAGGCTGGCGATCAGCGCCACGGCGAACGTACACACGAACATTTGTCCATCCAGATACACCAGGCTGGCGTACTCGGCCGGTTGCTGGCGGATGCACCACAGGCCGAACAGCGCAAACACCAAGCCCAGCGCGCCACCGACCAGACCGATCAAGCCGGCTTCCGCCATGAATTGCGCAAAGATCGCCGCACGCGAAGCACCCAGGGCTCGCCGCACACCGATCTCGTTCGCGCGGCGCAGGCATTTGGCCAACAGCAGCCCCACCGTGTTGACCATGCAGATCAGCAAAAAGCTGAACGCCAGTCCGGTCTGCATGCGCACGTTGCCGGGCACCACCTGCTGGCTATCGAGCCATTGCATCAGGCCGGACAAGCCCGTGTCGGAGCGCTGAAAACGCCCCAGCGCAATCTGCTGCCGGGCATAGCCGGCGAGAAACGATTGATAGGCGGAAACCGCCGCCGCATCCGGCAATTGCACCCACAGGCCCAACCAGATGCTCGGCGCGTTTTCCAGTGTCTGTTTGTCGCCGCCGGCGAAAGACATGAGGTTGATCGGCTCCATGCCCGCCGCTCTTGCCGACTGCAACGGCAGGAACACCGCTTCGCCCTTGCCGTAATTGGGGCCGCCCAGATACAGCGAATAGAAACGCGGCTGCGGCGCCCAATGCCGCAGCACCCCGACGATGCGGAAATCCTGGTCGTTGATGCGCAAGCTGCGGCCGACGCTGTTGGCGCCGCCGAACAGCTGGTCGTTGAGGAAATCGGCGATCACCACTACCTTGGCACGGCTTTCGCCATCCACGGCACTCCACCCGCCGCCGTATTGAAACGGCGCCTCGAACATGCTGAAAAAATCAGACGTGGTCATCACGCCATCGCTGAAGAAGGGGTGCTGTTGCGGGGCAGTCAGCTTGACCCGGGTCATCGCCATCGCAGCCTGGCGCTCGGCCCGATGCGCATGCAGCAGGTTCATGGCATCGAGGTAGCTCGTCAGCCAGGGCAGTTTGCCGCTGCGGGAAAACGGTCGATCCTTGGGATACGGATCGACCTGCACGTAAAACAGTTGCGCGCTCTTGTGCGGCAGCGGATCGCCGGATAGCAACCTAAGCACGGTCAAGGTCGTCATCGATGCCCCGATCCCCAGCGCGAGGGTCAGCACCATCAATGCCGTGAGCACCTTGTTGCGCCTGAAGCTGCGCAGCGCCAGATCGAGGTAATAGCCCAGCATCACTATGCTCCCTTCGCCCGGTTCACATCACGCCGAGCGCGTCGCTGCGACCGGCGGCACATTCGAGGCGCGCAGTGCCGGTACGAACACCGCGATCTGCCCCAGCAACACCACTACCGCCAACCCGGCCAGCACGTAGTAGACCGGCATGCTGTCCATTTCGAACTTGCTCATCAGCATGCGGTTCAGGCCAATCGCCAGCGCGATGCCAACCAGCGCGCCGCCGCCGGCGATCAACATGTTTTCGAGCTGGAAGTAATGCAGGATGTCGATCTTCCGCGCACCAAGCGCGCGACGTACGCCGATCTGGCGGTGGCGCTGACCCACCCAGAAACTGGTGAGCCCGACGATGCCGGCAGCCGTGACGGCCAGCAGGATCACGCAGATCACGCCCATCAGCGCAGCCATGCCGATATCCGCGCGATAGGCTTCGGCGCGAATGTCCTTGAACGACTTGACGCTGTCGTCATTGAGCACGCGCATCGGATTGACACCGTATAACCTGGATGGCACCGCCCGCATCACGGCATTCAGCCGCCCCGGCTTGGTGCGCACCGCATAGCGCGAGAAATTGGAATTCAGGCGAACCGGTTCGATCGTCGAGTTCCATACGAAACTGCTGGCCCAACTGCTTACGGACGGCACCTGCAGGCGCTCGACCTCGCCGACAACCGTGCTGGGCGTGGTGGCGCCATCCAGATAAGCCACCTTGCCGACCGCATCGCCCTTTGGAAACAACTTGTCGGCAAGCGCCTTGGTGATGATCACCATGCTCGCTTCGCTGGGATCGCGGAACCCTTTGTTGGTCACGTCCGACGCCGTGAAGTTGCGGCCGGCAACCAGACGCAGACCCAATGTCTTCATCATGTTTTCGTCGCCGAAATAATAGGTCGTCCGCGTATTGCCGGCACCAAGTTCTGCGCCCGGCTTCAACGAGACGGAGCCGTTCCAGCTTGACGGATACAACGGCAAGGTGTTGATCGGGGTGACCGATTCAACATCGGGCAGCACGCGCAGGGCTTGGATGTCCTCGTTCAACATGGCATCGAGTTTCTGGATGCTGGCCGGATCGTCGCCGCTCGGCGCGCCCACCCATTGCTGGGTGATCATGAAGAGGTTGTTTTCATCCATGCCGGTGGG
>NZ_DATJMN010000351.1:0-2748 GCF_035508675.1 Dyella sp.
TGGCCAGTTATTTCACCAACACCCCGCTACAGCAGAATTTCCGCATCGTGTTTGCCGCAGCTGGCGTCGGCATGCTGCTGAGCCTGTTGTGGTTCTGGTTTGGGCGCCGCAGTCTGCGCGGCGTAGGGCGTCCGGCGCCCGGCAATGAAAGCCGCATGCGCGTGCTCGGCGTGATTGTCGGTGTGGCCATCGCGGTACCGGTGACTTATCTCTTGTTGTCCAAGCTCGGCGCCGTGGGCTTGCAGTGGGTGATGGCCCTGCTGTTCGTGGGCATGGTGGTAGTGCTGGTCGGCGAAGCACTGCGCCACGATCGGGTGCAATTGCACCGGGTGATCGCCATGCTGATCATCTTCGCCTTCAATGTGCTGTTCTGGGTGTTCTATTACCTGTTTGGCACCACCTTCAATTTCCTGGCCGAAAACCTGGTGGACCGGCAGATGTTCGGCGGCTGGGTGTTCCCCGTGGGTTGGTTCCAGGCGATGACGCCGCTGTGGGTGGTGGCGCTGGCGCCGCTGACCGCGCTGGCGTGGGGCTGGCTGGCCAAGCGGCACAAGGAGCCATCCATTCCGCGCAAATTCGGCCTGGGGCTGGTGTTCGAGGGCGTCGGCTTTATCAGCTTGATCTATGCCTTGTCGCACCTGCTCGACAGCCGCGGGCTGATTCCATTCTGGCCGCTCGCCGCCTGCTACTTATTCCAATCCGTAGGCGAGCTGTGCCTGTCGCCGATCGGGCTATCCATGGTGACCAAGCTGGCGCCTCCGCGGCTGGTGGGCCTGGGCCTGGGCGGCTGGTTTTTGTCCACTGCGCTGGGCGGCAATCTCTCGGGCATGCTCGCGTCGCACATCAGCGGCGCAACCGGCATGACCGCGGCGTCGGCCCTGAGCGGTTTTACCTTCTGCTTCTATGTGCTGGCCGGATCGGGCGTGCTGCTGCTGCTGATTTCGCCGTTGGTGAACCGCTTGATGCACGGCGTGAAATAGCCGCGGCGCGCGGCGAATGCCGGGCTTGCCTCAGCCTTCGCCGCTGCCGCCATCGCAACGCATGCCGGGCACGTCATCCAGCAGCTTGTCCAGGATGCGTGTCAGCCAGCGGCATTCCTCCTCGTCCAGCTTGGCCAGTACGTCGCGCTCGCGTGCCCGCGCCATCGGGGCGACGTCGTCATGGATCAGCCAGCCGGCCTCGGTCAGGCTGAGCACGGAACGGCGCTTGTCGTTGCCATGGGTTTCCCGGTGCACGCGGCCGGCTTCGACCAGCCGGGCCAGCGCGCGGCTGACCGCTACCTTGTCCATGGCGGTGCGCTCGGCCACCTCGCGCGCGGATAGGCCGTGGAACCGGGCCAGCACTGCCATCACGCGCCATTCGGTCATGCTCAGGTCGTAGCGACGCTGGTAGTCGTTGGCAATCGCCTGGCTCACCGTGTTCGAAAGAATCGATAGCCGATAGGGCAGGAAGCGTTCCAATTCCAGAGGAGCGTGTTCGGCGCCGGCAGGGGCAGGCTTGCGCGGGTGGGACATTGCGGCAGTGTTCCTTGCAATTAGTTTCAATTGTAACTATAACGTCAGGCTTATTCCGATGGTGGCACGCTCGCATGGCCCCATCGCGCATCGACTATGTCAGGAGAGCGCCATGAACGCCCAGCCTAATCTCGGCATGCACGTGACCACCTTCGAGAACCCCATGGGCATCAACGGATTCGAATTCGTTGAGTTCGCCGCGCCGGCAGGCCGTGGCAGTGAGCTGCATAGGTTATTCCAGAACATGGGCTTTACGGCGGTGCTCAAGCACAAGCGCCGGGCCATTACGGTGTACCGCCAGGGTGACGTGAATTTCCTGGTCAACGAAGAGCCGGACTCGTTCGCCGCCGATTTCGCCGCCAAGCACGGCCCCTGCGCCTGCGGGTTTGCAATTCGCTTCCGGCGCCCTGCGGCGGAGGTGCTTGAGACGGTGCTCGCCAATGGCGGCGAAGCGACCACGCACAAGGCCGATACCAAGGCGGTCGACGCGCCGGTAGTGAAGGGCATCGGCGACTGCATGCTGTACCTGGTGGATCGCTACGGCGACGCGGGCAGTGTCTACGACGCCGATTACGAAGCACTGCCAGGTGTGGACCAGCACCCGGCCGGTTACGGCCTCACCTTCATCGACCACCTCACGCACAACCTGTACTTCGGCAACATGCAGAAGTGGTCCGATTACTACGAGCGTCTGTTCAACTTCCGCGAGATCCGCTACTTCGACATCAAGGGAACGAAGACCGGCCTGGTGTCCAAGGCGATGACCGCGCCGGACGGCATCGTGCGCATTCCGCTTAACGAATCGAACGATCCGAAGAGCCAGATCAACGAATACCTCGATGCCTATCATGGCGAAGGCATCCAGCACATTGCCTGCTTCACCGACAACATCTATGACACGGTGGAAGCGATGCGCGCGCAGGGCGTGGAATTCCTCGACACGCCAGAAACGTATTTCGATGTGATCGACATGCGCATCCCGAACCATGGCGAGGACGTCGCGCGCATGCGCGCGAACAAGATCCTCATCGACGCCGATGCGGAGACGAAGCAGAAACTGCTGCTGCAGATCTTCACCCAGAACGCAATCGGACCGATCTTCTTCGAGATCATCCAGCGCAAGGGCAACGAAGGTTTCGGCGAAGGCAACTTCCAGGCCTTGTTCGAGTCGATCGAGCGTGATCAGATGAAGCGCGGCGTGCTGTAAACGCACTCCCATCTCTGTATCGAGAGA
>NZ_DATJMN010000352.1:0-4574 GCF_035508675.1 Dyella sp.
CGCGTCCGATGGCGGTCAAAATGGATCATGGGCAAGCCCCCTGCAGGCCGTTCTGTTCGGAATCCACGGTGATGTTGCCGGCCTCGGACAAAATCACGCAGCGCCGCCACGTCGCGTTGTTGGTAGAGTCGTGCAGCGTCAGCGTGCCGGTATTGCCGAAATTGGTCGTGGTACCACCGAAGCTGGTTGTGCCACCCATGCGGTTGAAGGTGATACCAGTCGACGTCCCGGCCGTCGAGGAATACACCAGGGTATCGCTACCGGTGAAGGGCCCATGGGTGCGCAGCAGCGTGTCACCACTGGTGGTGAAGGTTTGATTGCCCGCGGTATCGATAAAAACGACCCAACCAGTGTTCCACTCAGTGCTGTTGGCGCAGGCAGGGGCCGTGGTTGAAGGCGTGGCGGTGGGATTGGCCGACGGGCAAATGGTTACTGTCAAACCTTGCTTGATTGCTGCAGAACGCGCCAATTCGATGCTGGTGGCCAGATCGTTGATCTCGCCAGCCATTCGGCCTTGTGTTGTGACGCTCTTGTAAGAGGGGACAGCAAGGGCGAGAACAACGGCGATGATCGCTATCACCACCATCAACTCGACGATTGTGAATCCTTCCGCCGGTCTGCGATGCGCGCGCATCGTATTCATGGACCGCCCCTGTATCGCGTTGGCTAACGCTCGTTTGTATACCGGACGAGGTCCGGTCCCCTACTTGTCCTGGCCATCTCACGGGCAGTTGTGCCGAGAGCTGTCACCTAGGGCGAAGTGTGTAAGCTTCGTGGCAATTATCTTGTAGGGTTATGCTTAGTTGAACGACCGCTGGTCGGAGGAAACGCGCCGCTTGTCGCCGGAAAGTTGACGTAGGTCAAAAACATGCCTGGCGAGGGGCGTCAAAGGGCCGGCGAGAGGTGCCGTTGGCGGTGGTTACAAGTCCGACCACGTGCGCAGCAGGTTGTGATAGACCCCAGTCAGCCTTACACGCGCCGCTTCATCCGCATTCGTCGCCGTAAGCCGCTGTATCGCGTTATCCATGTCAAACAACATCGTGCGCTGCCCGTCATCGCGCACCATGCTTTGCACCCAGAAGAAACAAGCCAATCGCGTGCCGCGCGTGACGGGATTCACGCGATGCAAGCTGCTGGCCGGATACAGGATCATGTCGCCAGCGGAGAGTTTCACGGTCTGCGTGCCATACGTGTCTTCGATCAGCAGGTCGCCGCCGTCGTAGCTGTCCGGTGGCGCGAGGAAGAGGGTGGCGGAGAGGTCGGTGCGGATTTTCTGGCCGGTGCCGGGGAGGAGGCGGATGGAGCCGTCGACGTGGCTGCCGAAGTGCATGCCGCCTTGGTAGCGGTTGAACATCGGCGGGTAAATGCGGTTGGGGAGGGCTGCGCTGATGAAGAGTGGGTGGCGTTCCAGCGTGGCGAGCACGATGTTGCCCAGTTCGATGGCGAGTGGCGAGCCTTCGGCGAGTTGCTGGTTTTGCTTGACGTGGATGCCTTGGTGGCCGGCGGTGACGCGGCCGTCGAGCCAGGGGGCGTCGGCGGCGTCGAGGCGTTGGCGGAAGTGGGCGACTTGGTCGGTGGTGAGCAGGGTGGGGATGTGGACCAGCATGACAGGACTTCTCCTCTTGTCCCCAACACCGTCATTCCTGCGAAAGCGGGAATCCACGTTGCTCTGATGCATTTTTTAAATGGATTCCCGCTTTCGCGGGAATGACGGCAATGAGGCGAAATATACGGCTTTTGTACCATCAAAACTTATACGTAAACGTCGCCAACGCCGTACGCCCAATCCCCGGCACCGCGCGCCCGCCATCCGAAGGAATCACCGCATCGAAATAACGCTTGTTCGCAAGGTTCAGCAGATTGAGCCGGATGTCGTAGCTGTGTTGATGGTACGCGACCATCGCATCCCAGCGCGTATAGCCGCCAACGCTGGTTTCGTCGGTATTGGCGGCGTAGCGCTGCGACATATAGGTCGGGCCGCCGCCGGCTTCCCAATGTTCGGCAAAGGTGTAGGTGCTCCAGGCGGTGAGGGTGTGGCGCGGCGTGTTGGCGGGTACGTTGCCTTGGGTGCCGTCCAGCGCTTTGACGATTTTCCCGTCCATATAGCTGTAGCCGGAGAAGATTTGCCAGTGGTCGGTGATGTGTCCGACCGCGCTGAGCTCGGCGCCGCGTACGCGGATGGTGCCGTCCAATGTGTATTCGCCAGATGAGGTTTGCGTGCGCGCGTTGGTCTGTTCCAGTTTATACAGCGCCGCGTTGATGCCGAGCATGTCATCCAGCAGGTTCCACTTGCCGCCGATTTCGTAGGAACGGTTCTTGGTGGGCGCGAGGTTCTGCGTACCGCTGGTAAGGGTGAGCTGTTCCAGCACGGGATCGAACGAGGTGCCGTATGACACGTAGTAAGATTGCTGCTCGCTCGGCTGATAGATCACGCCGCCGCGCACGCTGGTGAAATAGACAGTCTGCTGCGCATACGCAGGTGCGGAGATTGTGTTGCTGATGTGTGCATCGAAACGATCACGACGCAAGCCCGCCACGATCATCCAGTGATCGTCGAGCTTGATGGTGTCGTTGGCGTAGACCGCTGCGGTCTTGCCGACCGATTGCGCATAGTTGCCCGCCGTCGTGGTGACGGCGGAGGGCGTGGCTTCCTGCGCGGGGTCCAGCAGGGAAAGCAGCGGCAAACCGTTCCGCGTGTAAGTCTGGTTGTTGTAGGTTTCGCGCGCCAGTTCCATGCCGGTGATCAGCGTGTGCTCCCACGTACCCGTAGCGAACTTGGTGACCAGGTCCGTCTGGCTGTCCAGCAGTTTGTCGTGGATGACGCGGTCGTGGCTGGCGAGCTGCGCATACAAATCCTGCAGCGGCAGGTTGGTCGGGTTGCCCAGCGTCCGGTTGAGCGTTACGCCTTGGGCGGTGACGATGCTGTTGGCCGCGGTTTCGCGTGCGTCGGTGCGGTAGTCGCTGTATTGCAGCTGCGTGCGCAGGCTGACGCTGTCGGAGAACGTATGTTCGAGGCGCGCATTGAATGCGTTGACGCTCTGGATGGTGCGGTCGTCGGTAAGGCCGTACCAGTTCTTGGGATTCACATGCGCCGGGCGCCCGTTGATCGGCGGCAGGCCGTAGTCGGGCATGTCGTGGTTGCGTTGGATCAAGGCCGATAGTGTGATCTGTGTAGGCGTGCCGATGCCGAAGCGCAACGATGGCGCGATGCCGCCATCGCGGTTGTTCAGCACGTTGCGCGTGGCGTGCATGTCCTGGCCGTAGATGTTCAAGCGTGCGGCGGCCGTGTCGGAGAGCGGCTGGTTGATATCGCCGGTGATGCGATAGCGGTCGCTGGTGCCGACCGTCGCGCTGATCTCTCCAAAGGCTTTCAGCTCCGGCTGCTTGGTCACCTGGTTGATCACGCCGCCGGTGGAGCCGCGGCCAAACAACATGGAGGAGGGGCCTTTCAGCACCTCGACGGCGTCGAGGTCGAATACGTCGCGGTAGTACTGGCCAGGATCGCGGAAGCCATCCAGGTAGATGTCCGTGCGTGCGGTGAAGCCGCGCAGGTTGATGTTGTTGCCGATCTGCCCGCCTTCCGCGGCGCCGATGGTAATGCCGGGTACGTTGCGCAGCGCATCCTGCAGCGATGTGGCGCCTTGCGCTTCGAGCAGGTCGCGGTTCACCACCACCACGGTTTGCGGGATATCGCGCAGCGAGGTCGGCACCTTGGCGCCCACGCTGGAGGTGTCGGCGGTGTAGTCGGTGCCGATAACGCTACCGGTGACGTGCACCGTGTTCATGGTTTTTTTGGGCAGCGCGGCGGTGTCGGTGGAAGAGGGGGCCGTTTGCGCGTTGGCCGCAGCGGGTAGGGCCAGGGCAAGCAGCAGGGCGGTTTGCAGGGGCGAAGCACGGAAGTTGGCGGGCATGGGCAACGATGTCGGCAAGGTGGAAAAGAACAGAACGGGCTTGGCTGGCTGCTTGAGCCGCTGCAGCCGATGCCTGGCTGGGCGTCTCAATCCCGCTTGCCGCCACGATGGGCGTCCTGTAAATGCGAATCGTTACTATTCTTACATGCTGTTAGGTGGATGTGAAGCGGGGTGGCCTAACACTGTCCACCATGTCTCCGAACAGGTGTCCACCATGCCCCCGGTCTATACAGTGAAAATCGACATGGTGCGCGCTGAGAGCGATCTGGATGGCAGCACCTATCGGGTACCCGCAAGGGGGTGAATGATAAGCGTGCGATGTGCAAGAAGAACGGTGAGACAGTGCAGATCAGTACGGCGTATCTCAAGTCATAAGTCAGCCATCTTCTTCAGAGGCGTCGAATCGTGATGACGCCTAAATCAAGTGGGTGGGTCCAGTCGCGTGGATGTTGTGTCTCACCGCCTGCATCACGTAGGCATTCACCAACGCATCAAAGCACCCGCCCCTGACAGATGACGAAGCATGTTTTGTGCGAAGGTGCGGCTGTCGGGCGTGCCCATCCAGTGAGATGACCGCGACACGCCCGACATGAGTGAAGTAGCGCGGATCGCCCGAGTTAGGGCTCAGACGATCCGCTGGCCACCACCAACTAGCATTGGAGT
>NZ_DATJMN010000353.1:0-7886 GCF_035508675.1 Dyella sp.
AGCTAAGAGCGCAGCACCCCTACCTGTTCGTGCATTGGTATGGGATAAGAATCGACTGCATGCGAAGAGCCGTATGAATCGAGAGGTTCACGTACGGTTCTGTGAGAGGTCGCGGGGGAGGTTCCTGCGGCCTACTCGACTGATCAACTCCGTAACAGTTGGTTGTGGTTAGCGGGTCGTGGGAGTTCCAGCTCTCACGATCCGCGCTTCTCCAAGCATTGCTGCAAGGGTCATCGACGTTACCCGGTGAGAGATGGCGTCGATGACGAGGCGAACGTAGCAAGTAAGCGTGCGGATGTCTGTAAGGGGCGGGCGACGTGTGATGCGCGGGTGGCCTTACTTTCTCATAAGGCGCACGTAGGCACCGAGGTGGTAGATCCCGGCACCAATGCGGTTAGCGAAGCCGGGATGGCATCCCGGCCTGCCAGCTCAATAGAATGGCGTCCATAACCGGAACGTGGAGCAGCTGCACATGACGTCGTCCTTCGATTTCCCTATGCGCCATGGCGGCTCGGTGCTCCGGCTATGTCTCGCGCTCGCGTTGCTGCTGCCGCTGGCGGTCCACGCCAAAACCGGCGACCGCAACCAGCCGATGAATACGTCGCAGGTGTCCGTCGACGGCTTCAATGCCCCCAATACCATCACCACCCTTACCGGCAAGGTGGTGGTTACCCAGGGCACCATGAAGGCCACGGGTGATGTAGCGCAGGTTTATCTGGATGGGCAGACCCAGGTCAGCCGCATCGTGATGAAAGGCAGCCCGGCGCACATCCAGCAACTGGATGACAGCGATCGCCTGATGACCGGCGAGGCGCCCACGCTGGACTACGACAACATCAATGGCATCGCCGTGCTGCAGCCCAATGCGGTGGTGACGCAGCAAGGCATGGGTGAGGCGCACGCCGACAAGCTCACCTACAACACCAATACCTCGTATTTCACCGGCACGGGTCATGTGAGCATGACCTATTTGCCCAAGCAGCGGCAGAAGGCGAATGCGGCGCAGCCGGCGCCTGCAGGCAGCGTGGCGGCGCCGCAGAAGTAAACGGTGAATCATAGGCTGGGATTTCATCCCAGCCTGTTGCGGCATCCAGCGAATGCTCAGCGCCGCCGCGAGCCGCGCAGGTTGTCAACCGAGAAGCTGGCGATCTCGCCGCCGTCTTTCGTGCGGCGGGACTGCCCCGATGCCGGGCCCCAGGCATGCGCGGTGACCACTTCCCAGGTCGCGGGAATACGGCCATCCACGCGCATCGCCTCGTACGCGGCCAGCATGGCCTGGAAGTGGCGCTTGCCGGTCAGGCCGCGCTCGCGTCCGCGGTCGGCATGCGTCGCGCCGAGGCCTTTCAGCTCGTGCAGCAGCGCCTTTGGCTCGCTGTAGGTCAGCGTGTAGCGGTCCACGTCCAGTACCGGATCGCGCAAGCCGGCGGCGATCATCGCGTCGCCCAGGTCATGCATGTCCAGAAAGCGGCCGACGTGCGAATGCTGGTCCACCGCGGCCCAGGCCGCGCGCAGTTCGCGCAAGGTGTCGGGGCCGAAGGTAGAGAACAGCAGCATGCCGCCCGGCTTGAGCACGCGTACGCATTCGCCGAACAGCGCGGGAAGATCATCGATCCACTGAAAGCACAGATTGGAATGCAGCACGTCCACGCTGTGATCAGGCAGCGGCAAGGCCGTCGCCTCGCCGCACACGCGCGCGAACGGCTTGAGCCAGCCGGCATGCGACTTGGCAGTGCGCAGCATCGGCAATGCCGCATCCACGGCAATCACTTGCGCCTTGCCGTAGCGCTTTTTCAGCAGCGCGCTGCCACGCCCGGTACCCGCGCCCACGTCGATGACGCGCTCGGGCGGTTGCAGATAGAAGTCCAAACGTTCCAGCAGCAGCTGTTGTACTTCGCGTTGCAGCACGTCGTGCTGTTCATAGCTGCCGGCGGCATGGCTGAAGTTGGCGCGCACGCGTTGTGCATCGATCTGGAAGTCGCTCATGCGTTCGCCTCCAGCCATGGCCGCAGCGTTTGCGCCACGGCATCGGCATGGCTGAGAAACGGTGCGTGTCCGGCGCGCGCTATCACGTGGAATTCGCCCTGGCTGGCCTGCGCGGACCATTCCATGGCGGAGGGATGCACCAGCCGATCGAGCCGTCCGGCGCTCCACCAGCTGCTACGGTTGAGCTGCGGCAAGCTGGCACGCAAGTCGGTTTCGTCCAGCAGGCGAATGCCTTCCTGCAGTACGCGCAGATCGGGTTCGCCGCGCGCAAATACCTCGGTGCGCAGCTTGCGCAGCTCGGCCTTCGGGTCGGGGCTGCCCATCACTTCCAGCGCGAGGAAGCGCTCGATGGTGGCGTGGTAGTCGGTTTCCAGATCGGTGGCGAGCTGGCGCACCAGCGCAGGATCGCGCCCTTGCGGCCAGTCTTCGCCGCTTACGAAACGCGGGGTGGCGCACAGCATGGCCACGCTGCGCACTTGTTGCGGCCAATCCAGCGCACCCTGCAGCGCGATCAGCCCGCCGAGCGACCAGCCCAGCCAGGTCGCCGAAGGCGTGGCCTCGGCAATGGCGCGTGCGCAAGCCTGCGGTTCCAGTGGCAGGCCGCAATCGCGCGAAAAGCCATGGCCGGGCAGGTCGACCAGGTACATCGTGCAGTGTTCATGCAGCGCATCCACCAGCGGTTTGAAGATGCCGCCGTGCATCGCCCAGCCGTGCAGCATCACCAGCGGAATCGGGCCGCTGCCTTGGGTTTCGATGTAGAGGCTCATGCGCGCGGGTTTTCTGCTGGGGAAGAGGGAGGCGATAAGCCGGCAGGCAGGAGTTCCTTGTCCACCGCGCCCCGCTCGTCGAACACAAAGCAGTCGCCCTGCCAATGGGCGCCGCCCACTTGCTCGAAATATTTAAGAATGCCGCCTTCCAGCTGGAACACGCGCTGCATGCCGATGTCCTGCATGTACAACGCAAATTTTTCGCAGCGAATGCCGCCCGTGCAATACGACACGATGGTCTTGTCCGCATAGCGGGCATGATCGGCTGCCACTGCGGCAGGCAGCTCGGTAAAGCTGGCAATGCGATAGTCGATGGCCTGCGGAAACATGCCCACCTCGGTTTCGTAGGCATTGCGCGTATCCAGCAACATCAGCTCGCGCCCTTCGTCGTCGTGTCCCTGGTCCAGCCAACGCTTGAGCGTGGCGGCATCCACCGCCGGTGCGCGGCCGCCTTCCGGGCGAATGGTTGGATGGCGCAGCGTGATGATTTCCTTTTTCAGGCGTACGCGCATGCGTTTGAACGGTATCTCGTCGGACACGGATTCCTTGCCATGCATGCCGGCAAAGCGCGGATCCCCATGCAGCCAGTCCATGAAGGCATCGATGGCTTCACGCTGGCCGGCAAGAAACAGATTGATGCCTTCCGGCGCCAGCAGAATGGTGCCTTTCAAGGCCAGCGCATGGCATTGCGCCAGCATGCGCTCGCGCAGCGCGGGCAGGTCGTCCAGGCTGACGAAGCGATAGGCGGAGATATTAAGAATCGACATGAGAGGGAATAAGCGTGCGAAGCGCCATCCATTATACCGGTGCACTTGCCAACCGCAGGGACGCCAAGGCTTCCAGCAGGCGATCCACGTGCGATGCCTCGTGCATGGCCGACAGCGTGATGCGCAGGCGGGCCTGGCCGTGCGGCACGGTGGGCGGGCGAATCGCTACTACCAGCAGTCCTTTTTCTTCCAGCGCTCGTGCGGCGTCCAAGGCACGTTGCGCATCGCCGAGCAGCAAAGGTTGGATAGCCGTGCGCGAAAGCATCAGCGGCAGGCCAAGTTGCGCGGCGCCCTGGCGAAAACGCTGGATCAAGCCATTGAGTTTTTCGCGGCGCCAGCTTTCTGCGCGTGCTAGAGCGACGGCGCAACGGGTTGCCGCGGCCAGCGCGGGCGGCATGGCGGTGGTGTAGATATAGGTGCGGGCGAATTGAACCAGGCCGTCGATCAGGCTGGCGTCGCCGGCGACGAACGCGCCGCTGCATCCCACCGCCTTGCCTAGCGTCGCCATCAATACGGGTACGTCGCGTTCACTCAAGCCCGCTTCCATCACGCTGCCGGCGCCATCCGCGCCCAGCACGCCAAGCCCGTGCGCATCGTCCACCATCAAGGTGGCGCCTTCGCGAGCGCATAACGCAGCAAGCTCGCGCAGCGGTGCGATATCGCCGTCCATGCTGAATACGCCGTCGGTGGCGAGCAGTGCGCAGCTGTTGCCATCACTTTGCAGCTGGCGCACGGCCGCCGCGGCATCGGCATGCGGATAACGCTTCAACACGGCGCCAGCCAGCTGCGCGCCATCGAGCAGGCAGGCGTGATTAAGCTTGTCCTGCACGCACACGTCGCCACGCTGCAGCAGTGCCTGCATCACGCCGAGATTGGCCATATACCCGGTGGAAAACAGCAGCGCGCGCTCGCGGCCGGTCCATTCGGCCAGCGCTTCTTCCAGCTCGGCGTGCTCGCGGCGATGGCCGCAGATCAGATGGGCGGAACCGCTGCCTACGCCGCACGCATCCGCGGCCTGTTTCCAGGCGGCGATCAAGCGTGCATCCTGCGCCAGTCCCAAATAATCGTTGCTGCAAAAAGCCAGCAGGCGTTGCCCGCTGCTTTCTATGAATGCACCTTCGGTACGCGTTACCGTGCGCAGGCGGCGTTGCAACTGCGCCTGCGCACGTTCGGCCGTCTGGACGGCTAATCGTTCGAGCAGGTCAGGCCGCGGCACTGCAGCCACAGCCATGCCCGCAGCCCGCTGCTTCCGTTTCGAGGATGTCGGCGTGCACGGTGTCGGTATCCTCGGCCACTTCCAGTGCATGCAAGTCGAGCCGGCGGAACAGGGCGCGGTCGTGTTCCACGTCGGGATTGCCGGTGGTCAGCAGCTTTTCGCCGTAGAAAATCGAATTGGCGCCGGCGAAGAAGCACAGCGCCTGCACGGCATCGTCCATCTGCTGGCGGCCGGCAGAGAGGCGCACCATCGAGGCGGGCATCAGGATGCGCGCCACGGCGATCGTGCGTACGAACTCGAACGGGTCCAGCGCCTCGGTGCCATGCAGCGGCGTGCCCGGCACCTGCACCAGCTGGTTGATCGGTACCGACTGCGGATGCTCCGGCAGATTGGCCAGCGTCTGCAGCAGGCCGGCGCGCTGCGCGCGCGTCTCGCCCATGCCGACGATGCCGCCGCAGCAGGTCTTCAAGCCGACCTGGCGAACGTGTTCCAGCGTATCCAGGCGATCCTGATACTGGCGCGTGTGGATCACCTCGCCGTAAAACTCGGGCGCGGTATCCAGGTTGTGGTTGTAGTAGTCGAGGCCGGCCTGCTTCAAGGTCTGCGCCTGTTCGCCGGTGAGCATGCCCAGCGTGGCGCAGGTCTCCAGGCCCAGCGACTTCACCGCCGCAACGATTTCCGCCACCTGCGCCACGTCACGGTCTTTCGGGCTGCGCCACGCGGCGCCCATGCAGAAGCGGCTGGCGCCGGCGTGCTTGGCCGCCTGTGCGCGGGCCACCACGCTTTCCACCGACATCAGCTTTTCCGCCTTCACGCCGGTGTGGTAGCGCGCGGCCTGTGGGCAGTAGCCGCAATCTTCCGGGCAGCCGCCGGTCTTGATCGACAGCAGGGTGGACACCTGCACCGCATTCGGATCGTGGTGCGCGCGATGCACGCTGTGCGCCTGGTGCAGCAGCTCGTTGAAGGGCAAGGCAAACAGGGCGACGACCTCGTCGCGGGTCCAGTCGTGGCGAAGGGCGGCTGCAGTCATGGGAGGGCTCCGATAAACCGGCGCACAGTGTGGGAGCCGTCCGAGAGGCTGTCAACTCGATGCGCGGACGAATGGTTGACGAGATGAAAAGGCGGGCGGAACCGCTAACATCGTCGAATCATCCATTGAAGGAGTCGCCATGAGCGCAGCAGGTCAGGGTAGTGCAGGGAATGTCATCGCCGCCATTTGCAGCCTGTTTATTCCGGGGCTGGGTCAGCTGGTGCAGGGGCGCTTCCTGAAGGCCGTAGTGATGTTCGTGCTGGCCGGTGTGCTGTGGGTGTTCTGGATGGGCTGGATCATCCATTTGTGGTCGATCCTCGACGCGGCCATGTTCAAGCCGGCCACCTGACTGAGGGCCGCTGCGCATGGATGCGCCAATCCGCTGGCTTTCCCCTCTCCAGCGCTGGCTGCTGCCATGGCGCTGCCTGCTATGCGGCGACGAGGGCGCAGACGGCATGGACCTGTGCGTCGATTGCGCCGCGGAATTGCCGCGCAACGCGCATTGCTGCCAGCGCTGTGCTTTGCCGCTGCCGATCTCGGCGCCGCTGTGCGGACGTTGCCAACGCAAGGCGCCGCCTTGGGATGCTGCCTGGGCGCCGTTCCGCTATGCATGGCCGCTGGACAGGCTGGAAACACGCTTCAAGTTCGGCCGTGACCTGGCGGCCGGACGCGTGCTGTCGACCTTGTGGCAGCGTGAACCCCATCCCATCGCACTGCCGCAGATGATCATCCCCGTGCCTTTGCACCACCGTCGCCTGCGCGAGCGCGGCTATAACCAGGCGCTGGAGATCGCACGGCCCCTCGCACGCAGCTTCGGCATGGCGTGCCGGCACGACGTGTTGCTGCGCACGCGCCACACCGATGCACAAACCGGCCTGGATGCGGTCGAGCGGCGGCGTAATCTTCGCGGTGCCTTTGTGGTGCGCACCAGTGCGCGACTGCCTGCGCATGTCGCGGTGCTCGATGATGTGTTCACCACGGGCGCCACGCTTGCCGAATGCGTGCGCACGTTGAAGCGCGCGGGTGCGATGCGTGTGGATGCATGGGCGCTGGCGCGGGCGCCGGCTCCTGGGGGTGGGAAGTGAGAACGCTTTGGGTCGAATCTGTTGAAAAACTCCGACTTAACAAATAGACGTCCGACCTTTGGATCACGACGGCAACGACAATTTGATTCTGTACAAATTTGCACATTCAGGCCGACAGAAAGCGATTGTAGAGGCCGAATTTTCTCGCTTTAAGCGATCTCGGGTTTGCGAAGCGAGCTTTTCAACAGTATCGGTGGCGGACACGAACTATGCCTTTCCCGCGGCACGTATGACGATTGCCGGTACGGATCTTCTCCTGGGACTAGCTTGCCGACTAGCGGCCACAGAAGGTGCGCGATCACGACAATCATGAGTGTCGTACGTGAAGGAAGCTATGATGACTCACAGGGCCGTCGCGGGCTACGCTGGATTAAATCAGAGCATCCCTAAGCCTTCGAGAAATGATTAGTTTCAAAGTCTGCTATCGACCGGCTGAATCCACCCCCCAAAGCAAGCTTTGAGATTTGCAGCCGCCTGCTTCGATTGCCGGGCGAATTTCGGTGATCAAACCAAGCGTGATACTCATGATTTCACTCTGATATAGCCCGTTGTCATCGGTAGACGAGTCAAAGTCCGTGCACATTTTTATCGACGAATCCGGGACGTTCGCGCTGGCAAGTCAGCCCGGGGCTTGGTGCGTCGTCGCTGCCTACGTTGTTGGCTCCCGCGATCGTGTTGCTGCGGAGGAAGCGCTGAATGACCTGAAGGCGAGAGCTGGTCTCAGTCCGACGAACGAAATCAAGCGCCGCGATGTGAGCGAAGAGGAGTACTTCCGGTTCTTGGAAAATCTCAGCGCTTTGGGTGGCTTCCTTGTATCCGTAGCGACCGACGCTGGAGTGAACGAGGGAGCGGCGGAAAGTCAGATTGGACAGGTGCGCGTTATTCGAGAGGCGATTGACGGCTTCAAGACACCGAAAGATAAATTGGAAGCGGAGGACCTCGCCGCAGCGGTGGAAGTGCTGTCTCCACAGCTATACGTGGAAATAATCAGCCGGATGCACCTGGCGTGGCTTGCCGTGAATGTTGGTGTTGCGTACT